>VGOZ01000171.1 GCA_016875715.1 Chloroflexota bacterium | reverse complement strand
AGGAACAGCGTACGTGCGGCCACCTCACCGAGGTACACGGCCTGGGTGGCGAGCGACGCGCGCGCGATTGCCCCGTACTTGCCGACGCCGCGCGACCATCGCGCGAGAGATCGAACCAGGGTTCCCGCTCCCACGAGATCGAACGCTCTCATGCTGCATCCCGCGATCGCTGGTAGATCGCGGCGATCACGCGCTCCAGCGGGGGCTCTTCGATCGCGATGTCCTGGACTGGGTACCGCGTGACCACGTCCGCGATCGTGCGATCGATCGGAGAGCGAGCTACGTCCAGTTCGATGGATGCGGAGTACGGGTCGGGGCGGCGCACCTCCCCATGGAGCACGGTGAGATCGTCGACCGGCGTGGCGAAGGTGAGGCGGATCACTCGATTCTGGAGTGCGTCGCGCTTCAGTCGGGCGATCGGTGCGTCGACAACGATCCGCCCGTGGTTGACGATGATCGCCCGACGGCAGACGTGCTCCACGTCACCGGTATCGTGCGAGGTGAGGAACACGGTGGTGCCCTCGTCGCGGTTGACCTCGCGGATCAGATTGCGGATCCGCTGCCGTGCGATCACATCGAGGCCGATGGTCGGTTCGTCGAGGAAGATCACCTCGGGTCGATGGAGGAACGCGGCCGCAACCTCGCAGCGCATCCGTTCGCCGAGAGAGAGGCGCCGCACCGGTGTATCCAGGTAAGGGCCGATTTCGAATCGGGCGATGAGATCGGAGATCCGCGGGCGGTAGCGCGCCGGATCTAGTTCGTAGATGCGCGCAAGGAGGTCGAAGGTATCCCGCGGCGGCAGGTGGTACCACAGTTGCGATCGCTGGCCGAAGACCGCGGCGATCCGGTAGGCGAGTCTTCCGCGATCGCGCCAGGGCGTGAGTCCGAGTACCTCCGCCCGACCGGACGTCGGGTGGAGGATGCCGGTCAGGATCTTGATCGTGGTGCTCTTGCCCGCGCCGTTCGGACCGAGGAAGGCGACGAGTTCGCCCGGGTCGATCGCGAGCGAGACGCCGTCGACCGCGGTGACCGCACGGATGCGGGGACGCACGACGTCGGCGAAGGGGCCAAGCCCGCCGGTTCTGGGTACCCGGAGCCTGAAGTCGCGACGCAGGTTCTCGACCTCGATCGCGCGCATGGGACCTTCCTCCTCACGGGAATGAGAAAGGCCCCGGGGCTTCTCGGTCCCCGGAGCCTGCGCGATGCTCCTTTGCTCGCTCAGCGGCCCGAGGACGACTCCGCCATGGCCGGAACGAGGACGGTCGTGATGTACGGGGTGAACCAGCGGACCGGCGCGGCCATCTGCGTCGCAGAATGCTCGCCCACGGGGCGGATGTCAACCATTTCCGGGCGGCCTGTGGCGACGTCCTCGATGTGCGGGGCCTTGCCCCGGTGTCATGCTGATGCGGTGAGGCATATCGCGGCGTCGCGCCGCAGCGGGTCGTCCCGTTCAGCGGCGTGACTACGGGTACGTCGAGGCTCGGGGCAGGGGCATCCGGAATCGGGTGATTCCGGGGATGGAGGC
>VGOZ01000170.1 GCA_016875715.1 Chloroflexota bacterium | reverse complement strand
GAGAGCGGTCCGGCGGGCGGACGGGCACGCCCATCAGCGATCAAGATCGGCGAGGTCAGCAGCTCCCGATAACGCGCCACGAAGCTGACGAAGATCTCCTGCCTGAAGCAGTTTGGTATCGCCATGTCGAGATGCAGGCTGGCGAGCGTCGAGATCGGTCCGTTGGAGTTGTGAGGGGCGATCGAGACGTAATGCGTTTCGGCAGCGGACGCGATCTTCCGCAGCTCGGAAAAGCCACCTGCGTGGCAGATGTCAGGCTGCGCTATCCCGATCGCATTCTGTTCGAGCAACTGCTCAAACTCCCATCGATTGAAGAGTTGCTCACCACTCGCGACCGGGATCCTTATCGAGCGAGCGAACGCGCCCAACGCTGCCGCGTTGTCGAAGAGAATCGGCTCCTCCAGCCAGGCGATATCGAACTCTTCGAGGAGTCGCGCAACGCGCCCCGCGCTCCATGGGTCGAGGCGCGCCCGGACATCGATGCCGATCTCGACGCCAGGCCCCACCGCGTCCCGAACCGCGCGGACGAGTTCGAGTCCGTCCGAGATTCTTTGCTGCGTGATGACCTGCGGACCGCCGAACGGATAGAACTTGAGCGCGGCCCACCCTTCCTTGACGAGAGCCGCCGCCGCCCGGGCGTGGCGTTCCGGCGAGGCGCGCCGGGCCGAGGTTTCCGCGGGGATGCCAGGGACCGGATCAGTGAGCCCTTCGAACCAGCCGTTCGCGTAAACGGGCACTTCGTCTCTCGTGCGACCGCCCGCCAGCTCGTACACGGGAATGCCGAGCGCCTTCGCCTTGATGTCCCAGAGGGCCAGGTCGATGGCAGCGATTGCCGACATCGTCACGGCACCGCCCGTCCACGTGACCCTTCGATAGAGTGTGGTCCAGATATGCTCGATGCGGCGTGGGTCCTGGCCGATAAGGAACCTGCCGAAGTCCTCTATTTCGGCGACGAGCGCCATGTCTTTGTACTGCAGGCTGCCTTCGCCCCATCCACTAACGCCCGCGTCGGTGTCTACGCGCACGAAGGTCCAGTTGGTGCCCGCCGTCTTGTGTACGGGGGTGGATGTCCGGAAGGTCTTCACTGAGGTGATCTTCATGCGTGGGCTCCAATGCGAGTGCGAGGTCGTGCCGGTGCCGGGAATTGAATAGGATAGGCAGACGGATGTCGATCGGGCCCGGAGGTGGCGTGCCTTGAAACGTTCCCTTGTAGATATCCTCGCCTGCCCAGTGTGCAAGAGCGAGCTGGTACTGGAAGCCAGCCAGGAGGAGGACGGTGAGGTCATCACCGGCCAGCTGACCTGCTCCAGCTGCCGCGCGCGGTACCCGATCGAGGATCGGATACCAGATCTACTCCCTCCCGAGCTGCGCGAGGCGACCGACTGACCAACCCCCGGCTCGCGCTACGGGCCGAAGCCAGCGGATCAAACGACAACCTGGGACCTGGAGAAGCGATTGCCTGAATACGATGTGATCCTTGCCGGCGGCCACGTTCTGGATCCGCGCAACCGCGAGACGGCCGACGG
>VGOZ01000169.1 GCA_016875715.1 Chloroflexota bacterium | reverse complement strand
TTCCGGTCGTTTCTCCCGGCGTTACAGCGGTTTGCAGTGAGCTGGATCACTTGGCCGTGTACCCGGCATGCCTGAACCAGCCGTCGCAATCGGACTGCGTGACGGCGCTGAGAGCGTCGTCGAGCGCCCCGATGAGGGCGTCCCGTACGCGGGCCTTCGCGGCCCGCAGGATCGACTTCATCTTGCTCCAGGCTTCCTCGATGGGGTTGAGGTCGGGGGAGTACGGCGGCAGGAACTCTACGCGGGCGCCGCGACTCTGGACCGCCGCGATGACCTCCGGCGCGTTGTGAAACCCGACGTTGTCCCAGACCACGATGTCGCCTCGGCGGAGCGCAGGCGCGAGAACCTGGTGTACCCAGGCGAGCATCGAGTCCGTGTTCATCGCTCCGGGCAGCACCATCGGCGCGACGACGCCATGCGTTCGGAGAGCGGCGACCACCGAGTACGTCTCCCGACGACCGGGGATGTGGTCGGTGACGCGCTCGCCACGAGGCCCCCACGCCTGAGCGCGAGTCTGCGAGAGATTCACGCCGCTTTCGTCCACGAAGACGAGCCTCGACACGGGCCACCGCAGCATCCGTCGGCAGAAGCGTTGGCGCGCGGCGATCACATCCGCCCGACTCGTCTCGATGGCGCGGAGGGTCTTTTTTTTAGAGAGAGCCCCATCCGCCCCAGCTGTCGCCACATGGTCGTCTCGCTGACCACGACCGCGCCCTGGTCGGCGAGCAGCTCGCAGAGCACGTTCAGCGTGGCGTCGGGATACTGCCGAACGAGTCGGCGCAGCCGTTCCTCATCAGCACCCTGCACGAGACGTTCACGACCCGGCGCAACGCCCGCCTCTACCTCGCCCGTTCGCTGCACTTTCAGTCGGAGCTTGCGCACCGAACTCGCGCTCACACCGAACCGCTTCGCAACTATCAGCGACGACGGCTCGGTCTTGAGGGCCCCCAGGATTCTTTCACGCAGATCGAGAGAGAGAGCTCGCACGAACTCTCCCTATCAGGTGTTCTTCCTCATGAAAAGGCGCTGTAACAGCGCTACGTTAGGCAGCCTCCAGTGACCCTTGGGATGGTCGTGTCGAGATCGCCGAGGCTTCGCTGCCTGTCGGGCGGGCGGACAGCAGCGCCCCCCGCATCCGCCTCGCCGTCGCATCGGGTTGCTGCCGCCCCGAGCCGCCAGGAATGCAGCGCACCAAGACCATCCCGTCGACCTGCGCCGGCAACGTCCTCGTTCACCGTGAGCATCTCGGGGCTGCGAAGGAGGATCGCGACCTGAAGGCTCGCGCCGCTCCGAGGTCGCCACCGCCTTCCATCCCGAAGGGCTCCCGACCAGTAAGGCCGCGTACCTCGTCCCGCACGACGCGTCCTGCGTCGCTTCCTAACCAGCCGCTGAACCCGGCGGGCGCCTCCTCCAATCTGCCAGCCCTCGCTGCGGCGAGCCTGCAGCCGCCGTCCTCCGCCGTTGCCGTTTGCGCCCGCGGGTTAGCGCCAGTACGTTAGGCAGACTCCAGTGACCTTTGGGATGGTCGTGTCGAGATCGCCGAGGCCTCGCTGCCTGTCGGGCGGGCGGACAGCAGCGCCCCCCGCATCCGCCTCGCCGTCGCATCGGGTTGCTGCCGCCCCGAGCCGCCAGGGAATGCAGCGCACCAAGACCACCCCGTCGACGTGCGCCGGCAACGTCCTCGTTCACCGTA
>VGOZ01000168.1 GCA_016875715.1 Chloroflexota bacterium | reverse complement strand
GTCGATCGCCCGACGGTGACGAAGATCGACTTCGACCAGGCGCCCGCGATCGTGCTCGGCATCACCGGCCCCACCCTCGCGCCGGAGGAGCTGTACCGCATCGCCGACGAACTCGTGCGCCCGGAGCTAGAGAGGCTCAACGGCGTCGCGCAGGTCGCGATCGTCGGTGGTCGGCAGCAGGAAGTGCGCATCGAGGCGGATCCCGAGCGGCTACGCGCGCGGGGCATTTCGCTCGCGCAGATCCAGGGCTCGCTCGCCGCCGCGAATCTCAACATCCCCAGCGGCAGCATCAGCCAGGGGGGGCGGGCCTACAGCCTGCGCCTCTACGGCCTCGCCGCGACCCCTGAGGATCTCGGGCGTGTCGTGGTCGGTGGGACGCAGAGCGCGCCCGTGCGGCTGGCGGATGTCGCCTCGATCCGACTCGCCGCCCGCGATCAGACGCAAATCAGCCGCGTCAATCGCGAGCCGGCGGTCGTCCTGCGCATCACCAAGCAGGGCGGCGCCAACCTGACCGACGTGGTCGACCGGGTGCGCGCGGAGCTCCCCAACATCCGCCGCCTTGTCCCGGCGGAGAGCGCCGTTACCGTCGTCCAGGACGTGAGTGTCGCCATCCGTACGTCGCTCGCCGGGGTGCGCGACGAACTGGTCTTCGCTGTCTTCCTCACCTCACTGGTGCTGCTTCTGTTCCTCCATCGCCTCCGCGTGTCGCTCATCGTCCTCATGTCGATCCCGACGACGCTGCTTGCCACGCTGGTGGTGATGCAGCAACTCGACTTCAGCCTCAACCTCCTCAGCGCGCTCGGCCTCACGCTCACGATCGGCATCCTGGTCGACGACTCGATCGTGGTGCTGGAGAACATCCTCCGCCATCGCTCGATGGGGGAGGAGCCGTACGAGGCGGCGATCAACGGGCGGCGGGAGATCGGCCTCGCCGCGGTTGCGATCACGCTCGTCGACGTCGTCGTCTTCGCGCCGGTCGGCCTGGTGAGCGGTCAGATCGGTGGGTTCTTCCGCGAGTTCGGTTTCACCATCGCGGCGGCGACCCTCATCTCGCTTATCGTCTCCTTCACGCTCACTCCCATGCTCGCGGCGCGTTTGCTCGGCCGGGAATCCGGTGAGGGTGCTGATGCGCTCTGGGGTTTCGCCGCGCGATGGGACGCCTGGTTCGCGCGTCTGGAGCGGTTCTATCGACGGACGCTGAACTGGAGCCTCGATCACCGCTGGGTGATCGTCGTCGGCGCGATCCTCAGCCTGCTCTTCGGCATCGGCCTCATCACGACCGGACGCGTGCCGAACGAGTTCTTTCCCAGAGATGACCAGGGCATCTTCACCATCTCGACCGAGATGCCGCCGGGCACTTCGCTCGCCCGGCACGACGAGGTGATGCGCGAGATTGAGGCGCGGCTGTTCGAACTCGAGGAGATCGAGACCGTCGCGACCAGCATCGGCGGCGGCGGCGCGGTGACCGGATTCGTCATCGGCGGCGGCGGGCAGGCGCGCTTCGGCAGTCTCGCGGTCGAGTTACGGCCGAAGGGGACCGGACGGCGCGACGTTTACGAGGTCACCGAGGATCTCCGACACCGGCTCGCGACCGTGCCGGGTGTCATCACACGCATTGCGGTGCAGAATGCGGGAGGCGCCGGGCAGCCGGTATCGGTCCGCGTTCAGGGTCCCGAGGCGGAACGCCTGCAGGCGCTGGCGCTCGAAGTGGACGCGGCGCTGCGCCGGGTGGACGGGCTGCGCGACATCACCAACAGCGCCGGGATCGGCGCGCCGGAACTCCGCGTCCGTATCGATCGGGAGAGGGCCGCCGA
>VGOZ01000167.1 GCA_016875715.1 Chloroflexota bacterium | reverse complement strand
GTCGCTGGCGCCTCGCCGTAGGAGGCACGCCATCGCCACCTCGAGATCGCCGCATCCCGTGCTGGTGACCATCCATCCGACCCTGGAGAGGAGGAGACCAATGCGGAAGATGCTTACCCGTCTGAGTGCCACTGGCATCGTCGAGGCACCGCAGCCGCTTCGCGGCCTCCGGCCGCGAAGCGCGCGCGCGTTTCTCGCCGCCCGAGCCCACCGAAGAAGAGCTGATCGAGGCGTCGGCCGTCATCGCTCGGGCTGTCGTGACATCGATCACGAGCTACCGCGACGCCTGGAGGGGCACGACCCGGGGGGCGACGGGAGGACGTCGATGACCCGGCGCACCACACTCGGTCTCACGTACGGCACGGTGGTGGTGCTGGCCACGCTTCTCTCGTCGCTGGCCCACGCGGCACCTTCGACCACGAAGGTCTGGATCTCGGGGACGACGCTCAAGCTGCGCGACGCGTCGACCGGTGGCCCCTCGGACCTCGACTTCAGGAACTGCATGGTCGTGAAGCTGAAGCGCGACGAGGGTCGCGCCTATATCGCCGAGTGCTTCGGGACCGTGATCGCTGGCCCAGGCTGCACCGCCGGCTCGATCACCGAGAACGTCAGCGCCGGCAACCCCGAGGATCTGTGGCTCCCGAACGAGGAAGACTACGGCGCCGTCTGCGAGACCGCCGGCGTGAAGAGGATCGACATCAACTCCGGGCCCGGTGACGACGTCGTCGGTGTCCTGCTGTCCCACGTTCCGGTGAAGATCGTCGGCGGCGAGGGCGCCGACAACTTGGAGTACGAGTCCCTCGTGCCCGGTGGGATGGCGATCCCGTACTTCTCGACCGCGAACATCAACGGCGGCCTGGGTGCCGACTACCTCATCGGCGGGCGCGGCGACGACCGCATCAGCGGTGGCAGCGGCCGCGACTGGATCGATGGCGCGTGCGGCTCGGACCGGCTGTCCGGCGGCACGGGCACCGACTCCTTCGTCACCCAGGAAGCGCTCTGGGGCGACGGGGACTGCCCACCGGCGGTTGACCTCGTGAACTGCGGCGATGCCAGTGGCAGCGTCCTCGCCGACCCCACCGACATCCTGCTGCGCTGCGACTAGCGCACGCGTGGCCCGGCCCACGAGTTTCACCGATCGCATCGAACAACCTGCACATCTGCGAATCAGCAGGATGAGGTACACCATGAAGAGCAGCGGCCGTATGTTGTCTGCGTTCTTCCTTCTCGTTGCCACTTCGGTTCCCGCACCCGCTTCCGTCACGGTCTCCATCCCCGCCGAGCGCGACGCCATCGTCGCAACGCCGCACAAGCAGAACAACGACGGATCCTGGGGCTACGGCTGGATCCGCAAGACGACGCGGTCGTTGATCGGGTTCAACATCGCGCCTCTCCAGGGGCGGATCGTCGAGAAGGCCGAGATCAAGCTCTACGTGGCGCAGCACCAGTTCACGATGAAAGGGACGACGATCGTCGCTCACCCATGGGACCCGAGTCAGAGCGCCTCCGTCTCCGATTGGAAGGAGGGCAGCAACCTCTTCAATTCGTTCGAGTACTGCGACGAGACCGAGTATGCGGTGAAGGCCAAGGAGTATCCCACCTTCGCCGACGATCCCGCCGTCGAGGCTCGGCACGGGACGACCTGGAGGTGTTCGTTCGACCCGAACTACCTGATTCCCGGGGGCGCTGGGAACAACTGCGCGCCCGCGTCACTGGAGAGGTGGTCTCCCGAGGCGCCGCCCGAGGGGCAGATGGGGATTCACGAGGGCTTCGTGGCCAACATCGACGCGAGAACGGCGATGAATCCTCCGCAGAACACGACGACGGAAAAGGCCCGGTTGACCAGCTGTGCCTCGCCGCC
>VGOZ01000166.1 GCA_016875715.1 Chloroflexota bacterium | reverse complement strand
CGCGGTCCCGCCCCTGCGCCGCGGCGACTGGAACCTCCTCGGGCAGCGACCGCTCAATCGCCCCGAGCGACGTCTCGCCGGCTTTGCCCGCCTCCTGGGCCGTTCGCGCTTCGATACCCTCTGGGTGGCGATTCCCGAACTGGTCCGAGCCGGCGGTTTGGACGATCCGCTTGCGACCGGGCTGCGCCTGATCGATCTGCTGCGCGTCGACCGATCGCATGTCCCGGCAATCGTGACGACCTACCAGGACACGCCCCGCAGCATCGAGTTCTGGCGACTCTGGCCACAGTCGACCCAGATGGGCATCCGTGCTGGCGCGCCCCTGATCGGCCGCGACCGCGCGGCGCTCGTCGCGGTGAACGCCGCGTTGCCATTCTGTCTCACCGTCGCCGACGCGCGGGCAGATCAGGTTCTCTGGCGGGCGACCTGGAGCGTCTGGCACCGGTTCCCCCGCGCTGGTACGAACTGGATCATCGCCGAGACGAGATCGCTGCTCCACGGAACGCCGCTACGCACCGCTCGCCGTGAGCAGGGACTCATCGGTCTCTATCACCGTTGCTGTCAGGAACGTCGGTGTGCGACGTGCGCGCGCTCTGAGGTGCTAGTTGCCGTGTGACATCTCCGGCCCGGCCAGACTGATGATGTTGCGCTCGGCGTCCAGATGCCGGCGAAGCGCATCGTGGATCTGCTCGCCGGTCAATCCGCGAATGATGGTGGGGTAGCGTTCCACGTAGTCGAGGCCCAGATCGAACGTGTCGATCGATTGGATCGTCCGAGCCACCCCATCGTTGCTGTCCAGAGCCAACGGAAGGACGCCGGTGAGGAAGTTCGCCGCGTCGGCCCGCTCGGACTCCAGAATACCGGTCTGGCAGATGGCCCGAACCTCGGCGATGATCGCCTCGATCGCTCGTTCCGCGTTGGCGGGGTTTACCCCTGCACGGGCCGCCCACGCGCCCGGACCATGTCCCCCTTCGAGTTCGGAGTACGAATAGTACGCGAGGCCAAGTCGCTCCCGGACGTTGGCGCCAATGCGGCCGTTCAACCCGAGACGTCCGAGGATCAAGTTCCCCACGTCGAGCGCATAGAAGTCCGGATGCATCCGACCTATCGTCGGGCGGCCAACGACGATGTCGACCTGCGATTTGCCGTCCAAGACGCGTGTGATCCGCTGCGGTCGTTCCGGCGGGACCGCGTCGGCGATCGTGCGTCGGCCAGAGTCGCCTTTCGGCCGCCAGGCTGCGAAGACGCGACCGAGTCCGGCGAAGCCGGCATCGATCTCCGTTCCCCCGACGATCACTATCGTAAGTCGATCGGGTGCGAAACTCTCCAGGTGGTAGCGCGCGATCTCATCGCGGCTGATGCGCTCGACGGAATCGACATAACCGCCGATGCGCTGGCCGAAGGGATGACCGCCAGGGTAGGCTGCCTCGCGGAACGCCCGGTCGGCCACCGAGCGTGTATCGTTCTCGGCCTCTCGCAGACCGTTCAGGACCTCGCCGCGGAGTCGCTCGAGTTGGTCCGAGGGAAACGTCGGGTGGAGCAGCAGTTCGGCGAGCAGATCGATTGCGAGTGGCACGTCGTCGGCGAGGCATCTGAGTGATAGATCGATCGTGTGGCGGCCCGCATCGCTCGAGAGCGCGATCCCGTTGCTGTCGGTGCACTGGTTGAGGGCAGCAAAGTCGTACCGGTCGGTGCCGCGCGTGAGCATCGATCCTGTCAACCTGGCCCGCCCGGCGACCTCGCGCGGTTCGCCCAACGCGCCGGCTCGCATTGATGCCCTCAACAGGACCGCGCGGCTTGTCGGGCGCTGCTGACCGAGCAGGACCACTCCGTTCGGCAGTTCCTCACGGGCGATCGCGAACGCGGTTCGGCTCATCCGCCCTATCCACTCGTGACTGGATGAAGCCAACCCACCGTGCGGCGCTCTCGCGTCAGGTAGTGATTCGCCACGCGCTGGACGTCCTCGGGCGTCACCGCGGCGATGGCCCCGGGGAGCCGGTC
>VGOZ01000165.1 GCA_016875715.1 Chloroflexota bacterium | reverse complement strand
TCACCCAAGCACGCAATGCCCACTTTTAACCCTTGAACCGCCCCGGGTTTGATGGAGGCTCGTTTCATTGGGAAGCCGCTGGCCGGGGGGCCGCCGCGGCATAGTAGCTGGCCTCGAACTCCGCCGGCGGGATCATCCCCAGCTCGCCGTGCAGCCGGCGGTGGTTGAACCAGTCGACGTAGTCCAACGTGGCGTGCTCGAGGTCGTCCAGACCGCGCCAGGGGCCGCGGTGTCGGATCAGCTCGGCCTTGTAGAGTCCGTGGAACGACTCCGCGAGGGCGTTGTCGTAGGAGTCGCCGCGCGAGCCGACCGACGCCGCGATGCCTGCCTCGGCCAATCGCTCGGTGTAGCGGACAGCCAGGTATTGCGTGCCGCGATCCGAATGATGGACCAGTCCGTCCAGTCGCTTGGCCCGCCGGCGCCACAGCGCCATCTCGAGGGCGTCCAGCGCCAGGACGGTGTGCAGCGAGCGCGACGCCTGCCACCCGACCACGAAGCGCGAGAACACGTCGACGACGAAGGCGACGTAGACCCAGCCAGAGAACGTCCGCACGTAGGTGAGATCGGCGACCCACAAGCGGTTCGGCGCATCCGCGCGGAACCGACGCGCCACCAGGTGGACCGGTCGGTCGATCGCCTCGTCCGGGATAGTGGTGCGCACCGTCTTGCCGCGCACCACCCCGCGCAGGCCCAGCCCGCGTATCAGCCGCTCAACCGTACAGCGCGCCACCGGCGTGCCCTCGCGATTCAGCTGCGCCCACACCTTGTCGGCGCCGTACACCCGCCGGTTGGCCTCCCAGACGCGGCGAATCGCTAGCTTCAGCTCCCCGTCGCGCACCACCCTGGCCGACGGCGGCCGCGTCGTGCGCGCGTAGTACGTCGACGGGGCGATCTGCACTGTCCGGCAGATTGGCTCGATCCCCCAGCGGTCCTTGCGCGCGTCGATGAACGTCACCGCTTCGGCGGGCGCGGGTCGAGCTCCCGCGCGAAGAAAGCCGAGGCCGCCTTCAGGATCTCGTTGGCCCGCCGCAGCTCCCGGTTCTCCCGCTCGAGCGCCCGCAGCCGCTCACGCTCCGCGGTCGTCAGACCTTGGCCGGTGACCGCCATCAACCTCCGCTCGACGAATCCAGGTGCGCAGCGTCTCGGGCGACGTCACCCCGAACTTCCCCGCGATCGACACGATCGCCGCCCACTCCGAGTCGTACTCCCGCCGGTGTTCCTCCACCATCCGGATCGCCCGCTCGCGCAGCTCCGCTGGATACCTGCTTACTCTCGCCATCGCTCCATCCTCTCTTGGAATGGAGCCTCCACCTTTTCCCGGGGCGGTTCAAGAGGGAATGGGCGAGGACGCAGACCGATCACGTACCACTACTACACCTGCGGCTGCGTCATATCACCGCTCAACTTCCCCGGCATGACCAACTCGAGGATCTGATCTGGCGGCCCTGCGCGCGGTTCCTGCGCGATCCAGGCGAGCCGCTAGCGATGGCACGTCAGCAGTTGGCCGAGCGGTTGAGCAACGTCGCCAACCACGCCGCCGAGCGGGAACGGCTGGGTGCGGCGCTGGCCGAGAAGGAAGCCGATCGCGGGCGCATCACGACGCTTCATCGGCGTGGCCGGCTGCCCCTCGCCGAGGCCGAGCACCGGTTGGACGACATCGCGCGAGAAGCTGCGCTCCTGAGATCGCGCATTGATGCCCTCGTGAGCGAGGACGAGATGGCACGGGTCTACGCCGCGCGGAGCATCGAAGTCGAGGAGCTACTTACGGACTTGGGGCGTGAGGTTGACGAGATTGAAAGGATGAATGACTTCGCCAAAAAGCGCCGGATAGTCGAGGCGCTGGTTGGGCGGATCGAGGTTGATCCCGAAGGCCAGCAGATCGACGGACGTGTTCGTGTCATCTTTCGGTTCGGTGCTCCCGCCGGCGCGGGCGGTGGTAGCGACTTCAAGGACGGGTCGAGAGGTCGGACACCACATCGCCGGTCCGAATCGTCTCCGCGATGTCAAACCAGCCCCAGAACGCGATCACCATCACAGTCGCCTGGGTGACCCAGAGGTAGGTGATCGCCT
>VGOZ01000164.1 GCA_016875715.1 Chloroflexota bacterium | reverse complement strand
CGCAGGGCCCTGGCCGTGACGTCCACTTGACTTCCGCGACGACCGACTGATGGCTCCGGGTGCGACCGCGTCGACCCTGGATCGACGCAGTGGCGGAGCGGCAGGTGCGACCGAGAATCAGCCTTCCTTTGAGGCGAGCCGTCGCCCGCTCAGCACGAGCGCGGCGCTTCCCAGGACGATCGCCAGCAGCGCTGCCTCGGACACTCCACCCGTGCGCGGCAGCGTCGCGGGTCGCGTCGCGGCGACCGCGGTGCGCAGCGCCGGCACGAATGCCTGAATCGCGGTATCGAGATCGGCGACCCGTGCGCGGACATCACTATCCGCGGCGCGCTGGACCGCAAGTGCGGCCGCCGTCACCGCCCGCGCCCGTACGACTGCGGACTCGATGGCGGCGCGCGCCGCGGCTCCGGCCTTGGGCCCGGCCACCTCGAGGGCCTCCTCTGCCTCCTCGGCATGATCGGCGATCTCCTTCGCCAGCGCGCGCGCCGCTCCGGCCGGAGCGGTCTTCGCCTTCGCCACATCCTCGGTCATGTGCTCGGCTTCCTTTGCGACATCCTCCAGACTCTCCGCGGCACCCACCGATGGGATGGTCGCGAACAGGATGAACAGGGCCAGAGAGAGGCGCAGGAACACGGTCGACCTCCAAACGAAAATATGTCTCAACTAGTGATTGGGACACTGTATCATTGACGCGTCGTGTGGCGCTACATGTCTCTCCTCGTCTCGCTCACCCTGTTCGTCGCCTGCGGCGCTTCGTTGCCGCCCGCCACGGTCGCGCCACCATCGCCGACCGCGGTCGGACCGATCGTGCCCACCGCGCCCGCACCCGCCCTCACAGTCGCGACACCGACCCCGTCGACCCTCCCCGCGACGGTCGCTCTCGCGCCCACCCTGACGCCGGTGCCGACCCATACCGCCGCGCCGACGAAGCCCGTGCCCACTTCCACAGCCGTGCCGAAGATCCCCCTCGTGGCTTCCTTCAGCGTCCTGGGCGATCTCGTCCGGAACGTCGCCGGAGATCGGGCCGATGTTGTCGTCATCGTCGGCCCGGGGCAGGATACCCACACGTTCGAGCCAGCCCCGTCCCACGCCCTTGCCGTCCGGGACGCGGCGGTCGTCTTCGAGAATGGCGCCGGCTTCGATGGCTGGCTGCAGCGCCTGTACGTCGCGTCCGGGTCGCGCGCCCGTCGCGTCACCGTTACCGAGGGGATCACCCTCCAGCGCGGCGGTCACACCCACGCCGAGGGCGAGGCGGAGTCGCACGAGGGTGAGGGCGAACTGGATCCCCACGTCTGGCAGGACGTGCGCCACGCGATCCATATGGTCGGCACGATCCGCGATGCGCTTGCCGCCCACGATGCCCCCGGTGCGGCCGTCTACCGCGCGAACGCCGACCGATACATCGGGGAACTGCGCGAACTCGATGCGTGGGTGATCGCCCAGGTCGCCACCGTGCCCGAGCCGCGCCGGACGCTGGTGATGAATCACGAATCGCTGGGCTACTTTGCCAGCCGCTACGGCTTCGCGATCGTCGGTACGGTGCTTCCGAGCGTCTCGACCGAGGCCGCGGAGCCGAGTGCCTCCGACCTCGCGCGGCTCGTCCGCCGCATTCGGAGCGTGGGCGTGCCGGTCATCTTCGCGGAGAACGTCGCCAACACGCGCGTGATCGAACGGGTTGCCCGGGAAGCCGGCGCGCGGGTTGGCCCGCTCCTCTATACCGATGCGCTCGCCCGGGCCGGGGCAGGAGCCGACACCTACGTCGCCATGATGCGCCACAACGTCGGCGCGATTGTTACGGCCCTGCGGGGGTAGGGCTCGCCGCGCCCAGACTGGGGCCGAATGGATCGCGGTCAGGCGGCTTACGCCTCGCCCGCGACTCCCGCGCGTCGGTTTCTCCGGCGGGCCTCCCGGGGCCGATAGTCGCCCGCGAGCCAGCCGACGAATAGCGCGGCCTGCCAGTCGAACGCGCTGCGCCAGTGGGGGAATAGCGCTGCACGGGAGAGTCCACCACCCGGAAGCGCGTCAGCCGCTGCGGCGCTGGCCGATGTCCCTGCCCAACGAGACCTGGTAGCGCATCTTGCCTTGACCACCTCGTCGGATCGGCTCAACGCCTCGACTCACCGTGTGTCAGCAAACAGCCCCTACCCAATCGCGATGCGCGCGGTGGCGCTCTGGCCGGCGCAGGTGACAACCACTGTCCCGAAGCCCGCCCGCGTGTTCGATCCGATGACCCAGGACCACGAGACGATCCCCACCGCGTTGGCTGACTTCGGTGTCA
>VGOZ01000163.1 GCA_016875715.1 Chloroflexota bacterium | reverse complement strand
GTTGCGGCAGCGAGGGGCATGTCGGCTCCGACGCCTGCTCCTCGCTGGTCGCCAGAGTATACGGCGACGGCGTGGACATCGTGTGAACGTCAGGTTACAGCCTGGTGAACGAAGACGACCTGCCAGTAGCACCGGCATGCTGCGCGGCGTGAAGTCAGCCAGTTCCCGCAGGAGTTCCACGACCTGATGGGGCTGAATCTTGGAAGCACCCAAGATCTCGACGCTGTCCGCCACCGTGCCCTGCCAGGCGCCGTCGGAGAACATCCCGTGGACGTGCGGGTGCGGATTGGCACTGTCGCCTAGCGAGGCGGTCGAGGTGACCGCGCCCGGCGTGGCGGCCTTCGTCCCCAGTGCCGCGGCCAGCCCTCGGCGGACCGACTCCCACAGGCACCGGCTCAAGTCGCTCATCAGGCTCCGCTCGCGCAAGAAGATGGGGCGGAGCATCTTGGGAATGGTCCCGACCACGTGCCGATACGGCACCGGCTCGAGCATCTCGCGGTCCATGAACTCCCCGAACTCGACGCAGCGGCGCTGCGCGCAGCTCGGGCAGAAGCCCACCTTCTTACAGCTCCAGGGCACGAGCACCTCGTATCGGCACGCCTTGCAGCGAACCCGCAGCACCCCCCGGGCGTGTACGCCACAGTCGAGGAAGCGGGTGAAGGTATCGGCCACGACAGGACGCCAGTCCCCGTAGCGCACCGCGTACACGTCGTCATATACCGACGCGAAGCGCTCGTGGTGATCGAGCACGATGCCATACAGCGGGCTGTCGCAGGAGCGTTTGGGACGGTACGTCGCGAGGGCGAGGGCCACGGCGGCCTCCCGTGCAGGCTCCTCGCTCGGTATGGCTTATCACGTCACCGCGCGACCGACATGTGAACAAGGTGTTGCGGCCGCATGAACAATGCGTGAACATCTCGCAGACCGTCGTCGGCGGGCGGGAGCGCGCCCGGTATAGGGGTTAGCCCTCCGGTCCCGAACGGGAGGGTCTCCCCGCCGCGCCGGGGATCAACCGTCACAGACGCGGGGGCTCCCCCGGCCGTAGCATGCGATCGGGAGGTAAGCGGAACGGCGGTCGGTCTCGCTGGCAGAGCGGCCAGACGCTCTGCCGCCCAGCCGGTCACGACAGCTAGACGGCCAGCCGTCGCAGTGTCTGGCTGTCCAGCCGGCGGAGCCGCCAGACGGCCGGACAGCGGACAGGCAGGCCGTCTGGGCGGCGGCCTGTCGGACTGGCTGACGGTCAGAGCGTCTGGACGGCTGGATGTCTGGACGGGCAGACGCAAAGGCGCGCAGGCAGGGGAGGCCGTGGCGCCGAAGTGCCGTGCTGTGTCGATGCGTGCGGCAACTGCCAGATGGTCCCGGAGCGAGGACCGCTTCAAGCGCCACGAGGTCGAGGCGGCACGCTGATGGCGGCGGCCTCCAGGCGGGCAGGGGAGAGCACGCGCCGCCATTATACACCCCAGCGAGGAGATGCCATGCGGTTCATGGAGCGCCATTGGTTCGACGTCGGAGCTGGCCTCGGCATCGTCCTCATCATCTGGCTCGCCTTCACCGCGTCATCCATGACCACGCTGACTCTCGTCCTCTGGCTCAGCCTGCTCTCCCTCTTCGCCCATCAGGTGGAGGAGTGGAGATGGCCGGGCTGGTTCCCGGGCATGCTCAACGTCGTCCTCTTCCGGTCGGACGACCCATGGCGCTTCCCACTCAACGTGCGCAGTGGACTTGCCGTCAACGTCGGCGTGGGGTGGATCGGCTACCTGCTGGCCGCGCTCCTGGCACAGAACGCGCTGTGGCTCGGGCTGGCGACGGTTCTCGTCTCACTCGGCAACTGCATCCTGCATCTCATCGTGATCCCGATCCGCGGCCGCATGCCCTACAACCCCGGCATGGTGACGTCACTGCTGCTCTTCGCGCCGATCGTTGTCTGGTTCCTCGTCATCGCATGGCCGCTGATGTCGGTGACCGACGTCGTCGTGGGGCTGGTGCTCGGGCTCATCCTGAACATCGGCGGAGTGGTGGGCCTCATCCGCGTGCTGGAGAGTCGGGACGCGCCGCCATTCGAGGATCGTCAGGTGCTGCCGGCGATGAGATTCGCCCGGTCGTCGTGAGAACTGCTTACCAATAGCGGCTCGTGGGGCAACATAAGCGGCATTGTGCGCCGTCAAACCGGGACCGGGGAGCGGGAGAATGACCAAATCGTGCGGAGCAACGCAGCCTGGGGCGGATAGATTTTCCTATCCGTCAGCCGAATGACTCGGCCCATCTCTCTCGCCCATCTCAGCTGCATTGAACTGTCGCCGTTTGAATTGATAGGTGTTGCTGTCGAGTGCGGTTACACATCAGTCGA
>VGOZ01000162.1 GCA_016875715.1 Chloroflexota bacterium | reverse complement strand
CGATCTCGTGGGAGCGGGAACCCTGGTTCGATCTCTCGCGCGATGGTCGCGCGGCGTCGGCAAGTACGGGGCAATCGCGCGCGCGTCGCTCGCCACCCAGGCCGTGTACCTCGGTGAGGTGGCCGCCCGCACGCTGTTCCTGGCGATGATCCTCTTCATCTTCCTGAGTCTGTGGCAGGTGACCTACGCCGCGCTCGGCGCGACGGCGATCGCCGGACTCTCACTGGGGCAAATGGTCTGGTACCTCCTCATGACCGAGGTCATCGTCATCTCGCGACCGCGATTCACTCGGGAAATCGACGCGGAGGTGCGCTCGGGCGACATCGCGTATCAGTTGACGCGACCCTATTCCTACGTCGGATACCGGCTCGGCCATCATCTCGGCGATCGCCTGCTCCGACTCGGTCTGGGATTCGCAACGGGTGTTCCGCTGGCTCTCCTTTACGTGGGTCCGATCGCGATCGATCCCGTCGCCGCCGCCATCGCGCTGGCCGTACTCGCTTGCGGCTTGCTGATCGACTTCGCTATCTCGATGGCGATCGGCCTCTGCGCATTCTGGGTCGAGGACACCGCACCGTTCTCCCTCCTCTACGACAGGCTACTCATGCTCTTGGGGGGGTTGATCCTGCCGATCGACCTATTCCCGGAACTGGTCGCCCGCGTCGTTGCGTATCTGCCGTTCCCGCTCTTGCTCTACGCGCCGGCGCGCCTCATCGTTACCGGCGATCTCGGCTCGATCGGCACGATGTCGGTGCAGTTGGTCGTGACCGCGACGGTCGCGCTGTGGGTGCTCGGCGTCCTGTTTGCGGTCGCGACACGGCGCCTGGTAGCGAACGGAGGGTGATCGGGATGGGCCGTCTGAGGGTCGAGGCGGAGTTCCTGTGGGCCTATTTCCGGGCGAATCTGAAGATCGCTCTGGAGTACCGCGTCGCCTTCTGGGCGAATGTGTTCGCCATGCTTCTGAACGACCTGATATGGGTGACGTTCTGGATCTTCTTCTTCACCCGGTTTCCTGTCGTACAGGGTTACGACGTGCGGGACATCCTGACGATCTGGGCGGTGGCCGCATTTGGGTTCGGCATCGGCGTGGCCATATTCGGCAACTGCCACCGGTTCGCGCCGATCATCGCTGAGGGACGGCTCGACTACTACCTGACACTCCCGCGACCGGTGCTCCTCCATCTTCTGGTAAGCCAGATGTCGGTAAGCGCGTGGGGCGACGCGCTCTTCGGTCTCGGCCTTTATCTCATCGTCGTGCAGCCGAGTCCGCCTGCGTTGGCGGGATTCATCGCCGTCTCACTCTGCGCGGGCGCCATCATTGTCGCCCACGCGACGATCGCGTGTTCTCTCGCATTCTGGCTTGGTCAGGCCGAAGGCGTCGCCGGGGCGATCCACGACGCGATGATCTTGTTCTCGACCTACCCGACCTCGCTATTTGGTGGGATCGTGCGGGTGGTCCTGTTCACGGCCGTCCCGGCCGGGTTCGTCGCCTACATTCCGGTGCGGTACCTGCGTGAGTTCGCCCCGTGGCAACTCGGCGTGATGATCGCGGCGGCCGCGTTCTACATCGCACTGGCGATCATCGTTTTCCGTCAAGGTCTGCGCCGCTACGAATCGGGTAATCTCGTCTCGGTGCGCGTCTGATGCTCACTCTCGAGCCGTTTTGGACTAGGCTATGACCGTGATCGAGACAAGCGCTGCGCCTCGGACCAGTACGCTCGAAGACCGAGAGTCCCTGCTCATCGGAGTCCTTCGCGACCTTGGCAGCGTCATCGTCGCCTACTCAGGCGGGATCGATTCGACGCTGCTCGCCGCGGTCGCGCACGAAACGCTGGGTTCACGAGCGCTCGCCGTGACAGCGATCTCGCCGAGCATTAGCCCGACGGAGGTCGATGAATCGGGCAATCTGGCACGGCAGGTCGGCTTCGCCCACCGCTATGTCCATACCGACGAAGTCGAGAAGGAGGCGTATGCGGTCAACAATACCGATCGCTGCTTCCACTGCAAGGACACGCTGTTCGCAACGCTGGGCCCGCTCGCGGCGGCTGAGGGTTTCGGGGCGGTCGTCGACGGCTTCAATGTGGACGATCGCGGCGATTTTCGGCCAGGACGGGTGGCGGCGAAGCGCCACGGCGTGCGCTCCCCACTGGACGAGGCGGGGCTGACGAAGGCGGATATCCGCGAGCTGGCTCGGCGCCGGGGCCTCCCCACGTGGGACAAGCCCGCCGCGGCATGCCTCTCCTCCCGCATCCCCTACGGCGAGCGTGTGACAGTGGAGAAACTGCGCCAGATCGACGCCGCCGAACAGGTTCTCAAGGGCGTGGGGTTCCGTCAGGTTCGCGTGCGCCATCACGACCGGATCGCTC
>VGOZ01000161.1 GCA_016875715.1 Chloroflexota bacterium | reverse complement strand
GCCGGATCTGCGGGCAGACGCTCCCTCCAGACTCGGCATCGGGCGGGGGTAGCTCAGCTGGCAGAGCGTCTGCCTTCCAAGCAGAAGGTCGCGGGTTCGAGACCCGTCCCCCGCTCCAATCCACTCCTCCGAATCTAGGACGAGCGGATAACTGAGAAAGTCGAACAACCGTTCGACAAGCACAGCGGAGCGTGCGAGGATAACTGGACCCTCTGCAGGGAGGTCCAGATGTTGTCGTCCACCAGTTCCCTCAGCACCGGCCAAGCGGATCTGCTCGCGAGTTATCGGCTCCTGACCGA
Organism: Chloroflexota bacterium; assembly: GCA_016875715.1. Taxonomy (GTDB): domain Bacteria; phylum Chloroflexota; class UBA6077; order FW602-bin22; family FW602-bin22; genus VGOZ01. The sequence goes on along the minus strand of VGOZ01000161.1, from coordinate 2,134 downwards.
ATCGTTCCGACGCAAGCTGCTCGCCGAGAACAAGTCGTCTCGCACGATCCAGACTTACGGCGAAGCGCTCCGGCTATTTGGCGCGTTCCTGGCTGATCGCGGGATGCCCACCGAGATGAACGTCGTGCGGCGTGAGCACGTCGAGGCGTTTATCACCGACCTGCTCGAGCGTTTCAAGCCCGCGACGGCATCGAACCGCTACCGCGCCCTCCGCGTGTTCTTCGCGTGGCTGCTCGAGGAAGGCGAGATCACGCGTTCCCCCATGGAGCGGATGCAGCCACCGACCGTCCCGGAAGAGCCACCCGCCGTGCTGACGGAGGATGAGCTGCGCCGGTTGCTGAAGGCATGTGAGGGTAGGGACTTCAACGCCCGGCGGGACGCGGCAATCATTCGACTCTTCATCGACACGGGGATGCGTTTGAGTGAACTGACGGGGCTCACTCTCGGAGACCTCGATCTCGACCAGAACGTCGCGATCGTGCTCGGTAAGGGCCGCCGTCCGAGGGCGTGCGCGATTGGGCGACGCACCGCGCTGGCGCTGGATCGCTACCTCCGCACGCGAGCGACGCATCGAGAGGCGGCAAGCGACGCGCTCTGGCTCGGTCATGGCGGCCGAATGACCGTGTCCGGCGTAGCAGACGTGATCCGTCGCAGGGCAAGGGAGGCGGGAGTCGGCTCCATCCATCCTCACCAGCTTCGACATACGTTCGCGCACCGGTGGCTCGCGAGCGGCGGAAATGAGGGCGATCTCATGCGGCTCGCGGGATGGCGATCGCGAACGATGCTGAGCCGTTACGGAGCGTCAGCGGCCGACGAGCGCGCGCGGGAGGCACACAAGCGCCTCTCACCGGGAGATCGCATATGAGGCTCCCTACACCCGCGCGTTTCGACAGGGGCTTGGGGCGCGTCCTCTGCGCTCGCCTCCGCTGCACTGAGGCCCTCGCTGCCTTGATGGTGCCGCGCGGCGGGTTTCTGAATGCGGCGGTCGCCGGACGCTACAGGCAAGCTCGCGTGCAGATGAGCGTTGAATACCGGCCCGATGTCGATGGGGTGTGGCGACTCACCGCCCACGCCGCTCGCCAACGCCGTGCCCTTGCCGCCGGCGATACGCCACTGCTTCGAGATCTCGACCCGGCGAGGAAGCGTCGATATGCCTCGCGCGGCGGGCGGCGCGGATCGGACAGGCCATCACCGCCATCCAGACTGATCGGGGGTCCGGGGGAGCCTATGGGCGACGGAGCTGACATGGGACGTCTCCGCCGCGAACCGCCACTGCCGCTCGTCATCGAATGCCCCCGGTGCGGAACTGTCAGCGAAGTCACCCGACCCATGCTGGTTGCGGTGTATCGCGACGCAGTCGGGCGAATCGCCGCGAAACGAGCTGGCCATCCCGGCTCTCCCGGTCAGCGGCCCTTCTCGCTTGACGTTCACGAGGATTCCGCATCGCCGAAACGCAACAAGGGCCATCACAGAGGTGGCCGTGGAAGATCAGAGGTATGACCGGAAGTTGTGGGTCGGACGCCGGCGGGAGAGCGCGGCGTACCTTCCTTCTTGACGACAAGAAGCCGCGGGCGTTGCTGCGCCAGCGAGGAAGGCACGCCGATGCGAAGTGTAGTGATCGACGACGAAGCCCGAGCGGAGCTTCGTGCCAGCCTGGATGAGATCGTCAGGGAAGGCGCCAGGCGGATGCTGGGCAGCGGCGCACGCGCGATAGCATCGTGGGCGGAGGGCGCCCAATGGCTGAGGAATGGGATATCTCGCCGGGAACCACGCTGTTACGGTCAGAGCTCCACGACCGATGGGGTGGCGCACGGTTCGGCGGGATAGAGCCGGCACCTCGCGCCGAGAGCGTGTTCCTGTTCTACAAGCCCGATGTGCGCTCTGCGTTCGGTTACGACTATGACGGCGCACAACCGGATGGCACGTTCCACTACACCGGCGACGGGCAAGTCGGAGATCAGTTGCCCACTGTTGGTGGGAACAAGTCGCTGCTCGATGCGCCGAGACGCGGCCGCACCATCCGTCTCTTTCGCGCAGCGGGAACGATGGTCACCTACGAGGGCGCCTTTAAGCTCATTGGTCAGCCTCCGTACTTCCAGGCAGAAGCCAAAGACGGGAAAAGGGAGCTCCGCTC
>VGOZ01000160.1 GCA_016875715.1 Chloroflexota bacterium | reverse complement strand
AACGGCGTCGTTGGCACAGGCCTCCTTTTCGAGGGCAGCGCTGTCCACACCGCGCTGTTCCGAGAGCGGGGCGACCAGCGCCGCCAGGGCGGGTCGATCCGGCGTCCGAGCGCGCGGCGTTCGTACAGAGACTAATCCCCATCACCCTCGAACCCCCTCTTCCGAGACCGGAAGAGGGGGTTCGAGGGAATTCTCCCGGGGGCGAAGCCCCCGGACCCCCGGTCGCGTCCCTCCGGCCGGCACGGGGATTGCATCGGACCGCGGGCTTCCAGCCCGCCCCGTACCCGAAGCCGGACGATGCGAAGCTGCGGCAGCCGCCGAACCAGCGTCCCCCTCGCGGGTCACGGCGCTCGGATGCGCGCCGACGCCAATGGCGACGATACTGAGCCACGGGCGACCATCCCGGCAACGCCCGCGGGGAAAGGACCGATGGAGCAGGGTCGACGCGAACAGGCCACGCTCGGTGGCGGCTGTTTCTGGTGCCTCGAAGCGGTATATGAACTGCTCCGCGGAGTCGATTCGGCCGTGTCCGGCTATATGGGCGGCCACGTCGTGAATCCCACCTACCGCCAGGTGTGTGGAGGCGATACCGGGCACGTCGAGGTCGTCCAGGTCACCTTCGATCCGGCCCAGATCACATTCCGGGACATCCTCGACGTCTTCTTCACGATCCATGACCCCACCACGCGCGATCGCCAGGGTGGCGACGTGGGGCCGCAGTACCGTTCGGCGATCTTCTACCACAGCGCGGCGCAGCAGCAGACCGCGAAGAGCGCCATCACCGAACTCGAGGCTCAGCGTACCTGGCACGCGCCCATCGTCACGGAGGTCACGTCCGCGTCGACCTTCTACCCCGCTGAGGGCTACCACCAGGGGTACTACCGCGCCAACGGTATGCAGCCATACTGCCAGATCGTCATCTCCCCGAAAGTGGCGAAGGCGCGGCAGAAGTTCCTCAGTCGCCTGAAACGATGATCCGGTCCCGTGGGAGGCGCGCTGTCGAGGCTACCCTCATCAGCCGCCTCGCTCGACCCTCTCCCGGATGCGGCAGAGGGTCGAGCGTACATCCCGTCATGTGGGCAATCGACGGAGTACCGGCCGCCTTCTCTTCCTTCGTTCGCAGGACAGGCTCGTCCGCCCAACCTCCGCGCGCGCCCGCCTGCCCGGATTGCCGGTGACCGATCCCCACTTCTTCGCCACGCCGGAGCAGTTCCGCGCCTGGCTCGCGCCCCACCACGCCAGCGCGCGCGAACTGATCGTCGGATTCCACAAGCGGCGGTCTGGGCGCCCGAGCATCACCCGGCCGGAATCCGTCGATGAGGCGCTCCGCTTCGGCTGGATCGACGGCGTGCGCCGATCCATCGATGCCGACGCATACAGTCTCCGTTTCACGCCGCGCCGACCGAAGAGCGACTGGAGCAAGGTCAACATCGCTCGGGTCGCGGCGCTCGAAGCAGACGGTCGCATGACCGACGCCGGCCGCGTCGCTTTCACGCGCCCCCGTCCGGATCAGACCCGTACCGCCTCCTACGAAGATGAGGTACCCGCGATCCTGACGCCCGAGGAGGAGGCGCTCCTCCGTGCCGACGAGACCGTGGGGTGTGACTTCGATGCCCGGCCGCCCTGGTATCGGCGGACGGTGGTTCACTGGATCGTCAGCGCGCGTCGGCCGGAGACGCGCGCTCGCCCACCTGGCGGCGCAGCCATCTGGCCGTGAGCGTCGGATACCCGAGCCGCGACGCCATCGCGGGGCGGAGACCGAGGTCGCGTGCGAGCGGTTCGATGCTCTCCTCCGGCCCTTCGATCTCGCAGAAGTGGCCGAACGGCAGGGTGTCGAGCGCGATCGTCACGTCTCCGAGCGCCCACTCGGCGCGGTGCTTTTCGTAGCGCAGGCCGGTCACGTACCCGAGCGCACCGAGGATCTCGCGCAACGCCGGCTCGGACTCGACCGTTGTCTCCCACTCCACGCGCGAACGGATAGCGCCGGCGAACGAGGTTTGTCCCTTATAGGTGAGGATCGCGCCGACGCGCCGCAACCGCGTCGCCTGGTCGTAGAGATCGTTCGCCTCGTCGTAGTCCGATTCGGGCACCGCGCCCAGGCGCGCCAGCGCGGCCCGGATGGCCGCGCCGTGGCGCGCGTCCCGAAGCCGGTACTTCGCCTCGACCTCGCGCACGATCCACAGGCTACCACGCCGACGTATTCCGGCCCCCTCGCCGTCGCCGTGGCCCGTCGCCTCGAGCGCGCTGGCGCCCACGTCGCCTACGGCCTGGTCGGCCTGAAAACGCACGCGAAGGTCTGCCTGGTGGTGCGCCGCGAGGAGGGCGGTATCCGCCGATACGTCCACGTGGGCACAGGCAACTACAACCCGAAGACGGCGCGCCTCGACACCGACCTGGGACTCTTCTCCTGCCGACCGGAACTGGGCGCCGACGCGACGGAACTGTTCAACGTCCTCACCTGCCTCTCCCGCCAGCGCGAGTTCTGCCGGTTCCTGGTCGCGCCC
>VGOZ01000159.1 GCA_016875715.1 Chloroflexota bacterium | reverse complement strand
CGACCTGGGCCTGCCGCCCGCGGCCGAAGGCAGTGCCGCGGTCGCGGCGCGCGTCGCCGCCGCGCGCGCCGTGCAGACCGCGCGCTACGGCGAAGGTGGCCCGCGCACCAACGCCGAGGCCGACGGCGAGCTTTTGGCCAAGGTCGCGACGCCGGACGGGGACGGCGTCAACCTGCTGGCCAACGCGACCGAGCGCATGAAGCTCTCGGCGCGCGGCTATCACCGGGTGTTGCGCGTCGCGCGCACGCTGGCCGACCTGGAGGGCAAGGACGCCGTCCGCCGCGCCCACGTCGCCGAGGCGCTGAGTTACCGCCGCATCGCTTACGAGCGGTGAGGCGAAGCGCCGCGTCTACTACGAACGGTAGCCCAACGCAATTTGCTTGGTCGGAGGACGCCCGCACACCGAAGCGCCACCCCGCGCGTCGGGCGCGAAGCCGTGGCCTCTCCGGCTCACCATTGCTGCTGGCTCGACGTCCGTATGGTCGCTGCGCGAGCCTACATTTCCGCGGCCTCGGTCGCTCGTCCCAACGCCCGAAGGAGCGCGGCGTAATTATCAGGGATCGTGGCCACGTCCGGGTGCTCTGGCCCGTGGGGCTTCTCCCGGATCGCCAGCGAGCGCTGACAACGGGCACATTAGCCCGGCCGAGTTTGGGCCAAGGGCCCTTCGATCCAACGCGCTATCCGCCCGCCTGGACCTCGTCCCACAGGTTGATCAACTCATCGCGCTTCTCCGGCGGCACCTCGTCGAAAAAGAGGCCCCGACGGAGAGCTGCCGCAGGGTCGTCGAGCCCGTACTCTACGAGCGTCGCGTGGTCGACTAATTCGTAGGACTTCGCGTTGGCATGCCCGATGTAGTACGACTCAATCAGCGCCTTACCGCCGGCCGGGTCGAGCACGGCGTTGAGATAGTCGTATGCCTGTTCCTCGGAGCCCGGGTGGTCCGCGTTCAGACACAGGCCGCACAGCCACGGCATCACCGGGTCGATCACCCGGATGTCAAGCCCCTGCTGACGCAGCTCAACGATCCCGCTGGTCCACATGTACGCGGCGCCGACCTCGCCCGAGGCCATCGCCTGGGTGATTTCGGTACCATCGGACCATAGGAAGCGTGAGGTCTTGATCATCCTGCGCCATACCTCGACGAGTCTTGCCGTCTCCTCCTCGGTCGGGTCGAAGATGTTCTGGTTTCCCGCGATCACACCACCCACGGCCAGGGCGACGTCGAACTGTGCGTTCATGGAGACCTTGCGCTCGAATTGCGGATCAACCAAGACGTCGAACGACGGGTTGTCGAGTGGAATGATTGCCGGGTTGTAGACGATCTGTGAGAAGCCGAAGTCCCACGGCATCAGGAAGGGTACACCGTCGACCAGCACGCCATTTGGCTTGAACAGCTCCGGAATGATGTCGCCCCAGCGCGCGATTCGCGCAGTATCGATAGGGCGGATGACACCGGCGTCGCGCCAGCGTCTCGTGCTCGCGGTGCATGGGTGCGACAGGTCAACCGTGAAGCCGGAACGCAGCTTCTGGAGTGCCGCCTCCTCCTCTGCAAGAAACGTGTACTGAGGCTCTCCGCCATAGCGCGCTGTGTACTCCGGGTGAAAGTCGGGCAGCTCCATGCCGCTCCACTCGAAGATTGACAGGTTCGGATCGGCCCGCGCATGACGCGACGCCATGGGCATGACTGCCATGCCCAGTCCAGCCCCAGCCAGGGTCGCGGCGACCTCGCGTCGTGAGAGCGCATGGTGCGCAAGCCCTTCAGCGAACTCCTTGGGTTTCAGCATCGATGATCCTCCCCCTTGCTGACCGCTGAGTGCGCCGCGATAACCGGATTCGATCATCGCGACCCAGTGTTAGGCCATGGTGCGCCTATAGACCTCGGTGAAGGCGCGGTTGGCGGCTTCCAAGCGCTCGTTGAAGGGGCCGGGCTCGAAGGCGCTGGAAATCACGCCCTTCTGCACCAGCTCGACGAGGGTATTGTCCTCGTCACGCACGGTCGCCGACAGGTCCATGCGCTCCCTCGTGTAGTCGACGCCCTCGACCGCATCGACGGGCACGAGCTGGATCATGCGGATAGCCGTGCGAACGGGACTCAAGGGACGGAAGTCGGCGGCGACGGCACCACGGTGTCCGACGAAGAGCTCGAAGGCGCCACGGTGCCACTGGAGCGCAGTGCTTCCGCGGCCCGGATTGTCGGCATGGCGGATCCCCGCCTTGGAGAGATCGTCCTGGAAGGGCGGATAAGCGGGCCGATCCGGGATGTAGTCGTATTCCTTCACCTCGCGGGCATTGAGCTGGTCACCGTACTTGTCGAATGGAACCGCCTTGAGCAGACCCGGATGGGTCATGGGGCAGTGGTAGCATTCGAGGCCACCCTCCCAGGCGACCTTCCAGTTCGCCTCGACCGTGTCCTCGCGCGACCAGACGACCTTCAGGCGATGCATGTCGAAGTGGGAGAAGTCGGCGCCGGCGAGGCGCGCGGCGAGAGGCTGGGGCTGTGTCTTACCCAGGCCGACGAAGACGAAGCCCTGCCA
>VGOZ01000158.1 GCA_016875715.1 Chloroflexota bacterium | reverse complement strand
CGATCTGGCCGCGGCGATGGAGAGTCTCGGCGTCCCGCGCGCGGCACTTGTCGGCGCGTCCCTCGGCGCCAGAACCGTCACCCGCGTCGTGCAGTGGATTCTCGAGAAGGTCGCCTGCCTGGCGCTCGCGGCTGGTGGCAGCCTCGACGCGCGGCGCCCGCTGACCGAGGAGGCACGGGCCGCCCTCGAGCAGCGTGCGGCAACTTGGCCCGCCGCCACCAGTCGCGAAGCTTTGGCGGCGCACATCCGGAGATCCCTCCGGATGTGCGCGAGGCTTTCATCGACGACGTCCTCACCCTGGAACCAAAACGGCTTCTGGCGCCGCACCGCGATGGAGAGTCGCTCCGGCCGGTCCTGCGGGAGATGCCCGTGGCCACACTCGTGCTGTTCGGCGACCGGGATGAGGCGATGGATCCCGGCGATTGCGCGCGCGCCTGTCTCGATCTCCCTCCGGAGCGCCGCCATCTCCACGTCTTCCACGACGTCGGTCATTCGGTGAACGCGGAGGTCCCGAAAGCGCTCGCCCGGACGCTTCGCCGGTTCATTGACCGGGTCTATCCGGCGCCGTGAACAGCGCGTCTCCGCTCCACGGCATCATCCCTATCGTCTACACGCCGTTCGATGAGGACGATCGGATCGACACCGGCGACCTTCATCGCCTGGTCGATCACCTGATCGCGGCAGGAGCGCATGGTCTTGCTGCTGTGGGCAGCGCCAGCGAGTGTCATCGCCTGACCCACGACGAACGACGCTGGCTCGCCGAGGAGACGATGCGCGCCGCGGCGGGGCGCGCCCCCGTGATTGTCGGGGTCTCGGCGACGAACCGCGTCGATTCGATCGCGCTGGCCCGTCACGTCGCGGAGAGTGGCGCCCGGGCGATATTCAGTTCGCCGCCGCTGCAGGGCCCGACCGACGCACTGGCGCTCCGCTCGTACTACATCGCTCTTGCCGACGCGGTCGACCTGCCTGTCATCGTGCAGGATGCCATCATCCCCCTGCCGCTCAGCCTCTTCGCCGACCTCACCATGGCGCGGCCGAACCTCTCCTGCGTCAAAGAGGAGGTGCCGGGCGAGACGGGGCATCGCATCAGCGCCCTGCGCTCACTCTGCCCGACGCTGTCGATCCTCTCCGGCGGCGTGTACCTGATCGACGAACTGGCGCGCGGTGCCACCGGTGCCACTCCCGGCAGCATAGGCACGGCCGATCTCGTCGCGGCACACGAGCGCTTTCGGGCCGGCGATGTCGCGGGCGCTCGCGCGCGCTTCGAGCACTTCACGCCCCTCTCGTTCTGGCGCCGGCAGTTCCCGCTTCTCGGCGCCAAGGAGGTGCTGCGGCGTATGGGCGTATTCACCGGGGCACGCCTGCGCGCCCCCGCCGGCGAGCATCTCGACGAGCAGGATCATCGCGAACTGACCGCGCTCACGGAGCGAATGGGACCGCCGTTCTGACGCGGCAGTCGCCGATGCGTACACTGGCGGAATGCTGGTCGCGCTGCTAAGCGACTTCGGTCTGCGCGATGCCTACGTCGGCGTGATGAAAGCGATCATCCACGCCCGCGCGCCGGGCGTGCCCATCGTCGACCTGAGCCACGACGTGCCTCCGGGCGCGGTCGAGGTGGGCGCGCTGCTGCTCGAAGAGGCGCTGCCTTACCTGCCGGTACCTTCGGTCGTCGTAGGGGTGGTCGATCCCGGGGTGGGGTCCGACCGAGCTCCGTTGGCCGTGCGCGCGGATGGCCGGTACTTCGTCGGCCCCGATAACGGCCTTCTCTCGTGGGCTCTGGGCGATGAGGCGCAGGCGCGGTGCATCGATCCCCACCTGTACCTCACGCCGCGCAGCGATACGTTCCACGGGCGCGACGTGTTCGCGCCGGCCGGGGCCGCCCTCGCGCGCGGCGTCCCCTTCGCAGAGATCGGCGCGGCGCTTCCCTCGTGGGAACGATTGCCTCGGCCGCGTCCGCGTCGGCTCGCCGACGGCGCGCTCGAGGCACGGGTGATCCGCGTCGATCGGTTCGGCAACCTGATCCTGGACGCCCGCGCGGTCGACCTCCCGCGCTCCCCCCGCTTCCTTGTCGCGGGGCGCGCGATCGCCGGCGTCCATCGCGCCTACTTCGAAAGGAGTGACCTCATCGCTCTGATCGGATCATCTGGACGGGTGGAGATCGCGTTGCCAAACGGCAGCGCCGCCGACGCGCTGGGCGTGGGCCGCGGAACCCTGGTGCGCGTCGAAGCCGGATAGCATCGTCCCGATCGCCCTGCGACCGGCTGCTCAGCCACCGGGCGCATCGCCGTCGAAGCGGTCGTGCAGCACCACAGGCTTGCGCCGCCGGTAACGCAGGTTCAGCAACTCGACCAGTAGCGCGAACGCCATCGCCCCGTAGATATATCCTTTGCCGATCTTCTCGCCAGCACCCTCGGCCACGAGCATCACCCCGATGAGGAGGAGGAACGAGAGGGCTAGGATCTTCACGCTCGGATGACGGGAGACGAAGTCGCTCACCGGCCCCGCCGAGATGAGCATCACGCCGACCGCCAGCACCATTGCCACA
>VGOZ01000157.1 GCA_016875715.1 Chloroflexota bacterium | reverse complement strand
CCGATGTCCGTCCTCGCATCACCCGGCCAGACGCAGGTATCCCTGGCATCCGTCGTTGTCGAGGCGCCGAGCGATCCCCTCCACGTGCCGGACTTTGGCACGTGCCCTCGCGTGCGGCTGGGCGCTCTGACGCTGCACTGTCACTCTCCCGTTCCCGACGAACTGTCTGCCGGTGAGGAGTTGATCGTTTCGACATCCTGGGCCCGCGCGTCGAATGACTCCCTCGCCCGGCGTTTCCATTATCTCGCAGTGGGACCCGATGAGACGAAGACGCTACTCCGGGAGACTGAGATTGGAGGGGGTGGCTACCCACCGGACCGGTGGAGAGAGAAAGAGGTGCTGCTCGAGCGTACCCGACTTACCATACCCAGGTTGTCCGGGTCGCCGGTTGTGATCCGCATCGCTGCGGACGAACTGGGCAGCATTGACCTTGGCGCAGCGAGGGTCCGGCAGGCCGCGACTTTTCTCGATAATCCTCGTATCGGCCGCCCCCTCGAGGGCGTTCGATTCGATGGGGTCGCCGAACTGGTTTCGGTCGATACACCGGCGGCGATCGCGCGCGGTGCGAGCGCTCAACTCAGACTTGTCTGGCGGGTGATCGGCCGACCCGAAGCGGCAATGAATCTCTTCGTCCACATCGCAGGAAGCGATCGGCGGCCTGTGGCTCAGATTGATGTGACCCCTGGCGGAACCGCTCGGCCCGCATCCGGCTGGGTCATTGACGAGTACATCGTGGACTCACCGTCCATATCGATCGCCTCATCGGTGCCGCCCGGTCTCTATCACGTTCTGGTCGGCCTCTACGATCCGCGCACCGGCGTCCGCGTGGGTGTCACACTGCCAGACGGAACACGGGCCGATTCCGTGCCAGTTGCGACGCTGCGAGTGAGCTAGTTGGCAGTAACGACAGTGGCCCGCAACCGATACCTCGAACTCGGCGCGAGTGTTGCGCTCGGCCTGGCTGTCGCATGCGGAGTGCTGTTTGGCGGAGCCCTGTACGCCGCCGCGGGCCTGGCGGGTATCGCCGGCGTGCTCCTGGCGGCTCGTTCTCGTCATCTGGTGCTCGCGGGGTTCGTGGGCGTCGCGGCGCTTCTTCCGTACGCGGTCATCCCCGTGTCGATTGGCGGCGTTCGACTCACGCTTGTGGATGTGCTGCTCTCTGCGCTGCTTCTTTCCGTTTTCGCCGGACTCCTTCTGAGAATCGAGACGAGGCGTGGGACGCCCATCGACTGGATGGTGGCGGCTTTCGTCGTCGTGTCCGGTGCCGCTTTCATCCTGGGAACCGCCTACGGAATCACCGGGGAGCAAACGCGACAATTCCTGAAGCTAGTAAACAGCACCCTCCTGTTCTTCACGCTGACTCAGTTTGTGCGAGAGCGACACGAGATCGATCGACTGACGTGTCTCATCGCGAGCGCCGGGGTGGTCGCGGCGCTGCTCGGAGTGATCCTCTATCACCTGCCCCCGGCAGTCTCGAATTCGCTCCTTGTCAGCTTGCGGCCTCTTGGCTATCCGTCTGGAAACGTCCTACGCTACATCGAGGACGCCGGTGTGCGTACTGATGTCCTCCGCGCAACGGGCACCTCCGTTGATCCCAACGTGTTTGGCGCACTGCTGATCGTGATCGGAACGCTTGCGACCGGGCACGCAATCCGCGCCGCAGGGCGCGCTGCGATCGCTTGGTACCTCGGCGCGGCGGTCGTCGTCTACGCGCTGCTTGTCTCCCTCTCGCGTGGGTCGTGGTTGGGGTTCGGGATCGGATCCCTCGCAGTTGTGATCCTCCTCCGTCCACGTTTGTTGTGGTGGTTGGGGGGTGGAGTCGTGGTGACGATGGTAGCTTTTGCCGGCATCATCGCTCGCTTTGGCGAACACTTCCTTCGGGGCCTGTTTGTCCAGGATCAAGCCACGGGAATGCGCCTCGGCGAATACAAGGACGCCCTGCGACTCATTCAGGAACATCCGTTTCTCGGGATCGGTTTCGGCGGGGCACCATCGATCGATCGATACCTGGGAGTGTCCAGTACGTTCCTTCTGATCGCTTCCGAAGTAGGGCTTGTTGGGCTGGGTCTGTTCCTCGGGGTGATCGGCTTCACGCTGATGCGCGTCCGGATCGCATTGCGCCATCAACGGGGGGACGATCGCGCCAGAACCACGGTACTTGCGTGCACGCTGGCAGGCATGCTCGTGGCGGGGGGCCTCGATCGACACTTCTACGATCTGAGGTTTCCTCACATGGCCGCGCTGCTCTGGCTGGTAATCGGCCTGGTTCATATTTCGATCGGTATCCAGAGAGCCGATGCTTATCGAGGTGGGCGGGAAGTGGAGGGTGAGGGTGCCGCGAACCCTGGCCAAGAGGGTCGGGCTGGCGCGGATTCGCGCCCTCACCTTGCTTCAGACGGGCATCCCGGATAGCGCCGCCCAGGCGACACGTCGGGCTCGCGTGGTCTGGAACGTGACGGGCGCAACAGACTGCGTCTCGACCACTCCGGGGTCGACCGCCTATGTCGTCTGCAAGGAGTTGGACCCCGGCGAAACGGGCAGCGAGACGATCACATTCCGAACCACCGG
>VGOZ01000156.1 GCA_016875715.1 Chloroflexota bacterium | reverse complement strand
TGGAAGTAGCGCGAGGCGATGACCATGTCGTACCCCTCGCGCATCCGCGCGATCAGTTCCGGAATCACCTCGGGGATGCAGTTGCCATCCGCGCTGAAGGTGATGACGATGTCACCCGTCACCCTCTCCATCGCCTCCGATATACGCGCGGCGAATGCCGGGTCCACGCTGGACGTAGACCTCGAGGCCGACTTCTCGCGAGTAGGCAACCGTACCGTCGTGGGATTGCCCGTCCGCTACGAGGATCTGGTGGCACCACCCGCGATCGATCCGAGGGATCATCTGCCGCATCCCCTCCTCCTCGTTGAGGCAGGGGATCATCAAGGTAACCTTTACTGTCGACGCCGCAGGCGGCGCACGGTTCGTGCCTGCACGGAGAGACTCCTCATGCGCGCCCGGCTCGGCTCGGCGTGGCTTTCACCCGACTTGACCGTAACCGGAGGCGCGGCCAATACTAGCGCGCCCGTGTATCGACGATCGGAGTGATGCCGGTGCTGGCCCGCCAGCCCTCTCTTGGCGTGGCCGCCAGCCTCATCCTGGCCCTTCAGATTGGCGCCGCGATCATCTTTTGCGGCGCGGTCACGATCACCGGCGATGAACCGCACTACCTGATGGCCACGCGGAGTGTGCTGCTGGATGGCGACTTCGATGTCGCGAACCAGTATGCGGATGGCAACCACTTCGCGATCGATCCCGTCCCGCTCTCCCCCGTCGGCGCGACAAACGAGCATCGTGGCGATGGCCGCCTGTACCACGTGCGCCTGCCGGGGCAATCGCTCCTGATCCTCCCGGCCTATGCCTGTGGCGCGCTCGCGGCGCGCGCCACGGGACTGAGCACCGCGTTCGGTGGCTACTGGGCGGCCGTGGCGTTTCTGGTGCTCTTGACCGCGTTATTCTGGACGCTCCTCTTCCGTCTGGCGCGCGACCTCACCGCCTCGGCGTGGGCGGCCCTGACCGCGGTGCTCATCGTCTTGAGCCTTCTCCCGATGGTTCCGTACGGATCGCAGATCTACCCGGAAATGGCCGCCGCTTTCGCGACGCTGATCGCGCTGCGGGCGATCTGTCTCGCCCGGCCCGATGTTCGCGCCGCGCTGGTCAGTGCCAGCGCGGTCGGGATTCTCGCCTCACTTCACCAGCGATTCACGATCGTTGCACTCGCGCTCGCCATCTCCGGAGGCCTGATCTTCTGGTGCCGTAGCGCGAACCGGCGCGCCGCGCTCGTGCCCTTTCTGGGTGTGCTGGGACTCTTCGCCGCGACGATCTCTCTCTACTCCCTTCACGCGTTCGGCAGCATGCTGCCCTCGGCGGGATGGAACCAGAGCGACCTATCGATCTCCCGCCCGGAGAACCTGGCACGCGGCCGCGCTCTCTTGTTCCTGGACGATGGGCGAGGCCTCTTGTCGTGGGCGCCTCACACGATGCTGATCGTTGCGCTCTGGTCCGCGGCGGCCCTGCGCGACGACCCGGCGGGTCTCTGCGCCCGTGTCGGGCTCGCCTGTTTCCTCGTCACGGCGATCACAAGCGCGACGACCTTCGGAATCGGTTGGGACATTCCGCCCCGCCACCTGGTGTCTGTTCTGCCCCTGGCTGCGATACCGCTCGCCGTGTGGTTGGCATCGCCGATTCGGCGCTGGCTCGGCGCAGTCCTCGGTATGGCGCTGCTGCCGGGTGCTCTTCTCACGGGCTACGGCGCGGCAGATGTTGCCCGTCTCTTCGATGCCTCTCTGGGGAACCGCGCCTGGATCGATGTATCGGACGATCTTCACCGTGCCACCGGGAACGATTTGCGTGTGATCGACCTCTACCCGGCGGTGCGTCCCTTCGAGGCGGTCGTCTTCCGCGAGCGCTGTCAGCCACAGCGCGGCGTCGCCGCGTGCCCGTTCCCGACCAGGCCACCCCCGGGCGCCTACGAGGCCCGCGTGTACGTGCGGATGGCCGAGACCATCTTGTCACCCATCACGGTTCGGGCGCGCGCAATCGAGAGCGGTGGGGCTGCATCGATCCTCGCGATGAGAGAGATCGCGGAGAGCGACCCCGACGGTATTCCTCGCATCGTCGCCGCGCCCAACCCGCCGAGTCCCCTCGATCCGCTGCTGCGCTTGCGGGCGACCGCCGCGACCGGGCTTCCCGACGACATCGTGGTTGCGACCTACCGCGAAGGAGCAGCGTACTATCTTGCCCATCGGCAGGCGATGACGCCACGACAGGTCGACGAGGCGGTTCAGCGCCTCGCTGCCGTCCGCGGCGTCCCGTGGCCCCAACCCGGTGTCGGCGCAACCCTCCTGGAGATCTATGCCGAGATCGCCGGGTCTCCTCTGTACGGGGTCGTTCCTATCACCTTCGATCTGCCCCGGGGTGCCGACCTTGTGGTCGAGGTCTCCTCGCGCGACCCCGCCGTCGAGGTCGGTGGCTACACGCTCGTCCGAAGGCCGCGATGGACGCTCTGGCAGTGACGCGGCGATGACCCTGTTGCGCTCCTTCGATGCCGGCGCGCTCGGGCGGGCATGGCGCTGGTTCCTGCCGCTCGCGATCGCGGTGCAGGTGGTCTCCGCGCTCCTCTTCCGTCCGAGCATCACGCCGACGGGCGATGAACCGCACTACCTCATGGTTGTCCGGAGCATCATCAGCGATCGCGACTTCGACGTCGCCAACCAGTACGCCGACGGCCATTTCCGGATCATCTACGGCGGCGACCTTCCGGTGGACTTCCAGGCTCACGACTACCGAGGTGATGGTCGCCTCTTCTTCGCGCGACCACCCGGTCAGGCGCTCCTTCTGGCGCCTGCCGCGGCCGTGGGCAGTGTCCTCTGGTGGCTTGCCGGGTCGAACCCGGTCGTCGGCGGCTACATCGCGGTTGTCCTGTTTCAGATGGCAGTCGCGGTCCTGTTCTGGCTCGTCCTGGCCGAGTTCGCGACCGCGCTCACCGGAAATTGCGTCGCCGCGATCCTCTCGACGGTAGCGGTTGGCGCCACCCTGCCGGTGCTCCCGTACGGGTCGCAGATCTACCCCGAACTCACTGCCGCGCTCCTGATCCTGATCGCACTGCGTGCGATACACGG
>VGOZ01000155.1 GCA_016875715.1 Chloroflexota bacterium | reverse complement strand
CGGGAATGCCGATGCCTACCGTGACCGTCGCGCCGACCGCCTCCTCGCCCGCCCGCACCAGATCAGCGATCGCGCCAATCGTGCCGGCGTAGTCATGCCGCGGCGTCGGGACGCGCATCGTCCACACTTCCCGTCCATCATCTCCGAGCACGACCGCAGCGATCTTGGTACCGCCGAGGTCGATTCCAAGTCGGGGGGATGGGCTCATGGGCACCTGGGTGGCTGGGCGCTTAGGACCTGGTGGTCGCGATGTGGAGTTCGCGGAGTTGGCGGTCGTCGACGGTCGATGGCGAACCCGCCATCAGGTCCACGGCCTGCGCGGTCTTCGGGAACGCCATCACGTCACGAATCGACGACTCCTCGCACAGGAGGGCGACGATGCGGTCGAGACCGAAGGCGATACCGCCGTGGGGCGGCGTGCCGTATTCGAGCGCTTCGAGGAAGAAGCCGAAGCGCGCGGCGGCCTGTTCGTCGGAAATGCCGAGGAGGCGGAACGCATGGCGCTGGACGTCGGGCTGGTGAATGCGGATGCTGCCGCCGGCAATTTCCGACCCGTTGAGTGCGAGGTCGTACGCGCGCGCGCGCACCTGCCCCGGGTTCGTCTCCAGGAGCGGCACGTCGTCGGGTTGCGGTGACGTGAAGGGGTGATGCATGGAGTCCCAGCGCTTTTCGTCGGGGTTCCATTCAAAGAGCGGAAACTCGGTGACCCAGACAAAACGGAAGTCGTCTCCCTTGAGCAGACCTTCCTTGCGCGCCACGGCCAGACGCAGGGTGCCGAGCCAGGTCGCCACCTTCATTTCCTCGCCAGACGTGAGCAGCAACAGGTCGCCCTCAGCGCCGCCACGTGCGTCAAACGCCGCCCGCAGCGGGGCCTCACCAGCCGCCTTGAGCGCCGAACTCTGTATCGCCCCTTGTGCCAGACGCACCCACACCAGACCACCAGCGCCGAGCTGTTTCGCCTGCTCGGTCAATCCGTCGAGGTCCTTGCGCGAATAACCCGCCGCGCCTTTGACGACAAAGCCGCGCACCACTCCACCTGCAGACACGGCGTCCTTGAACACCGAGAACGTCGATTCGCGGAAGTGCTCGCTCACATCGCCAATCTCCATGCCCGGCCGCAGGTCCGGTTTGTCGGACCCGTATCGGCGCATCGCATCGGCATAACTCATGCGTGGAAACGGCGTCGGCACGGTGTGCCCAGCGGCCTGCCACATCGCGACGATGGCGCCTTCGACGATCGAATAGATCAGCTCTTCAGTCGCAAACGACACCTCGACGTCGATCTGCGTGAATTCGGGCTGACGGTCGGCGCGCAGGTCCTCGTCGCGGAAGCAGCGGCAGATCTGGAAGTACCGATCCATGCCGGCGATCATCAGAATCTGTTTGAAGATCTGCGGAGATTGCGGGAGTGCAAAGAACTCGCCCTTGTGCACGCGGCTTGGCACGAGGTAGTCGCGCGCGCCCTCGGGGGTAGACTTCGTCAGGATCGGTGTTTCAATCTCGAGGAAGCCTTCGCTGTCGAAATATTTGCGCGCGGCAATGGATACGCTGTGCCGGAGAATCAGATTCCGCTGCAGCAACGGTCGGCGAAGATCGAGGTAGCGATACCGCAAACGGGTTTCTTCCGAGACCGCCGTATCCTCATTGATCGAGAACGGCGGCGTCTTGGCTTCGTTGAGCAGTTCGATGCCGATCGCAACGACTTCGACCTCTCCGGTAGCGATCTTCGCATTCCGGACGGCCGCCTCGCGCGCCTCCACCGTGCCGGCAACCGCTACCACAAACTCGGGGCGCAGCTTCCTCGCCTGGATCAGCGCCTCGCCTGCGCGAGCGACGACCTGCGTGAGCCCGTGTCGATCACGGATATCAAAAAACGTCACGCCGCCGAGATCCCGGACGCGATGGACCCAGCCCTGCAGGAGGACGGCCTGACCGACGTGTTCACGGCGCAGGGCGCCACAGGAATGAGTGCGATAGCTGGTCACAGGTATGTCCGTACAGTCCCGACGATGGCGTCGTGCGCGATGGCGCGTTGATCGCCGGTCACCATGTCCCGCAGCGTGATTTCGCCGCGGGCCAGTTCGTCGCCGCCCACAATGAGCGTGACGCGGGCGGCCAGGCGGTCCGCCCGTTTCATCTGTGCGCGTACGCTGCGCGCGTCGAACTCCATCTGCGCGGCCAGGCCCGCCTGCCGCAACGATCGCAGCAGCGTCCATGCCGCGGCCCGGCCATCCTCGCCAATCGCGACAATGAAGGCACGAGGCGTCGGCGCAATGGGCGCTGCCTCGGGAAGCGCAAGAACCAATCGCTCCAGACCGGCGGCAAAGCCGATGCCGGTGCGATCCGCCCCGCCGAGTGTCTTCACCAGTCCGTCGTAACGGCCGCCTCCGAGCAGCGCGTTCTGCGCGCCGAGGGTCTGCCCGAGGATCTCGAACGTGGTGCGTGTGTAGTAGTCGAGACCGCGTACCAGCCGATGTGACTGGCGCCACGGAATACCCGCGGCATCCAGGTAGCCTTTCACCGATGTGAAGTGTGTCGCGCAGGGTTCACACAGGTAGTCCACCGAGTGCGGCAACGCATCGATGAGGGCCTGGTCGGCGGGCACCTTGCAGTCATAGATCCGGAGCGGATTGGTGACGGAGCGACGCTGGCAGTCGCCGCACAACTTCGACAGGTCGTCCTTGACTGCCGCCAGCAACGCCTCCTGAAACTTCGGGCGGCACGTCGGGCACCCCACGGAGTTGATCACCAGTTCGGCCTGCGGAATCCCGAGTGCCGTCACCAGCGACCAGGCCAGGTCGATCACCTCGGCGTCGATGGCCGGGTCTTCGATGCCGAAGGCCTCCACGTCGAACTGGTGAAACTGCCGGTAGCGCCCCTTCTGCGGCCGTTCGTAGCGGAACATCGGCCCCATCGCGAAGATCTTCGCGGAGGCCAGCGCGTTCTCAAGATTGTGCTCGACGAAGGCGCGCACCATGCTCGGCGTCGCTTCGGGTCGCAGGGTGATCCGGTCCCCGCCCTTGTCGGTGAAGGAATACATCTCCTTCTGCACGATGTCCGT
>VGOZ01000154.1 GCA_016875715.1 Chloroflexota bacterium | reverse complement strand
TCTCAGCGCCAAGGACGGGATACTTCCCCTCGGGTACGTCGCGGATGATGAGCGCGCCGACGCCTACGCCGGCGCCGACGTGTTCGTCCAGCCATCGGCCCTCGAGAGCCTCTCCCTTGTCCTGCTCGAGGCGTGGCAGTACGGTCTTCCCGCGCTGGTGAACCAGCGATCCGCGGTGTTGCTCGACCACGTGCGACAGGCGCAGGGCGGACTCTACTTCGCCGACGCGGACGATTTCGGTGCGATTGCGCGCTATTTGATCGCTCGACCGGACGAGCGGCGGCGTCTGGGCGTCAACGGTGCCACGTACGTCGCCCGCCAGTACACCTGGGAGAGGTTCGACCCGATCTGGGACGCGGCGATCGAGGCAGTCGCGCCGCGACGCTCTCAGTGATCCGCACGAGCTTCGCGCCGAGCGATCGCGAGTAACTCGTGCCCGCTTCGCATGAAGGCCGGTCGGACCCTCTCGTATACCCGATCCCAGGTGTGACGCTCGCGCACGCGCCGTGTGCCGTGCTGCGCCATCCGGACCCGTAAATCAGGGTCGGACAGAAGCCGCGCGATCGCCCTCTCAATCGCGTCCACATCGCCAAACGGCACTACCAGACCAGAGCGTTCGTGCTCGACTACGTCGGACACGCCCCCCGCGTCGGCCGCAACCACCGCCTTGCCGTTCAGCCACGCCTCCAGGAACACGATGCCGAATGAGTCGGTGCGGCTCGGCAGGGCGAGGACGTCGACCGCTGCGAGCAGACCCCGCTTCTCATCGTCCGATGCTGAAGGCAGCACTACGATTCGCTGTCGCACTGTCTCGGGGCGACCGCGTAGAAACATGGCGAACGGATCGGTCATCGCGCCCGCCATTACCAGTCGCGCCGCACCTCCTCGCGCCCAGTGCAGTTCCATCGCCTGGACCGTGTGATCCGCACCCTTATCGAAGGCAAGTGTCCCCAGGAACCCCACAAGCGGACCGGACAACCCGTGACGCGCGCGAAAGGCATCTGCGTCGCCACCGATGACGGCGTCGGGGTCGACGCCCGCGCCCCCGGTCCAGAATCTCGACTCGTCAAGACCTCGGTCAGCGTAGAACCTGGCCTCCGTGGGGGTCTGGATCAAGACGCCATCGGCCGAGCCCACCAGACCTACCTGATGCTGCATCGTGTAATACCGACGGATCGGTCCCCTGGCTGACTCGCCCAGGTGTGTGAGCGGCGAGATGAGGAACGGCGCGCCGGCGTTGCGGGCGTGCTCGCGCGCCGGGAACAACAGCGCCTCCAGCGCGATGTTCATGCCGTGAACGGCATCGAATCGTCCGGCCGACTCGTGAAGCGCGCTCCGAAGGCCAGGCACATAGGGGGCTGCCAGGCATAGGCGGGCGAGCAACCCCCGCGTACCTGGCACGCGATCGATTTCTGCGAGGAGTCGCCGCGCGGCTCGAAAACCGACCCCCGGTGGGGGAAGATGCCGGATCGGAAAGCGCTCGATGCGCACGCCGTTGTGGACTTCGCTCGCACGAGAGATGCGCGCCTTGCGGGGGTCCCAGAGATAGGCGAGGTCACGCGCGTCGGTTGTGAACACGGTGACATCGAACCCCTCAGCCGCCTGGCGCTCCGCGTACGCCTGAAGGTGAATCTCCGCCCCACTGGCGACGGGCCAGTAACGGACGTTGACGTGGAGAATGCGGTGAGGCACCGGCCGCTCAGCAGCCGACGCCGGATCTCTCAGGCAAGGTCGAACTCCGCGTGGCTGATCAGTCGCCCTCGAGCGGTCTCGACCACACAGATATCCTCGATACGGCAGCCGCCGACGCCAGGGATGTACACGCCGGGTTCGATGCTGTGGACGTGCCCGGCCTCCAGCGTATGGCTCGAGTGCGGAGCGACGAACGGGATCGGCTCGTGATACCGGAAGCCGATCCCGTGGCCCGTTTGGTGAACGAACGCGTCGCCGAGGCCCGTCGCGGCGATCAGCGATCGGCCCGCCGCGTCGACCTCGACACCGGTCGCGCCCGCGCGAACCGCACCGGTTGAGGCCGCATGTGCCTCTCGCACCAGAGCGAACAGATCCCGCTTCTGCTGATTGGCGGTCCCCGCGCACACGGTGCGCGTCAAATCGGACCAATATCCATCCACCACGACACCGAGCTCAATGACCACCAGGTCGCCCCGTTCGAGTCGCCGCGCCGACGACAGCGGATAGTTCCAGTTGCCGGCTGTTGCGGGTCCCGAGGTCACCTGTGCCCACGCGAAGGCGTGCCGTGCCCCCCGATAGCCCGGTCCACCGACGCGGACCGCGCTCTCCACCGCCGCGGATACATCGACCTCACGGTTGCCCGGTTGAGCGTGCTCCTTGAAGGCGATCAGTCCGAGCGAGGCCACTTCGCTGGCGATCTCAAGCCTCTCGATCTCGCGTGCTGTCTTACGCGCGCGCAACTCGTAGAGGAGTTCGGTCGCGTCGATCGGCTCGCACGCGAAGGCCTCCCCGATCAGTGCCTGGCCAGGAACTCCTAGGCCCGTCGGCTCACCCGAGAGCCCATTCGGCGCGATCGTCTCGAAGCGTCCCTCGATACCGATCCGGCCACCTCTGAGACCGCGCTCCTCTGCGACGGTACGCGCGAGACGGAGGAGGTGGGCCGGGGGCAGTTCGTACCGATTCTGCCACGTGTCGTATTCGCGGACGTCCCCGATCCAGCCGCGATCGACAAACTCTCGCTCGAAGCGCGGCGCGATGAGCACCGGTTCGCCGACGCGCGGGAAGATCGCCATTGAGGCGCCGGTGACTGAGTAGTAACCACTGAGAAGGACGATATTCTCTGCAAGGCAGCAGACTAGAGCATCGAGCCCTGTATCTTCGATCGCCTGTCGAACAAGCGACCATCGTTCGCGATCGGGTTCAGCCACGACAGCCTCCGCGGATCGGCGCGAGTTTACACTTCAGTCCCCATGAAGAATCGCCGGCAGGCGACGCGAATGCAGCGCGCCTTTGCTGTCCTCGCGTTGGTCGTGATCGTCTCGATGCTCCTCTCCACACTCATCCCCATCGTGGCGACGCCCGGACCCTAAAGTGAGTTCCCGGTGAGATGCGCAGCCGCCATGTTATGTTCACTCGGCTCAGTCGGACTGGGGTCGATTGGGCGGGAGGACACGGGCGTGCGCA
>VGOZ01000153.1 GCA_016875715.1 Chloroflexota bacterium | reverse complement strand
TGTGCGCGAGATCGGCGCGGAGTTGCCCCAACGCGAGCAGACTCTCGGGCGAACCGCCCGTGCGCGCACGGATCTGGAGCAGGAGAATCGCGGTGAGCAGGACGATCGCCACCACGAGGAGGACGAGCTCCACCCCGGTGATTATCGGTGAGACACCCTCCCGACCCGGCTTCGCCCGTGGACGGACGCCACTTAGGTCCGACGGGCGTACTGAGGCATCGAGATGACCCTGCCCGTGCGCGAACCGACATGACGGCGCCGTGGGCGACCGTCGTCGGAGGCGTCCAGCATATCGGTGCGTCGGGCGCGTCGATCGCCGCGACAGACCCTGGGCATCGTTCGAGGCGACGGACGTCGGGGGTTGCGCGACAGGCACCCGCGCGGGGTAGGCGCGTGTCCCCGAGGAACGGGTGATACTGCGGACATTGACACGGGCTTTCACGCGGCTCTGGCTCGCCCAGGCCATCTCGAAGTTCGGATCGGGGATAACCGGTAGCGCGCTGCCGCTGGCGGCCGTCATGGTGCTCGATGCCACGCCGGCCCAGATGGGGCTGCTCGCCGCGCTGGGAATGGCGCCGCTGGCGCTGATCGGCCTCGTCGCCGGCGCCTGGGTGGACCGCGTCCGACGCCGCCCCTTGATGGTCGCGGCGGATGTCGGCCGTGCGATCCTCCTCGGCTCGATCCCCGCCGCCTATTTGCTCGGGGCGCTGCGCTTCGAGCACCTCCTGGTCGTCGCGCCACTCGCCGGAACTCTGACGGTCGTCTTCGATATCTCCTACCAGTCGCTCGTGCCCGAGCTTGTCGGACGAGACCAACTCCTGCGCGCCAACAGCCGCCTCGCGACTGTCGATGCGACGGCCGAGATCACCACCCCCGGACTCGCGGGTATCTTCGTTCAGGCGATCGGTGCACCCTTCGCGATCCTGCTCGATGCCGCTTCGTTCGTCGCCTCGGCGGTGCTCGTCGCACTCGTGGACGTGCGAGAGGCAGCGCGCAGGCCGACCTATCTCACGAGCAGCCTCCGGCGTGAGATCGCCGACGGACTGCGGGCGGTCATGTCGAGTCCGATGCTCCGATCGGTCGCGGCGTTCAACGCGTCGCGCACGTTCTTCGGCAGCTTCATCGGCGCGCTGTACGCCCTGTACGCGCTGCGCGAACTCGGACTCGACCCGATCCTGCTCGGCATCACGATCGGCGTCGGGGGCGCCAGCAACCTGGTCGGCACGACGCTGGTCGAGCCGGTCACGCGAAGGTTCGGGGTCGGGCCGACGATGCTGGGGGCGATGGTGGTCGGCAGTATCGCCGTCTACACGCTGCCGCTCGCCGGCGGCCCGGTACTGCTTGCCTTCGCGATCCTGGTGATCGGGCAGGCGTCCGACGCGATTCATCCCCTCTTCGACGTCAATGCTCTCAGCCTACGTCAGTCGATCGCTCCGGAACGCGTGCTTGGCCGCGTCAACGCCACCATGCATGTCATCGATGGTGGGCTCGCACCGATCGGTGCTCTCGTCGGCGGCTTCCTCGGTGGCGTCGTTGGGACGCGGGAGACGCTCCTGATCGCCGCGCTCGGGTGCTCTGTGAGCCTGCTCTGGCTGATCTTCTCTCCCCTCCGTCGCCTGCGTGACCTACCGAGCGATATCGTGGGGTCCGGCTGAACCTCGAAATCCGTGCGAGGGAGGGCCATCGCCGACGCGGGCGTGCGGGGCAGCGCCGCAGTCCGGGACACGGCCGGCCCGCCACCTCCGCTCAGACGGCAGCGAGACCGGCGGGGCGAAGCGAGCCGGGCGTGAGGGTCCACCGCCCCGCTGGCTCGCGCACGGCCAGGACGGGCAAGATGTCCGCGGTCCCGCGGTTGCGACGCAACGCGGGTAGCAGGCCGCCTCGGACCGAACATCCCTATCGTCGACGCCGTAGGGGATGAGCGGGGTGCGCGCCCTACTCGCGTGCGAGGACCTCGTGTGCCTCGCAGAGCCGCGTCAGGAAGCGGAGCACCGCACCCACCTCGCCGGGCGTCAACCCCTCGAGCGCGTGCGCGACCGTCTCGCCGTAGTGGGCGAATACGCGGTGCGCGGCCTGGTGCGCTCGCGGTGTCAGACGCAGGCGAATCACACGGCCATCAAGATCATCGCGGGCGCGCGCGAGCATCCCCGCCTGAACGAGTTCGTCGGCCAAACGCGTGCCTCGGCCGCGCGTCACACCGAGCGCGGCGGCGAGATCACCAATCGTGGCGCCCTCGTGCTCGAAGAGGTAGATGAGCGCATGAACGTGGTGCGGCGCGTGCCCGCCGGCCTTCTGCCGATCCGCCGATCGCTGCATCGCGGTCCGCACGGCGATGATGTAGCGCCCCAGGAGGCGGTATGCCTCCCAGGTCGGACCCTCGCCGGCCGAAATAGTTGACTCAGGCACCAATTGCCGACTAAAGATACGGCACTCGTCGGGTCGGAGGCCTCCTTTTGTTCCTGACCATCCTCTCGGTGCGCCGACCGATCGCCGTGATCGCGATCTACCTCGCGGTCGCAATCGCCGGACTCATCACACTGGTCTCGCTGCCGATCAATCTGTTCCCCAACGTCAATATCCCGGTAGTCACGATCGTATCGACCTACCCCGGCGCGGGCCCAGAGGAGGTCGAGGTCCAGGTCACCCGGCCCATTGAGGACGCGGTCGCCGGCCTCAACGACATCGACATCCTCACCAGCACTTCGGCCGAGGGTCTGTCCACCGTCGTCATCCAGTTCACCGAGCGGGCGAACCCGGACCTCATCGGTACCGACGTCGAGCGACGGGTGAACCAGATCGCGGCGCGCCTTCCGGCCGACGTCGATCGCCCGACGGTGACGAAGATCGACTTCGACCAGGCGCCCGCGATCGTGCTCGGCATCACCGGCCCCACCCTCGCGCCGGAGGAGCTGTACCGCATCGCCGACGAACTCGTGCGCCCGGAGTTGGAGCGGCTCAGCGGCGTCGCGCAGGTCGCGATCGTCGGGGGTCGGCAGCAGGAAGTGCGCATCGAGGCGGACCCTGAGCGGCTACGCGCGCGGGGCATTTCGCTCGCGCAGATCCAGGGCTCGCTTGCGGCCGCGAATCTCAACATCCCCAGCGGCAGCATCAGCCAGGGGGGGCGGGCCTACAGCCTGCGCCTCTACGGCCTCGCCGCGACCCCCGAGGACCTCGGCCGCGTCGTGGTTGGCGGGACGCAGAGCGCGCCCGTGCGGCTGGCGGATGTCGCCGCGATCCGACTCGCCGCCCGCGATCAGTCGCAAATCAGCCGCGTCAATCGCGAGCCGGCGGTCGTCCTGCGCATCACCAAGCAGGGCGGCGCCAACCTGACCGACGTGGTCGACCGGGTGCGCGCGGAGCTCCCCAACATCCGCCGCCTCGTCCCGGCGGAGAGCGCCGTCACCGTCGTCCAGGACGTGAGTGTCGCCATCCGTACGTCGCTCGCCGGGGTGCGCGACGAACTGGTCTTCGCCGTCTTCCTCACCTCACTGGTGCTGCTCCTGTTCCTCCATCGCCTCCGCGTGTCGC
>VGOZ01000152.1 GCA_016875715.1 Chloroflexota bacterium | reverse complement strand
ATCGGGGCCGGGTCGTTGGCGAGAACTTCGCCGGTGCCGCGATCGGACTCGAGACGCTGACCGACCTGGAGGTCCTGCTGGACGTCGCGATCGCGCGCGGGCAGATCAACCCCGAGCAGGGGCGGCTCGTGCTCGACTGGCGCGACGACCCGCCAGGCTGGTTCGCCCGGTTCCAGGCGGCGCGCTCTGGCGCGGGCACTCCCGCCGGCTGAGGCATCGGTTGGCGGACCGTGGGCATCCTGCCCGCCCGGCCGTCCGCTCGTCGGCCATCGCGCGCCTCCGCCCGGCGGGGCTGATCAGAGGCGCCATCGCGATCACGGCAGCACATCCGCCAGACCGGCACCCGGGCCCTCGGGTCTGTCGGTCCCAACCGGTCCCCGGGCGCGCACTGCAACTCCGCGCATCCCCGTTCGCGGGCTGCCGATCCTCGAGCTGAAGACAGCAGAGCGCCGCAACTGCGCCAGCGGTGAGGTGAGAGCAGAGCGTCCCGATGTCTCTGGACGATCCGACTTCCCGCGAGCCGGCATGTGACAGTGGCCGAGGCGATTGCATGCGGTAGGATGTCTCGGCGGCTTGTCGAACTATCGGGAGGCGAAGTATGGATATCTTCGCGCTTCGTAACGAGATCATCGATCGATATCAGTCTTATGTGAGCTCGTTCGTGCCTGTGCGAGACCCGCACACGCGCAAATTCGTCGATGATTACTTCACGAGTGGTGCGCTCTGGCCGGAGCCGCTCGTCCAGCTGAACCCGTCGTTCCAGCCGGGTCCAACGATCGACGAGCTCGTCGCCAGCGGCACGCTCGACCAGCGCTGCGGCGCGATCTTCCGACGGGGCAAGAGCGCGAGCGATCTCCACGGTAAGCCGTTGCGGCTGCACCACCACCAGGCAGAGGCGGTGCGCACCGCGTCAGGAGGCGAAAGCTACGTCCTGACGACCGGGACCGGGTCGGGTAAGAGCCTTGCCTACATGATCCCGATCGTAGACCACGTTCTGAAGCGCGGCTCCGGTCGCGGGATCCAGGCGATCGTCGTCTACCCGATGAACGCGCTCGCCAACAGCCAGGCCGATGAACTCACCAAGTTCCTCGACCCGGCCCGGACCGGTCGCCCGCCGGTGACCTTCAAGTTGTACACCGGCGCGACCGAGCAGGCCGCTCGGGAGGAGATGCGCAACAGCCCGCCGGACGTCCTGCTGACGAACTTCGTGATGCTCGAACTGATCATGACCCGGCCGGTCGATCGGCACATCGTCAACTTCGCGGAGGGGCTGGAGTTCCTCGTGCTCGACGAGCTCCACACCTACCGCGGTCGGCAGGGCGCCGACGTCGCCATGCTGGTGCGTCGGGTACGGGAGCGCGTCGGCGCGCCGACGATGCGCTGCATCGGCACCAGCGCCACCCTCGCCTCAGAGGGTACCCGGGCCGACCGCGCGCAGCGCGTCGCCGAGGTGGCCACCAGCCTCTTCGGCACGACGATCACGCCCGATAAGGTCATCGGCGAGACGCTGCGCCGCGCCATCGACGAGCCAGTACCGACGGCGGATGGCCTGCGGCGAGTGCTGCTCGCGCCGCCGGTCGCGTACCCGACGCCGTTCGACGAGTTCAAGCGACGGCCGCTGGTGGCCTGGGCGGAGATGGCCTTCGGCCTGGAGCAGCCCGAGGCCGGCGTGTTCGAGCGACGACCACCGCGATCCGTCACCGCGGTGGCTCACGAGCTGGCCAGGGAGACCGGCGTCGATCCCGTCCGGTGTGAAGACGAGCTGCGGCGCTTGCTCCTTGCTGGCAACAACGTCGACCACCCCGTGACCGGTCGGCCGCTCTTCGCCTTCCGTCTGCACCAGTTCATCGGTCGCGGCGACCGGGTCTTCATCACGCCGGAGCCAGCCGGCCAGCGCCACATCACGACCAAAGAGCAGCGCGATGCGCCGGCCGATCCCGGCGCCGCGCCGGACGCACGGGCGAGACCGCTCCTGCCGCTCGCATTCTGTCGAGCCTGCGGTGCCGAGTACATCGTCGCGATGCGGGACGCGACCACCAACCGGCTCGAGCCACGCGAGCTTGGCGAGCGCGCGTCGACCGACAGCCACCAGGCGGGATTCCTCCTGCTCGACCAAGAGGGAACGGTTACGTTCGATCCCACCGCGCTCGAGGGCCTGCCGGAGGACTGGCTCGAGACGACTCGGCAGGGCGTCGTGCGCCTCCGATCGACCTACACCGGCCGCATCCCGCGTCTGCTCAGCGTCACACGCCATGGCGAGCTGGGTAGTGTCGAACACACAGCGGGGGACGCGACCCGGGCCTGGTGGTTCCAGGCGCCGTTCAGCTTTTGCCTCCATTGCGGCATCGTCCACCACAACCTGCGCGAGCGCGACTTCGTGCGGCTGGCCGAACTGTCGACGGAGGGTCGCTCAACCGCCACCACCATCCTCTCACTGGCCACCGTGCGCGCGCTCCGCAACACGCCCGATCTAGACGACGACGTGAAGAAACTCCTCTCCTTCACCGACAACCGCCAGGACGCATCGCTTCAGGCGGGTCACTTCAACGACTTCATCCAGGTCGCGCGTCTTCGTTCCGCCCTCTGCGCCGCGCTCGACGAAGCGGGTCCGGAAGGTCTCACTCCGGACGTGGTCGCGGACCGCGCCCTCGACAAGCTGGCGCTCGAATCGAGCGAGTACGCGCGCAACCCCGGCGCGCTGGTCGGCGCGGCACAGACGCGCGCGACGCTCCGCGAGCTCGTGGCCTATCTCGTTTTCCACGATCTGCGCCGCGGCTGGCGTGTCAACTCGCCCAACCTCGAGGAGCTCGGCCTGCTCGACATCCGGTACGAGCGGCTGGATGAGATCTGTGCCCGAGACGATGTCTGGAAGCGCCATTCCTGGCTGCTCGCCGACGCGACACCGGCGGTCCGGCGGCGCGTCGTCCTGACCACACTCGACCACATCCGGCGCACGGTCGACTCCCGCGCTTACACGATCGCGCTCGACGTCGAGCACTTCAATGCGACCCGGCAGCGACAGTTCAAGAGTCGGGCCGATCAGTACCTGGCCGAGCCGTGGTCGGTCGGCCTCGACGAGAAGATGCTCACGTCGTGCCCGCTGGCATCGCCCCTGTCGGGAGGCGGACCGGCCGGGATCGGCCCTCGCACGGCGTTCGGACGCTACATGCGCCGGGCGAGCACCTGGCATCCGGACGAGCGCGGCGACGGCCAGCGTATGAGCGAGGGCGATTACCGCGAGCTATTCGACCGGCTGCTGGCGCTCCTCGCCGATATCGGATATCTGGAGAGAGCCCAGGATGGCTACCTCTTACGTGCCGGCGTCCTGCACTGGCACCGCGGCGACGGCACACCCCGCGTCGACCCCGTACGGCGGTCTCCCGGCGAGGCCGAGCTTCGGGTCAATGCCTTCTTCGCCGACTTCTACCAGATCTCGAGCGCGGCGCTGCGGGCGCTGACCGCCCGCGAGCACACCGCCCAGGTCGATGCAGACGAGCGGGAGAAGCGAGAGGACGCCTTCAAGAACGCCTCGCTGCCCATCTTGTTCTGCTCGCCGACCATGGAACTGGGCGTCGA
>VGOZ01000151.1 GCA_016875715.1 Chloroflexota bacterium | reverse complement strand
GCACCAGGGCGATCGATCTTCTCGGCAGTCGCCCGTTCTGGAAGGCATCACGACCGAATCCAGGGTGACCCGTGTCCCTCCAACGCGCGTACCACCGTGCTCGTCCAGCCTGAGGGGGCTTCTCCAGGACACCACCAGGGCCATATCCGTCCATCCCCGCGGTAGAGTCCATCGCGGGCACGCGCTCGCGACACAGTGAACGATACGGACGGCTCAGAACCAGCCGCGCCGGTCGCGGCGTTGTAGAGCGCCCGCTCCTGAGATGCCGCTACATACGTGGCGAGCCACTAGCCAGGGATGCCTGCGATCTGGCGCCTTACCCGGCGAGCCGCGCGGCGATCTTCCGCACCGTGTTCGCGGTGCGCGCGGTGTTCGGTCCTCGGCCCAGCGCCGCGATCCAGTCCTGCGGCGCGATCCCCGAGTCCATCATCTTCCCCCGTCGGAGCCAGAACAACTCCGACTCGTGGAGGCGCAGCAGATCCTGTGGCCGCGCGATCGCGGCGACGCGGGTCTGGGCCTCCGGGGTCGCCCACTCCCGCAGGAAGAGGATGTGCAGGGTGTCGCCCTCTCGGGGCGCCACGTCCGGGAATGGATCGAACGCCGCGATGGCGCTGACCTCTGCCGCTGACCGGACCAACGTCGCGACCTCGTAGCCGAGCCAGCGCTCGAGTGCCTCCTCGATCCGCTCCTCGAGGGCGATCCGATCCGTCAGATTGGACTCGAAGATGACGTTTCCGGAGGCGATGAGGGTCGCGACACGCCCGAGGCCGAGCGCCTCGAACTGGCGCCGCAGATCGTCCATCCGGACGGTATGGCCGCCGACGTTGATCGCGCGGAGGAACGCGGCGTACCGCAACATCTCCGGCTTACTCCGGCACGCGCGACTGCCCTGACCCGCGCCGCTACTCGCGCGACCGACGTTTCTGATTGAGTGTGAGCGCACCCAAGCCCTGCACTGTCGCACCGAGGGTCATGTCGTCGCCAGAGATCTTGCCGACGAGCGGCGTGTTCGTAGTCGTCTCCTTTGTCGGGTTGGGCATGAGCGTGACTTGATCCCCGTTCGCCGTCCAGGTGACGATCAGGCGCAGGCGCGGCCCGCCGGCGGGACCGATCTCGCTTTGGAAAGTGCCATCCGCGCGGATCTCGAACCCGGCCTCGGGGTTGTCGACGACCTGCCAGCGGCCGGGTACGACCGGCGCGGCACAGGCGTAGATAAGGAGCCGAGCCGCGAGCGAGGCGGACAGCGCGCGGGCGCGCCGTGGGACAGCGGACGCCTGGAGTATCTCCCGGGTCGCGGTGCCATGCGGCGGCGCCCCGACGGAGCCGGATGCAGCGGGCATCGGGCGGGATTCTATTGCCGCGCTCCGTCCCGGCGAGGATCGACAGAGCGCCATCCACCTTGCATTCTCCCGCGGGGGCGGACGTGGGAGGTTCACGCCGGTCGGACGACCACGTCGCCCACAACCACCCCTCGTTGCCGGAGTCCGCGCGACCGCAACTCGATCGCCGTCGATGCCCCTCGGCCGCCGCGGTTGCGGCGGCCGAGGGCTGAGGTGAGGGCGTCTCACGCTGAATCGGACAACCTCAGAGCATCGAGATCGAGCGCCACCAATACGATGAGTGCGACCCTCCCCCTCTGCTTCGCTCCACCTCTCCGGCATCCGCCGGCGAGGGCTGCCTGGCGCCGTCGTCGCCGGTGAGCTCAGCGGGATCGTCGGCGTCGACGCTCGGGGCGGGCCAGATGCCCGCGATCCTGGTGGCGCTGTGGGCGCGGGCGAGGGTAACCGGCCCGTCGGCACAGCGAGCCACGTGGCACCGGCGGTCGTTGCACCGGCGGGCGCGTCGCCAGCCAGGGCCGGATGTGCAACAATGCGGCCCACGGACCCGATCGCGACGATGCGATGGCGCGAGCCGGTCCCGCAGAAATGCGCGATGTGGAGGTTAGGCCCATGAACGCGGTCAAGGATCTTCTCAAGGCAGGCAAGACCGTTATCGGGACCGGCGGGTCGCCGCTCGTCGACGCGGCGCTGTTGGCCGAGTCGGGCTACGACTTCCTGCTGTTCGACACCCAGCATTCGCCCTGGGAGATCAAGCAACTCCTGCCTTCCATCCAGGCAATGCGCGGGAAGAAGGCCGCGCCCATGGTGCGGGTGAGCGATAACCGGGTCGACCAGATCTGCTTCGCGCTGGACATTGGCGCGCGAGGGATCGTCGTGCCCATGGTGAACACGAGGGAGGAGGCCGCCGCGATGGTGCGGTCGTGCCGCTACCACCCACTCGGCAACCGAAGCAACGCCGGCGCTCGTGGTGAATGGGGCGACTTCCCGAACTACCGCGCCTACCTCGACGGCGTGAACGACGGCCTCGTCATCGCGCCGATGATCGAGACGGTTCAGGCGATGGAGAACCTCGATGGGATCCTGAGCGTCCCGGGGGTGGACGTCCTGCTCATCGGACCGTCGGACCTTTCGATCGAATTGGGCGTGCCTCTCGACTACACATGCGCGACCTACGAGAAGGCACTCGACCGGATCGCGGCGGCCAGCAAGGCGCACGGCGTCGTCCCGGGGATGTATTTCATCCCACCGGAGATGGACCCGAACTTCTTCGTCGACAAGGGGTACCGATTCTTCACCATGCCCTGGCAGGGTTGGGCGACCGAGGGGATTCGGCGAGGGTTGTCGGGGATCAAGCGCTAGAGATTCCTTCCCGTCACACCAGCCTCCGCGCCACGTCGGAATCTGCGGCTGCCCGTCGCGTCGCTTCGGCCACGGCCGGGACCAGATCGGCGATCGCCCACGCGGCGGCGAGTTTCATCGTGTCGTCGAACGTGCGCGCGTGCACATCGAGCGCGCCACGGAAGACGCCCGGGAACGCCAGCGAGTTGTTGATCTGATTGGGGTAGTCGCTCCGCCCCGTTCCCACGACCCGCGCCACGCCGACGAGCGCTTCGGGCAGGATCTCTGGTTCCGGGTTCGCCATTGCGAACACGATGGGGTCGCGCGCCATCGCCGCGACGTCCGCAACGGCGATCGTGCCCGGCGCGGAGCGTCCGAGGAATACATCCGCAACGCGCATCGCCGCGCTCACTGTGCCATGGATGCCAGCCGGGTTGGTCGCACGGGCGATCTCCCGTTTGTATGGATTCATGTGCTCCTCGCGATCGGCGGCGACCGTCCCGACTCGATCGCAGAGGATGACATCCCGCGCCCCCGCGAGAAGGAGCATGCGCGCCGTCGCGATCGCGGCCGCGCCGGCGCCATTGACGATGATGCGGACCGACGCGAGTCGCTTGTCGACGAGACGCAGCGCGTTCGTCAGCGCGGCGAGGACAACGATCGCGGGCGCGTGCTGGTCGTCGTGCATGACGGGAATGTCGAGACTGACACGCAGGCGTGCTTGATCGCGAAGCACTAAAGTGAGTTCCCGGTGGAATCTACACGCCGGCGAGGGCCAGGTCGTCGCGGTCCAGGGCGGTGAAGCCGTAGACGGTGGGCGGGTTGGTGGCGGGAGCGACCTGGAGCGCGCGGGCTTGGGCGTGCAGGACGGTCCGGCAGCGTGTTTTGACCTCCTCGGTCCGG
>VGOZ01000150.1 GCA_016875715.1 Chloroflexota bacterium | reverse complement strand
CGCCGGCACCTCCGGCGCCGCTTCTCGACACGGTAGCAAGAGCGGGCTGCTAACTCGCGGCGCCGGTGGGTGCGGCACGCACCGCGGCCCGGCGTCGCACGAGCAGCGACGCCCCAATGCCTGTGGCGAGGATCACACCGTGGCTCAGGCCAGGGTGCACCCTGTGGATCTCCGTCAGCAACATCGTGATGCCGACGAACACGAGGATCGCCGAGAGCGAATGCTTGAGGTAGACGAACCCTGCGAGGTACCCGCTGAGCACGAAGTACATCGCGCGCGGGCCGAGGATGGCGAAGACGTTGGAAGAGAAGACGATGAAGGGGTCGTCCGTGATGGCGTAGATCGCCGGGATCGAGTCGACGGCGAAGACGAGGTCGGTCGCCTCGACGAGCAGCAGGACGAGGAACAGCGGGGTCATGAGCCGCGCGCGGCCGCGTCGAACGAAGAAGCGAGGGGCCTCGTACGCGTCGGTGATGCCGAGGAAGCGGCGGGCGATGCGGACCAGCCAGTTCGTCTCCAGCGAGGGCGCGTGGGCCGTGTCACGCAGGAACTTCAGCCCGGTCAGGATGAGCACCGCCCCGAAGATGTAGATCACGAAATGCAGCAGGCTTGCTGACCTGCCCCCGCGTTTCATACCACCTGATGAGTGAGGCCGGCGGCGATCTCCGAGCCGTTCGATTCGATGGCCTCGGGTGCTGGTGGCCGGTACCCGAGCGAGCTGTGCGGGCGCAGGTGGTTGCACTCCAGGCGCCAGCGCTCGATGAGCACCTGCGTCTCGAGCAGCGTGTCGAAGCGCTCGAGGTTGAGGCATTCGTCACGCAGCTTGCCGTTGAAGGACTCGCTGTAGCCGTTCTCCCATGGACTGCCCGGCTCGATGAAGAGCGTCTGCACGCCGACCCCCGCCAGCCAGCGGCGCACCGCCTTCGCCGGGACAGCCTGCCCCAATCAGGTGTCCAAGGGGATCGTGGACCGGGAGAGACCGTCGTCGCCATCGACGGCGACAGCTACCGCCTGCGCAGCCACCAGGCCCGCATCGACCAGACTCCGAAGGGGGATCGCGCCTGTGACCAAACGCTAGGACGACGCTCGGTGACGTGACCGTGAAGCGACCGTGACCTTGCTGTGGCGCCAGCGTCCCTGCCGAGGCAGTGGGCCGTGAACCGCCCTCGCGACGCCGCCAGGTGGCGTCAGGACGAGAGCGTTCTCCGACCGAAGGGGCGAAATCGAACCTGAAAACGGCCGTTCAGGCGGCCGCAGTACGTGTGATGGAGCGGGAGACCGGATTCGAACCGGCGACCCTCTGCTTGGGAAGCATTCTACGCCATGCGCAGTGCTCATCAACGCGCGTCGCGCACGAAAAGACGTCCAGTTATCTGCTCGTGGCTGCGCGCCCGCTCGACGACTCCGTGCCGCCTGACGGGACTGACCCGCCCCGGGTAAGTCGGTCCACCGTTGATGCGAGTCCTTTGGCCCACGACGCTGTGGGTGAGGAGGGCGCAGACGGTGGAGGGACGCAGGCACAATGGTGTGGTAGAATTACTAGCACAGCGCTCTTGGCGCCGTAGCGATCACACCCGGTAGGGGCACACCCGGTAGGGGCTCTGAGAGCTGATGCGGAGACGGGCTGACCAGCGCGACATCGCGCGCAGTCCACCAGCAAGCAATCTGAGCAGTCGATCGCGATGGCCTGAACTACCTGCTCCGCCCCCGCCCTGAGACACGGGCGCACCGGACTAGGTGGTGAGGGCTTTTGTCTTGCTTACGCCCAACGAGCGTTCTCTGCGCTCACGAGTTGCTGCTCACACACTTCACTCTCGATACGACTCTGGGGCACTCACTGCGCGTGCCCGTGAGGCCGCGCGCACCGCGCTCGATGCTCGACTCCTCGCCGTGATCGACCCCAACGGCGAACTCTCTGCAGACGAGCGGGCACGGCGGCTCCAGCATGCACGACGCGCGCACTTCAGCCGGCTCGCTCTCGCCTCCGCCAAGTCTCGGCGTTCGCGTCGGGGGAGGGCGCAGTGAACTCCTCCATCGACACCGCGATCATCAACGCGATCGTGGCGGAGATCGAGGCGCGCTCGCCCGAGAAGCGGGGACGCGAGGTCGCGTTCCTCTGCCCCGCCCACAACGACAGGCACCCCTCGGCTAGGTGGAGCCCCACGAAGCACACCTGGTACTGCGACGTATGCTCGCTCGGTGGCGGAGCGCTCGACCTCGCGCGGCGCCTTGGGATCCCGACCACGAAGAAGTCCACGGTGAATGCGAGGAGGTCGCGCGTCGAGCGCGGCCCCGTCGTGGCGCAGTACGTCTACACGGACGAGCACGGGGCTCCGCTCTACCGCGTCGATCGCCACGATCCGAAGGCGTTCCTGCAGTACCGAGCACTCCCGGACGGGAGCTTCACTTCCGGCCTCGATGGCGTTACGCCGACGATCTTCAGACTCCCCAGAGTCCTCGCCGCCGTCGCGCGTGCGGATCGCATCTTCATCGTCGAGGGCGAGAAGGACGTGCTAGCCCTCGAGGCCGCCGGCGTCACGGCGACCTGCAACAGCGGCGGCGCGGGCAAGTGGCGCCCCGAGTTCTCCCACGACCTCCGCGGCGCGGACGTGACGATCGTTCGCGACCGTGACGAGGTCGGGCACCAGCACGCGCGCGACGTCGCCGACTCGCTCGCTGGGATCGCCACGTCCGTCACGATCGTTGAGGCCGCGACGGGGAAGGACGCCAGCGATCACCTGGCCGCCGGCCACTCCGTTGACGAGTTCGTCGTCATCGAGGACGTGGCAGCCCCCCCGAGTCTCGCCGAGACGCTGGATGCGGTGGCTGCGCATGTGCGGCGATACGTGGTGCTCACCGACGCGCAGAGCAGCACCATCGCCCTGTGGGTGGCGCACACGCACGCGATCGCGCAGTTCGACTCGAGCCCGTACCTGGCGATCACGTCGGCGGAGCGCCAGTCCGGCAAGACGCGGCTCTTCGAAGTCATCGAGAAGGTCGTCCGAGATGGTTGGCGCGTATTCCTGCCCAGCGACGCCGTGCTGTTTCGGCAGCTCGACGCAACCTCGCCGACCCTCCTCCTCGACGAGATCGACGCACTCTTCGGCCGCGCAACCCAGGCGACCGAGGGCTTGCGGGGAATCTTGAACGCTGCCAACCGACGCGGCGTCACCATCCCGCGCATCGTCGGCGAGGGCAAGGGAATGGCAGTCAAGGAGTTCTCCATCTTCGGCGCCAAGGCGCTGGCCGGGATCGGACGGCTGCCAGACACCCTCGCGGATCGCGCCATCCCGATCCGCCTGCAGCGCAGGAAGCCCACGGAGCAAATCGAGCCCTACCGCTTCCGCGACGGCAAGCGTGCGGCCGAGCCCATCCGTCGCGCGCTCGCCGTCCACGCGGGGCGGCACGACTTCACCACCACCATGCCGGAGATGCCGGCCGGGCTCACCGACCGCGCCTGTGACGGTTGGGAACCGCTTCTGCAGATCGCGGACGCCGCTGGCAACGGCTGGCCCGAGAAGGCGAGGGCGGCGGCGCTCGCACTCAGCGGCGCCTGTGAGACGGCAGACGACACCCTGGGCGTCCGTTTGCTGGCCGACATCCGCGAGGTGTTCGAGAGGGCAGGCGCCGCTCGGCTCTGGAC
>VGOZ01000149.1 GCA_016875715.1 Chloroflexota bacterium | reverse complement strand
TGATCCCCGCTATCCTGCGGCCAGGAGGGCGATCCTTAGGCGCGACTCGACTGGCAGTCAGATTCCAGAGCTATGCGTGGCAGGCTCGGCACGAGCGAGGAGATCCCCTTCCGCCGTTCGAGCGCGTAATCGAGCAGGTGGCCTCGGCTGGATACGACGGCGTCGAGACCTCGACCACCGTGGTGGGCGCTCTCATCGATCGACCCGACGCGGTGCGCGTCGCGCTCGAGGCGGCCGGGATACGACTGGTGGCTCTCGCGTGCTCGCCCCGCTCGGGCTGGACTGACCCGCCCTCGCGCGAAGCGGATCTGGCCACCGCCGACCGCTTGATCGCCTTCCTCCGAGCACTTGGGCCAGGCCAGCGCCTGGCGGCGGTGTGACTCGCCCCGGAGCGGACCGCGAGGTCGCCTGGCGAAACATGATCGACCAGTATCATCGCGTCGCTGAACGCGCCCACTCGGCGGGGCTGGCGGTGCACGTCCATCCGAACTCGTCAGCTCAATCGAGGGTGCGGTTCCGGGCCGAATACGACCGCCTGGTGGCTGACCTGGACCCGGCACTCGTCGGCTTCGGCCCCGATACCGGTCACGTGCCGCGCGGCGGTGAGGAGCCGCTGGCGCTGGTCGCGCGCCATATCGAGCGCATCACCCACCTTCACGTGAAGGACGCGTACACAAACGGCGACTACGCGTTCCTCGGCAGCGGCGATGTCGGGATTCCGGCGATCATCGGGTTGCTTCGCGAACGTGGGTACGCGGGCTGGATCGTCGCCGCGGAGGAGTCCGAGGAGGGATTGCGGGATCCGGTCGCGACGCTTTCGCGCTCCCGCGCGTACCTGCGCGGTCAGGGAATCGACAGCGACGTCCTGGACCCGCCCAGACCGGGCCGCACTCACCTCCCGGGCAGCAGTCGCGTCGCGGCCCGTCGTGTGGCGGACCGGAACTTCGTCGGTGCGCGCGGGCCAGGAGTCATCTGGATCGGGAGCCGGTACGGTACTCTTCCGCCACTGGATGCGCCGCTCGCGCCTCCGTCAGCCGTCGGTCGGCATCGCGGCGGACGCCGGGCCACGCGGAACGAGATTCGGGTCGCTGCTCGCGGAGGAACCGGACCGCCTCGCCGCCATCGCCCGCCCCGAGAACGTCGTGCCAACGCCGCGTCAGCGTGGCTCGGCACCAGGCGCGCACGATCGCCGCGTCATCGGCCGCCAGAATGCGCGCCGCGTCAGGACTGTGTTGGCGCCGTGCACTCGGCTGCGCAGACGGACCGCCGCCAATTGTTCGCGCGATGTCCGCCACTGTAGGGCGACGTGAGTCGAACCGCCGCAATGCCCGGCTGCGGGGATGGGCAGCGTAAAGGAGTGCAGGGTTCTCGGCCGTGTCCGCCGGGGCGATCCGCAGGATGGTATTCTCGCGACGCATGGTCACCACGGGCCGGCTGGAGGATCGCGTCGCGCTCGTCACCGGTGCGGGATCGGGCATCGGTCGCGAGATCGCGCTCGGCTTCGCCCGCGAGGGGGCCCGCGTCGCGGCTCTCGATCGATGGATGCTCCGCGAGGTGACGCACACGAATCACCTCTGCGGGACCTGTCGCATGGGGCCGAAGGGCGATCCGGGGACCGTTGTCGACCAGCACGGGCGCGTGCACGGCTTCGGCAACCTCTATGTAGCCAATTGTTCGATCATGCCCGACTGCGTACGCGCCAATACGAATGCGAC
Source organism: Chloroflexota bacterium (assembly GCA_016875715.1). Taxonomy (GTDB): domain Bacteria; phylum Chloroflexota; class UBA6077; order FW602-bin22; family FW602-bin22; genus VGOZ01. The sequence continues at coordinate 1,935 of VGOZ01000149.1, read as the reverse complement.
CGCGATGATGATCGGCGAGAGGATCACAGAACTGCTGCGCGCGACGTGAGGGCGGCGCCTACAGCTTTCCCCAGCGGCGCAGGCTCTCCAGGCTGATTCGGACGCTCTCGATGGCCGGGCCACGACAAGTATCCTGCTCCACGACGTACCACTCCGCGCCTCCCGCCTCAGATGCGGCGAAGATCGGCCCGAAGTTGATGATCCCCGCGCCCACCTCGGCGTAGGTCGCAAAGTGATCGCCGGTCATGTCCTTGAGGTGGATGTACGGGCAGCGACCGTGGTACTGCCGGATGTAGTCGGCGGGCTCCATGCCGGCGACCTTGAGCCAGTAGACGTCGGGCTCGAACAGCACGTAGCGAGGGTCGGTCCGCTGCAACAGGTAGTCCATCGCGAACTGATCGTCGAAGCGGACGAACTCGAACTCGTGGTTGTGATAGTGAAACCGCGCCCCTCGTTCGTGGCAGGCGCGGCCGATTCGGTTCAGGATGTCCGGGAAAGATCGATAGAAGCCCTCGGTGCGTAGCTCCGGGCGCAACCAGGGGCAGATGATGTCCCGGTTCCCCAAAGCCAGGTTGAAATCGATCTCTTCGGCGAGATGCGATTCGAGCCGCTCCAGGATGATGTGGTTCCCGGCAACGGCCATGCCGAGATCGTCGAGAAGCGATCGCAGTGCGGCGGCGTCCATGCCGCCGTATCCGAGGGCGAACTGCACCGCGGGATACCCGAGCGCGGCGACCGCGCACAGCGTCCCCGCGTAATCCCTGGCCAGATCGTCCCGCACCGTGTAGAGCTGGAGCGCCACGCGCGGTGCCGCCATGTTTCGCCTCCTGTGAACTGGCTTTACGAGGGAATCCTCAACCGCTCCGCCACTTCTCCAGCACGGCTCGAAGCTTCGCGAGCTGAATGGCGACCTCGGCGTACTCCTGTTCGCCGCGGTGATGCTCGACGCTGTAGTAGCCGGCGTAGCCGGCACTGTGAAGGTTGGCCATCTTCTCCTCCAGCGACCCCTCGCAGATCGCCCACGGGAAGTGGGTATGCGCGACCCACGGGGCGACTTCACGATCGGCGATGTCCTTCTCCTCCTGTGTACCCGCCCAACCCCCGATGTGGATCGAAAGACCAAACGCGGGGTGATCCACTGCCTCATACAGGCGCTTCAGGTTGGCCCACGACTTTTCCGGCCCCCAGTGATTCTCAGCCCCCACCCTGAAGCCGCCGTTCTGGGCGATCCGCGCGTACTCTCGATAGCGCCGCACGATGTGATCGAACTCCTCACTCGACCATTGCTCGCGACGGCTTCCCGCGTCGATCCGCACGAAACGCGCTCCGAGGATCTCCGCCGCCCTCAGATGCGCGACAGCGTTCCGGTAGTTCCCTTCACGCACATCGGCGTCATCATCCCACACGTGTGCCTGATCGACACAGAGATCGGCCAGGATGAGCCCGCGCTCGTCTAACCCCTCGCGCACCTTCTCCAGATAGGACTCGTCGGTGCTGATGAGGAACCGGTTCCAGATGTCCGCCGCCGACAGGTGATAGCGATAGCGGCAAGCCTCGAGATACCCGAACACATCGATGCGGCCCGCCAGCAGCAGGCCGCGGAAGGAGTAGGACAGCACGGAAAGCTGCATCGCTTATCTCCAGCACCGGAACACCGGGCGCGGCGCATCGTGCCATATCCGGCATCGTGACGGGGCAGTCCGTCCCGGTCGGGTTGCCCCGATCGGGTGAGGGCAACCTGTACGACCGTTCAGGGAAAAGTCTGTGCTTTCGCCCGATATGCGGCGGTGGACCTGTGCCGCAGAATACAAGCAGTTCGAGATGGGGACGATGGCGATGATGCTCAAGAATGAGGCAGGTGCACTTGAGGCCATCGCGTTCCGCCGCCTGCAGCGCTTCAATGCCATCGCCGATATCGCCGACGCGACCGGATCG
>VGOZ01000148.1 GCA_016875715.1 Chloroflexota bacterium | reverse complement strand
TATACTCTCAAGATGAGCACGACCGTCGATCGAGTCGGTTCGACGGGAGGTCACGTCAACGGACGCGACGCGGTCGGCGCGGGGGCGATCGAAGCCCCGCGGGTCGCCGCGCCGGAATCAGCCGGCCCGCCATCGGTACGGATCCGGAGCCAGAGCGGATGGGCGCGCACCTTCGCGGCGATGCGCCATCGCGATTTCGCGATGATGATGGCCGGGACGCTCCCCGCGATGCTCGCGATGCAGATGGGCATGATCGCGACCGGCTATCTCGCGTTCGCTCTCACCGGGTCGGCCACCGCGCTCGGACTGATGGGACTGGCGTGGGGTATTCCCATGCTCTCCCTCTCCCTCATCGGCGGCGTGGTCGCCGACCGGGTTCCCCGCCGCACCATTCTCCTCGCCACACAGGCGACGATCGGCCTGGCGGCGGTCATCAACGCGGTCCTGGTCCACACGGGATGGCTGCAGATCTGGCACCTCTACGCGGTCGCGCTCCTGCAGGGGACGGCGTTCGCCTTCAACATGCCCGCACGGCAGGCACTGTCCGCCGATATCGTCGGGCGCGAGGATCTGGCGAACGCGATGGCCCTCTTCAACTCGAACATGAATCTGTCGCGCGTGGTGGGACCCGCCATCGCCGGATTCCTCATCGCAGTCCCGGCCATCGGCATCGGCGGCGTCTTCACGATGATGGCCGCCGCCTACGTCGTCGTCTTGCTCATGTTCTGGCAGATTCGTGGCGGCCGGGAGCGGACCGGGCACGGGGGCGGATCGGGTATCGAGCAGTTGCGCGTGGGGCTCGCCTACATCGGGAGCAACCGGAAGCTTCTGCTGTTCATGACGCTTGGTTTCATCCCGCTCGCGCTCGGGATGCCGTATCAGATGCTCATGCCGGCCTTCGCCGCGGGCGTCTTGAACGAAGGTCCCGAAGGGCTGGGACTGTTGAACGCGGCGGCCGGAGTCGGCGCGCTGATTGGGACTCTCGCCCTGGCGTCGCTGGGCAACTTCGCGGAGAAGGCCCGCCTTCAGACCTACATCGGCATCACCTTCGGACTGAGCCTGCTTCTCTTCGGGCTGGCGCCATCATTCCTTGCCGCCATGCTCATCCTGCCCATTCTGGGTGGTGCGTCCGCCTCCTATATGGCGCTCAACAACACGCTCGTGATGGAGCAGACGCCTCGCGAGTTCTATGGCCGCGTGATGAGCGTTTACATGATGACGTTCTCGCTCATGCCGCTCGCGAGCGTGCCCTTCGCGGCGCTTGTGGATCAGATCGGCGCGCGGCCGACGCTGGCCGCCGCCGGCGCGCTCCTCGCCTACATCGTCGCGGTGGTGGCCTTTGGGAATCGGATCGGCCGCAGGGCGTCGCCCGCCGCGTGACCGGCAGGCGCGGCCCATTAAGTCTGAGGTCGTCGCTCACGCCAACACTGTGGACGCTACTGATTCGACACTCCCCGCCGCGGCCCGCGGGTCGGGCGCAACCCCGAGACGATCCGCCGATGGAACCGGCGGAGGAAGATCGCGTACTTCCGGTTTGAGTACCCAACGACCTCGTTCGCAGTGACGATCTCGAGCGTGTGACCCGCGCCGACATCCGCGACGCTGCCGCTCCCACCGGCGTGGTCCCTTCCGTAGGGGTGATCCCGGATACGGTGGGCGCAGTCGAGCGACAGCGGGCGAATCGCTGAGTTCGGTGCCGGGCATCGGTGTGAGAGCTATCCTGGTGGACCCTCGCGCCAGACGCAGCGGAACCCGAGGTGTCCCGTCGCGCCGTCCTCCTCCTGTCCCTGGCGCGCGGCAGGACGATAGCGCAGGCAGTAATTCGCGGCGCAGAGGTACGACCCGCCTTTGATCGTCCGGCGCGGCGCACCCGCATCACCCGACGGACTCGCGCCGCCGCAGCAGGGGTGCCGGTACGCGACGTTGGGCGTCGTGGTAGGCGCCAGAAGTCCACTCCCAGACGTTGCCGACGGCGTCGAAGAGGCCGTAGGCGTTCGGCGGATACGTGTGCACCGGCGTCGTTGCCGCACGTGCGCCCATCCCGCGATGGAGCCACGGGAACTCGCCGACCCAGACGTTCGCCGGGACCGATCCGTCGGGCGCGAGGTCGTTGCCCCAGGGATAGAGGGCGTCGTCCTCGCCGCCGCGACCGGCGCGTTCCCACTCCATCTCGGTGGGAAGATCCCGTCCCGCCCACGCCGCGTACGCACACGCGTCCGCGAACGCGACATGGACGACAGGATGATCCTGCCGTCCGTCCAGATCGGAACCCGGCCCCTCCGGGCAGCGCCAGCACGCTCCGGGCACGAACGACCACCAGCGCGCCGGATCGTCGAGCGGCACCGGCCCCGGCGGCGCGCGGAAGACGAGCGACCCAGGCGCGCGCTGCGCCGCGTCCAGATGGGCGAAGCGGCCCTCGTCCAGCGATCGCTCCGCGATTGTCACGTAGCCCGTCTCCTCCACAAATGCGGCGAATCGCGCGTTCGTCACCGGCGCGACGTCTATCCAGAACCCCGCCACCGCGACCGACCGCGCCGGGGCCTCCTCCGGGTAGAACCGATCCGACCCCATCGTGAACGTGCCCGCGGGGATCCACGCCATGCCGGGCGGCGCGATACCCCTCAGACGTTCACCGCGACGTCGGCACTCGGCCTGTATCCGAGCCGCTGGGCCCGAAACCAGATCATCGCTCCCGGCGGAGCGATGAACGGCTCGTGGTAGAGGTTCCAGTAGCGGTTGCCTGTGTCCGGGTCACCGATCCGCTGCACTATGAAGGTCGGCGCGCGATCCGATTCCGTCTCGCGCGGCGGATCGAGCGTCCACCCGATCGAGGCACCGTCCGTGGCACACGTCACCGTCAGCCGATCGCCGACGCGATGGATGATGGGATCGGCCGTCACCTGCATGCGGCCGTCCGGGCGCCATTGGCGGACAAGGTTCGCCTCCGGCAGGAGGCCGAGGTCGCCGTAGGTTCGCTGCCATTCGTCAAGCGCCACGCGCAGGCGAGCCAACTCAGCCGCGTGCCCGGGATCGTCGGCGAGGTTCTCCGTTTCATGAGGATCGCGCGAGAGATCGTACAGCTCCTCAGCTGGTCTGGTCGTGGCCAGGAAGCAGCGCTGGACCGGCGTGAGCAAGTTCGGATCTTCGCCCGATCCCAGTTGGGTAGCCTCTTCGAACCGGAGGCGTCGTAACTCGCGCCAGGTCGAGAACGGCTCGGCGTAGTCCAGATGGAGAAAGTACGGTCGATCCGGGTGGTAGTTCCGGATGTACCGGAACCGGTCATCGCGCGCGGTGCGCATCGTATCCTCGGCCTCGTCCATCCGGTCGCGACCGCCGAACGCGTAGACGCGGCGTTCGCCAGGGACCGTGCCGGTGGCATCGAACAGCGGCCGCCCGTGCATGTAACCCGGAATGGGAAGGCCGGCCGCGGTGAGGACGGTTGGGCCTAGGTCCATCAGGTAGACCATGTCGGTCCGGATCGTTGCCGGGGCGATGCGTCCCGGCCAGCGGGCGAGGAGCGGCTGGCGCAGACCGGAGTCGTACGGCCAGCGTTTTGCCCGCGGCATCCCGCGCCCGTGGTCGCTCCAGAAGATCACGAGCGTGCTCTCGCGGAGACCGTCGGCGTCGAGGTCGCGGAGGATGTCCCCTGCCCAGTGATCCATGGCCGTCACGTTGTCGCTGTACCGAGCCCAGGCGGTGCGGAACACGTCCGAGTCCGGGTAGTAGGGAGGGATGGGTGCCTGCGCCGGATCGTGGCGTTCCTCGGATGTCAGG
>VGOZ01000147.1 GCA_016875715.1 Chloroflexota bacterium | reverse complement strand
GAGCCGGATCTGCCGGAGCGCCCCGGCGCACGGGCTCCGGCGACGATAGCCTGGTCGGTCGCCTTCGACGACGTGACGTTCGCCTACGACCCTGGCCACCCGGTGTTGCGCGATCTTTCGTTCTGGGTGGAGCCGGGCGAGACGGTCGCGCTTGTGGGCATGACCGGGGCGGGAAAGACGACCACGATCAACCTCATCCCACGCCTCTACGACGTGCAGGCGGGTGCGATGCGTCTGGGCGGCCACGACGTGCGGGACCTGCCGCTGGAGTTCGTACGCCGGGGCGTGGCGATGGTGCTCCAGGACGTGTTCCTCGTCCACGGAACGATCCGCGAGAACCTGTTGTTCGCCCGACCGGAGGCGCGTGCGGCCGAACTGATCGCGGCGGCGCGCGCGGCGAACGCGCACGAGTTCATCGAGGAGTTGCCGGGTGGCTACGATGCGCTCGTCGGCGAGCGGGGCGTACGTCTGTCGGGCGGGCAGAAGCAGCGGCTGTCGATCGCGCGGGCGCTTTTGCGCGACGCGCCGATCCTGGTGCTGGACGAGGCGACCTCGTCGGTGGATGCCGAGACCGAGCACGTGATCCAGGAGGCGCTCGGCCGTCTGACCCGCGGCCGCACGACGATCGTCATCGCGCACCGCCTCTCGCCGATTCGGAACGCCGATCGGATCGTCGTGCTGGATCGCGGTCGGGCGATCGAAATCGGTACCCACGATGCACTGCTTGCGCGCGAGGGGGCGTACGCGGCGATGTACCGCGCCCACCAGGCGAGTCGCGCGTGGATGCTGGGTCGGGAGGGCGCACTCGCCGGGGAATGAGAACCCGTGCCCGCCGGCCCGCCGAACTGCCGGCGCGGCCGATGATGGCCGGTTTGCCCTTATCCCGGTAGCGGAAGGCCATCCGCGGAGCACCCCGCATGTTTGGGCCACGTTCTCCACTGCCATTTCGCCCATCTACATCGGCGCCGGCCGAACACCCGGCACCGCGGAGCCGTGCGCGGCGATGACCTTCGCCATGTCGCCGACGACAAAGGTCTCCGGATGACCGGCCATGGCGAGATCGGGGCCGTTAGGGACGCGGCCGCCCGATTCGAACGCGCTCAGGATGAGCCGTCGAACCTCAAGCGCATCATCCCGCGTCGACAATGAGATCGTCGTATTGCGATCGTGCCCACACTGGCCAAAGCGACTCACCGCTCGCGGAGATCCACCGCGGTCACGCGATCGAGCCTCACCCGGACGGCGACGTCGCTGCGCAGGATATGGCAGATCGGCGCCGGGATGTCCCCCGGTGAGAGTGCAGCCGTGGCCACCTGGTAGAGGAGCGGCTGAAACAGGTGGTAGTTGTGCTGATCCAAGAGCGTGATGCGCACGGGCTCGCGGGCCAGACGGCGCGCCGCCGCCAGGCCGCCGAAGCTACCATCGACGATCACGATATCGGGCGCGGTCATGATTGTCCTGGTATCGGCGTCGGTAACGCTGTAGCGCAAGCTTCTTGCCCCGCCATCGCCCCACACCACGATCGAGAAGCGGCCGCCGCCGGCTGCCAGATCGCGAGCGCGCGACGGCTCAGGTCGGTTCCGCACCTGGGACGGCCGGTGCGATCTCCTCCATCTCGAGGAGGCGCAAGATAGTCGTCTGGACCAGTTCCCGCGCCTGGCGCACCCACTCCGGCAGTTCCTCCGATCGCACCAACACGGCCACATGCTCGGCCGCGCGCTGCGCGGCGCGCCGAGACATGTCTGCCAGTGCGTGCTTGCGGAGTCCTTCCGGCGCACCCACGAGCGCGAGCATCATTTCGAACGGTCCGATCTCCCGGATGATCCGTTCCATCACCCATCGCGGGAACGCGGTCAGTTGCTCGAATCCCTAGCGCGCCCGGCGCATCTGATCGAGGAACGCCGGATCGACGTTCGCGATGATGTCGGTGAGTCCTCGCGCCTGGCGTCGGTCGATCCCATCGAGGAGGGCGTTGAGGCGTGCGAACTCGTCAGCTGTCGGCTCCGCCATCGGCGGCTCGGAGTCAACGTATCGGCGCACCAGCGTGGCTTCATAGCCTCGATCTCCTCGCCTATCCGCACGAGTTGCCCAGCGGGCAGGCGTCGCAGCCCCTCATAGGTCAGCTTCTGGTCGACCTGGAACATCCACGACGTGCTATCCGTGGTCGGTGTTGCGCCATGCTCCGCGGCCATCCGTCCGATCAGCGAGGGAGCGGGAGCGCGACCGGCCGGCGCTCCAGGGCGGACATCTCCGCGGCGAACATCAACTCGTGCGTCCTGACCGCGTCGCCGATGTCCACGATCGGCGTCGAGCCATCGCGAATGCAGTCGACGAGATGATCCAGTTCATCCTGAAACGGATGATGCGCGACATCGGGCGTATCCGGCGTGATGGTGGGGAAGTGGGCATAGTCGGTCTGCCCGGGCAGGTAATGCGAGAGGTACCGGTCGTTGACGAGCGTGCCCTTTGAGCCGTGCAGGCGCACGTTGAACTGGTATTTGAGGTTCCCTTCCAGGCTGCAGCCGACCTTGCCGATCGCGCCGTTGGCGAAGCGGGCGAGGAGGAGGATCGTGGCGTCCCATTCCATCACCCTCGTGAAGTTGCCGCTGTAGGCGAAGACCTCGACCGGATCGGCAGCGACGAACTGCCGTAGCGCATCCACGGAGTGGCACCCGGCTGCGGCGAAGGCGGAGCCTCCCTGAGCGCGCGTCTTTACCCACTGGTACCCCTGGTACCACTTGTCCTGGTTCCCGGAGAAGTAGTCGCACTCCGCGTAATGGATCGGGCCGAAGAAGTCGGCCTCGATCATCCGGCGGATCGACCGGAAGTAGGGGCTCCAGTGCAGTTCGAACCCGACCAGGCTCTTGACGCCGGCGGTGCGGATCGCAGCCTCGAGCGCCCGGAGACCCGCCAGATCGTTGGAGGCTGGCTTCTCGATGAGCAGATGCTTCCCTGCCTGGGCGCCGGCAATGCCCTGTTCGACGTGGAGGTGGTTCATCGAGCAGACGTCCACGATATCGATGCGCGGATCGCGGATGAGGTCGGTCCAGTCGTTGTAGATGCTCGCGTCCGGCAGGCCGTGACGCGCCCGCGTTGCCTCGGCGTTGGCGCGGCTGGCGCTCGCGAGAGCGACCACCTCGACGTGGCGATTCTTCTTCCAGGCGGCCAAATGCTCGCCAGCGACCCAGCCGAGCCCGATGACGCCCACGCCGTACTTCCGTTCGCTCATCGCTGTTCCACCCTCCGCGCGGCGAAGAATAGCCGCCGTGTATGCGGGCCGCGCGGCGATCCGCGGAGTATGCTGCCCCGGTCACCCGGAGGGTTCGCCGTGCCGTTCGTCCAGGCCGGATCGGTTCGCCTCGAGTATCACCAGACTGGCTCCGGCGACCGAGTCGTTGTTCTCGTTCACGGACTCACCGCATCGCATCGCGCCTGGCACGTCGTGCAGGATCAGCTGGGCGACCTTGGCTTTCGCACCATCGCGATCGCGAACCGAGGTGCCGCGGGCTCGGACCGCACACCCGAGGTCGAGGATTACACGCCGAGCCAGGGCGCGCGCGATCTGGCCGCGGTGATGGAGAGTCTCGGCGTCCCGCGCGCGGCACTTGTCGGCGCGTCCCTCGGCGCCAGAACCGTCACCCGCGTCGTGCAGTGGATTCTCGAGAAGGTCGCCTGCCTGGCGCTCGTGGCTGGTGGCAGCCTCGACGCGCGGCGCCCGCTGACCGAGGAGGCACGGGCCGCCCTCGAGCAGCGGGCGGCAACTTGGCCCGCCGCCACCAGTCGCGAAGCTTTGGCGGCGCACATCCAGAGATCCCTCCGGATGTGCGCGAGGCT
>VGOZ01000146.1 GCA_016875715.1 Chloroflexota bacterium | reverse complement strand
AGTGGCAGCGCCTTGCGCCATACGAGAGGTTCGCCGACATGATCGATCGCCATTGGCATGGCATCGCCGCCTACTGCAAGCCCGAAAACAAGGTCTCGCTCGGCTTCGTCGAGGGCCTCAACAACAAAATCCGCGTCATCCAGCGCCGCGCATACGGCCTGCGCGACAAGGAATATCTCCGTCTCAAGGTGCTTACATGCATGCTGCCAGCGCTCTGAAGTCCACCAAATCACCCACACGACTTCCTGAAGACCCTTTATCTGTATCGAGGCTGCGGCGAATCTGCTCGTAGTGGCCTCGTCGACCGGAACGCTGAGGAGCCAGGGACGCGCGTGATGACCACCAACGCCCTTCCGCCCGCACGGCGGCATCAGCATTGGACCCTGTCCAAGTCCGCCCGACACTCGCAAAACGGCATCGTGGTGGCCGCCAGCGCACCGGCGGCCGAGATCGGCGCCCGGATCCTGGCCGAGGAAGGGAAACTCGTCGCGAGCGCACGCTTGCGGGTCTCGCCGAGCGTTGGCGAGGCCGCAGGCGTTCTCCTGCTCTCGGAGGACGCAAGGGCGGATGGCTTGCGCTAGAAAATGCCCCGATCGAAAGTCTTGACCCGATATTCAAGGCCGCGCGGCGGCATTCAGAGGCACCCCCGTTCGCTCCGATCGATTCAGATCACCCCGTCCCGGCGGAGGTCTTCGATCCGGTCGCGACCGTAGCCGAGGCCGGCCAGGACGGCGTCGGTGTCGGCGCCGAGCGCGGGCGCCGGACGGTTGGGGGGAGCGGAATCGGAGAGACGAATGGGGCCGGCCACGGTGCGATAGGCCGCCGGCCCGCCCGCCTCTCCGGGGACGTCCAGCAGCAGGCCGCGCGCCGCCAGGTACGGGTTGTCGAGCGCCTGGGCCACGTCCAGGATCGGCGCCGCCGGAACCTCGCCGCCGAAACGCTCCATCCACTCGGCGGTCGTCCGCACCAAGAGAGCGCGGTCCAGCATCCGGGTCAGCAGGTCGCGCTCGGCAAGGCGCTTGGGGAAGGTGCGGAAGCGTGGGTCGTCGGCCCAGTCCGGCCGCTCGATCGCCCGGCAGAGGTGGTGCCAGAACTTCTCCTTGTTGCACATCAGATAGATCCAGCCGTCCGCGGTGCGATAGGTCTGGCACGGCGTCAGCGTCGGATGCGCCGAGCGGGCGACGCGCCCATGGGCGGCGCCTGCGCTCAGATACCAGGTGGCGAGGTAGTTGAGATTGAACAGGGCGGTGTCAAACAGGCTGACGTCGACGTCCCGTCCCGTGCCGGTCCGCCTCGCCTGCATGACCGCGGCGAGCAGGCCGAGCCCGGTGGTGATCCCGGCCATCAGGTCGACGATCGAGAGGCCCATCCGCGACGGCGGCCCGTCGGGATCGCCGGTGAGCGCGAAGTACCCGGTCTCCGCCTGCATTAGGTAGTCGTAGCCGGGCCAGGACGCGCGAGGGCCGTCGCGCCCGTATCCGGACAGATGGGCGCAGACGATGCGCGGATTGGCCGAGGCGAGAGCCCCGTAGGTGAGCCCGAGCCTCGCCGGCACGTCGCCCCGGAGGTTGTCCATCACCGCGTCGGCCGAGCGCGCGAGATCGTGTAGCACGGCGCGCGCCGCCGGCTTCGACAGGTCGAGCGTGATCGAACGCTTGTTGCGATTGAAGCCCTGGAAGAACAGGCTGGACCCGGTGCCGGGCAAGGCGTCGGTGCGGTAGGGGCCGACGCTGCGACCGACGTCGCCGCCCTGCGAAGGGTCCTCGACCTTGATCACCTCGGCGCCGAGATCGGCCAGGACCTGGCTGCCGAAGGGACCGGCGCCGTACTGCTCGATCGCGATCACCCTGAGGTCCGACAGAGGGCGATCGGCGTCCACCACCTAGGCCTCGACTTCGTGGCCGCGCTTGGGCACGAGGACGGTCCGCGTGAAGGTGATGACCACGGTTCCGTCCTGCTTCCGGCCGGTCGTGCGCACCTCGACGAGGCCCTGGGTCGGCCGCGAACGCGACTCCCGGATGGCCAGCACCTCGCTCTCGGCGTAGAGCGTATCGCCGACGAAAACCGGCGCGCTCAGCCGGATCTCGCCCCAGCCGAGATTGGCGATCGCCTTCTGGCTGATGTCGCTGACGCTCTGGCCGGTGACGATCGCCAGGGTCAAGAGGCTGTTGACCACCGGTCGCCCGAACTCGGTGCGGGCGGCGTAGGCGGCATCGAGGTGCAGCGGGTGCGTGTTCATGGTCAGCAACGTGAACCACGTGTTGTCGGCATCGAGGATCGTCCGCCCCGGACGATGCTCATAGCGGTCGCCGACGGCGAAGTCCTCGAAGCAGCGGCCGATGTCCTCGCGGAAATGCCGCGGTCCGAGCACGCGCGGGCCGTGCGTCATGAGTGATGCTCCTCGGACATCAGCCGGCGACATCCTCCTCGGCCAGCGCCACGCTGTAGGGCACGTCGATCGACGCCATGCCGCTGTTGGTGCCGGTCGCCGGATCGCAGACGACGGCGCAGGGCACGGCGAAGACCATCGGATATGTCGCGTTCTCGGTGACCCGGACGGGCGCCACCGCGGCGACGGCGGCCACCTGCTCGGGCGCCATCCGATGATCGCATGAAACCGCCTCCAGGCGCACGGGGTCGATGCGCGGCACGTGGAACGCCTCTTCGAGGCCGAGCCCGTGGTCGATCAGGAACGACGCGAGCTGGATCATCATCGGCGGCACGCGCCGTCCGCCCGAGGCGCCGGAGGCGTACCAGACCCGGCCGCCGCGGGCGATCATGAGCGGACACGCATTTGTCAGCGGCCACTTGCCGGGGCCGATGGAGTTGGGCTTGCCCGGTTCCGGATCGAACCAGAACATGCCGTCGTTCATCAGGAGGCCGAGGCGACCGAGCGTCACCTTGGAGCCGAAGCGTGCGCCCAGCGTGTTGGTCAGCGAGACCATGTTGCCGTGGCGGTCGACGACGTTGAAGTGCGTGGTGCAGCGGTCGGCGGCGCCGGTGTCGCCCATGGTGGAATAGCGCTCCTCCCAGCGGGCCCTGAGTTGGCCGGCGAGCGCCGCATAGTCGGCTGGGCCCGGCCGCCCCGGCGTCGGGTGATGCGCCGCTTCGTAGTGCTCGAAGAAGCGGAGCACGGTCGGACCGCCGTTGAGGTCGGGGGCCGCGATCAGCGTATGGCCGCGATAGTCCTGGGTGATCGGCTCGCGCAGGCGGGCGCGATAGGCCTTGAGGTCGTCGAGGGTCCAGTTGCGGCCGCCGGCGGCCATGTCGGCGACGATGTCGCGGGCGATCGCGCCCTCGTAGAAGTCGCGCGGCCCCTCCTTGGCGAGCCGCTTCAGGAACCGGGTCAGCTCGGGATAGCGGAGCACGTCGGCGCCGTCGTCGCCCTCGACCGTGGGCGGATAGGCGCCGCCGCGAAGGAAGACGTCGCGGGTGCCCGGAAAGGCCGCGAGCCCGCGCGCCTCGGAGGCGATCGCCAGCGTCGTGTACCAGCCGACGGGGACGCCCGCTTCCGCAAGCCCGATCACCGGGTCGAGCACCTGGTCCCAGCGCCAGGTGCCGAACTGCTCGAGAGCGAGACCGAAGCCGTCGACCGCGCCGGGGATCAGGATCGAGCCCCAGCCGAAGGAGTGCCGGTCGTCGACCACCTGGGGCCACTGGAACGGGCCGGTGCGCCGGCCGCCCGGCACCAGCGGGTAGTCATCGGCGCGGACGTCCATTGCCGCCTTCATCGAGAAGTTGATGGCGTGCACGGCTTTGCTGGCTGCGAGGTAGACCAGCATGAAGCCGCCGCCGCCGAGTCCGCTCGACCACGGCTCGGTGACGTGAAGGGCGCAACCGACGCCGACAGCGGCGTCGACCGCGTTGCCGCCCTCGGCGAGGATCCGGGCGCCGATCTCCGCGGCTGGCGCGCTGGCAGCGACCACAACGCCGTTTTGCGAGTGTCGGGCCGACTTGGACAGGGTCCAATGCTGGTGCCGCCGTGCGGGCGGAAGGGCGTTCGCAGTCATCGCGCGCGTCTCTGGCTCCTGAACGTTCCGAATGAA
>VGOZ01000145.1 GCA_016875715.1 Chloroflexota bacterium | reverse complement strand
CGGCCGCCTGGCAGATGGAAAGTGCCGAACAGCAGGTCCCACACGATCAGGTTCGAGCCGTAGTTGGTGTTCGCGTCTTCGAGCCGCCGCGAGTGGTGCCAGCGGTGCGGCTCGGCCATGCTGAAGACGCGGTTCAGCGGCCCGAGGTGGACGTCGATGTTGCAATGCTGCAGCATCGCGACGACGCCGTCGAAGAGGAAGAACAGGGCCAGCGTCTCGTCGGGGCAGCCGAGCGCGAGCAGCGGCACGTAGCCGACGGCATAGAGCAGGCCGAGATCGACGGGGTGGAAGCGCGCGGCGTTCAGCCAGTAGAGCCGCGGCGCGCTGTGGTGCACGGAGTGGAAGCGCCACAGCCAGTCCTTCTCGTGCTGCCAGCGGTGCAGCCAGTACAGGGGAAGCTCGGCGAGCAGCAGGGCGAGCGCGAGCTGCGCGACGAGCGGCCAGCCCGGCGGCCACAGGCCCAGTCCGCCGCCGGTCAGCAGCGCGCCAGCGAGCAGGACCGCCGCCCCGTCGATGAAGGGGCGCACCAGCTGCGACGGGCCGATTCCCGACACCGCGGCGTGCGCGAGGTCGCAGCGCAGATCGCCGTGCGAACGGCCCCAGGCACGCCGGAAGGGGAACAGGCGCTCGGCCGCCATGATGGTGAGGGCCGCGGCGATCTCGAGGACGCCGACCGTGGCCGCTCCGCCGAGGGTTGGCAGCAGCGCGATCGCCGCCGCGATCGTGGCGCCGAGGATGACCGGGAAGGCGAGCCACCGCACGGCGTCGGGAGCGGTCGCTTCCGGCTCTTCGGTCCGCCAGCCCCCGGTCTCGATCCGCGCGGCCTCCGCCATGCGGAACAGCTAGCGCACCGCCGCGCGGCCGGGAAGCGCCGACGTGTGACGCTTCAACGGCGATCGCGACCATCAGGTTGCGGCATCGGTCGGGCGCGGCCAGTCGTCACGACACGGGTGTCGCTACACCCGTGTCGTGGCTCGCTTGGACTCATCCAGGCGGCACACCCGTGTAACGGGAGCCGTGCAAGCGCACGCGTGTACCAACACGAATAGACGGTCGCTGGCGCCTCGCCGTAGGAGGCACGCCATGGCCACCTCGAGATCGTCGCATCCCGTGCTGGTGACCATCCATCCGACCCTGGAGAGGAGGAGACCAATGCGGAAGATGCGTAGCCGTCCGAGTGCCACTGGCATCGTCGAGGCACCGCACGCGCTTCTCGGCCTCCGGCCGCGAAGCGCGTGCGCGTTTCTCGCCGCCCGAGCCGTACTTTGCGGGCACCGGGCGGAGGGAGCCAAGCGCGGGATGTCCGATAACGCTGACGTTATGACAAAATCGCGGCTTTGTGCTTCCTGGCCGCATCGGCTGGCGGGCTCATACATCGGAGGGATCCTTATGGCGATCACCACAGACGGTAGCCGTGCCGGAGGTCGGATCTCGCAGCCGGGGCGACAGATGGCTCGCCTCTTCCTTGCCGTCGCCCTCTGCGCCTCGTCGCCTTCGGTCGCCCTTGCCTTCATGGACCAAGGCGGCGGCATCTCGCGCAACTTGGCAACGACAGCCGTTGGAGGTGAGGAGCTGGTCTTCCTCACATGGGGGGGCACCGGCCCGAAAAGCGAGAGACTGACGCTCTTCGCGTTCTGCGCCGATGGCTCCTGCGATTCGCCACCGGTTCTCGCCAGCTACATCCATCCGCCAAGCTGCACGGTCGCAGGCCTGAACCTTCGCGCGAGCGATCGCTGCGATCAGAACCGGGGTTGTCTCTGGGCCTGGGAGCTCCCCAAATCTCGCGGTAACGCGAGCTACGCGCCACCCACCGTGTCCAAGCCGGACTTGCTTCCGGCGGGGCGAGTCTTCGTCGCCACGACCGACGACGGTGGCGGTGGTACGGTCTGGGCGTTTGATCTCTCGGGTCACTGCCTCTGGGCGAACAAGCCGCAGCCGAACAGCGGCGTGAGCGGTGGCTTCTACGGGCGCCCTGCCGTGCAGGAGCTCGGCGATGGTGACGAAGGCCGGTTGGTTTTCGCTCCGTCGTTCAAGAGCTCGAAGATGCATGTGTTGTACGACGGTCCCGCAAGAACGGCTCCTCCCGTCTCTGCCGGTGACAGCTGGGTGAGACCCTTCAACGTCGCGAAGCCGAACACGACAGCCGGCGATGCCCGCTTCGGGCCGCTCGTCGAATGCGCCGATTCGGACTGCTCGACCGTTCGGGTGTACGTCGGACTCGAGCAGGGCAGCGCGAAGCGGGGGATGTACGCCTTCGACGTCAACCCCAACATCCCCAACGGGTACCGCCCTGTCTGGACGATCCTCGACCCGAGGCTGTCGGTGCGACTCGGGGGCGTCCTGCTGCAGAGTGGGTCGCAGCGGTATCTGGTGGCGAACCTCGAAAACCTCGCGGGCACCGCGGTCTTCGACATCAACCGGGCAGAGAAGCAGCCGCCCGAGCTGGTGGGGTGCAACGCTGCAACCACCATGGACCCCATAGCAAACACCGTGAACTGCTTCGCGATCCACCCCACGATCCGCGGCGCGCATCGCTCGGATCCGATAAGCGTCATGGAGAAAGAGATGAGCGGCATCCCGGTAGCCTGCAGCTCCGGCACCGACTGCAAGCCGGTCGTCTACATCGGCCAGAAAGAGGGCGGGGTCTACGGCGGCGGCGAGGTCCACAAGTTCATCTTGGCGGGGGGAGGTCGCTGGGCGGATGGCGATACCGACTTGGACAAGTGGTACACGCCGTTCGACGACGGTTGGCAATCTTGGCCCGCCTGCAAGGGGGCAAGCATCCCGACGACATCGTACTCCTCGCCCGCCGTGAACCCTCTCAACCTGCACGTCTTCGTCGGTTCGAGTCACGACGAGGGCGTCTATCGCCTTACGCAGCCCCTCGATCGGGGGTGTCCCTGCGAACCGGTGGCCCCAGCGTGGTTCGATTACTTCGCGCCCAGCGGCTGGCGGACGACCGCCGCCTTTAGCCAGGGCGGCAATCGCATCCACATCGGCTCCTCCGAGGATGAGTTCTACACGCTACGAGAGGATCGGGTCGGCTGCCCTGTGGAGTGGTGCTACGACATTGGCAACTCCGGGAACAGCGGCGTATGCCCTGTGGTGGGGCCTGGTCCGGCGTGCTGCACGGCGGCGTGTCGCGGTGTGGGACCGGCGGCGTGTAGCTGAGGCGACTACCTTCTCGAGGCCCGTAGGCGCGATTAACCACCGAACCCGCCGAGACGTCCTAGATCGACCCGCTTGCCCCCTGCTCTCCCGGCTGCGCGGCGCGGAGGCGGTGGCGCTGGCAGTGCCGTTGCTGAATAGCAACCCCAGCGTTGCGAACGACCTCTTTTCGCTCACGACACTCGCGGCGGCGTTCGCGGAAACCGGCCAGATCCTTCCTGCCGTGCAAACGCAGGAGCACGCACTCGACGTTGCGCGGCAGCTGAGCGCCGATTCGGTCGTGATCGATGACCTTGCGAGTACGGCGGCAAGGTATCGAGAACGCCTCGTGCATCTGGAGCCGGCTCGACCCTGACCTGCCGACGGGCGCAACGGTGCATCATCGACGCCGACTCGTCGAATCAGTTGGCCGCGACGTTCCTACTACTGATTTTGTCGCGGCCGACCGCCGACCCGATCATGGCGCGGTGGTCCAGCGGAAGTCGTCGAGAAGCACCGAGGTGTCGAGGATTCCGTCCGCGACGTCGAAGAGCAGAAAATCGAGCGCCACGGTCTCGCCGGGCACGACGGGCGACGCGCTCGTGAGCCACGACGTACCGCCCCCGGTATTGTTGATCTCGAAACCGGTACCGGACAGCTCGGCAGTCCCGAGCGGGCATGGGCCGCAGTTCTTGAAGTTGCCGGGGCAGATCTGGATGAACGCCGAGTTCACCGTGACCGGTCTGTAACTGTTCGCGGCAGCCCGCCTGGTAGCCCGTGCGGAGCCGTGCGACGACCGTGCGTTTGGAGAGGGGGACGCACGGATGGAGCACGGCGCGCGACTTCGACGACGAGTAGCGACTCTCGGCCCACGCGGCCGAGGCTCGCGGATCCCCAACGACCTGCGTGACG
>VGOZ01000144.1 GCA_016875715.1 Chloroflexota bacterium | reverse complement strand
CCACGCCCGCTGACGGTCGCGGCGCCGCCCACGGCTCGGTCGCCCGTCCGACGCCCTGATGCGCCCACGCATCGCCCGCCTCGGGCATCCCCTCGGAGGCGCGCCGCGGATCGATCCGGCGCCGCCATGCCTCGGTGTAGCCGCGGCTCAGCATCCCGTCGATCGGCACCTCGACGAACCGCGGATCGCCGATGTATCGCTCCCGATCGGCGAACGCGGCCTTCAGCGCCTCGAGGACGAGGTGCAGATGGTCGGCGCCGAACGGCTCCAGCGTCCCGATCGGGTACCCCTCGAGGATCGCCAGCGTCTCGGGTACGACCGGACCCTGGCACCACGGACCGCAGGCGTACACCTCGGCATCGCGATAGCGGACCCGGATCGGCACCCCGATCTCCACCCGGTAGATCGCCAGATCCTCGCGCGAGAGCCAGCCGCCCTCGGCGTTGGAGAAGCGCACCATCTCCTCAGCGATGTCGCCGCGGTAGAAGAGATCGCGCACGGCCGCGAGCCCTGCCTCCCGGGTCGCCGCGCCCTGTTCCGCGGCGATGAGGCGACGGAACGTGCGGGCGAGATCGGGTTGGCGGACCCGCGCTCCGATGGGCAGCGGATCGCCCGCCGGGTCGAGGAACACCGCCCGCGAGCCGGGCCACTGGCGGACGTACGGCAGCGCATCGGGATCCAGGATCGTGTCTCGCATCACATCGTGCATCGCGAACCCGTCCTCGGCCAGTTCGAGTGCCGGCGCGGCGACCTCGCCGAAGGTGAGCGACCCGTGCCGTTCCAGCGCGGTCGTCCAGGCCGCCAGAGCCGCTGGTACGATCGATCGACGGACGCCGCGCGGGATCCGGCCACCGTGCTCGCGGCGAAAGGCATCTACATCGACCGCCGCCGGCCAGGTGCCGACGCCGGCGATTGTCTCCATCACCCCGTCGGCGCGGCGGATCATGATCGGCGCGACCCCGCCCAGGTTCGTCAGGTCGGACTGGACGACGTTGATCGCCAGCCCGGCCGCGACACCGGCATCGATCGCGTTGCCGCCCCGCGCGAAGATGCGCATCCCCGCCTCGGCGGCGAGGTAGTGACCGGCCGACACGACGTGGCGCGACCCCATGAGCAGGGGGCGGGTCGGCCGATCGAGCCGCATCAGAGGACGATGACGCCGCGGGCGTTATCCCCCCGGGCGAGCGCGGCGAACGCCTCGTTGATGTCGGTGAAGGCGTACTTCTTCGAGACCATCTGGTCGAGCTTGAGCCGACCGCTGAGGTAGAACTGGGCGAGGCGCACGAAGTCGATCGGCGGGCGCGCCGACCCGTAGAAACACCCCTTGACCGTCTTCTCCTGCCCGGCGATCGTGGCCGGAATGGGGATCTCCTGGCCGGTGGGTGCCATCCCGACGACGACCGCGGTGCCCCCGCGGCAGACCGCGTCGTAGCACTGGCGGCTGACCGTCGCCAGACCGATCGCATCGAACGCGTAGTCGACGCCGCGTCCGCCGGTGAGTTCCTTGATCGCCTCTACCGGATCGGCGTCGGCGGCATTGATCGTGTCGGTCGCGCCCACGCCGCGGGCGAACTGCAGTTTGTTGGCGCGCACGTCGACGGCGATGATCCGCCCCGCGTTGGCGAGGACGCCGCCCTGGACGACGCTGAGGCCCACGCCGCCGGTGCCGAACACGGCCATTGTCGCGCCCGGTTCGACCTTCGCGGTGTTGAGCACGGCGCCGACACCCGTCATCACCGCGCAGCCGATCAGTGCGGCGGCCTCGAGCGGCAGGTCCGGCGTCACCTTGACGCACTGCGAGGGGTGGACGCAGGAGAGCTCGGCGAAGGAAGACATCCCGCTGCCGAAGTGGTTGAGGACTAGGTCACCCCGCTTGAGTCGCTTGCTTCCGTCGTACATCGCGCCGGGCCCGCCCGACATCGACGTGCACAGGTGGGGCTGGCCGCGAGAGCAGCGGGAACAGTAGCCGCAACTCGCAACGAAGGAGAGGATGACATGGTCGCCCTTCTTCAGGCCGGAGACCCCCGCGCCGACCCGCTCGACGATGCCCGAGGCTTCGTGCCCGAGCACCACCGGGCATTCGAACCCCGGCCCGTGCCAGTCGCCGTTCATCACGTGGTAGTCGCTGTGGCACGCGCCGGTCGCGGCGACGCGGACGAGTACCTCGCCATCGCGCGGGCCGTCCAAGCTGACCTCTTCGATTTTCAGGGGGGTGTTCGGTTCGTAAAGCACAGCCGCGCGCATGGGGGACTCTCCTCGTCGCGTGGAGGCGATAGTATCGCCTCCGCGCCGCCCGCGGGAGATGCGCGGGGCGAGGGAGGAATCGATGCGCTACCCACCGCCAGACCTGCTCGCGCGGATCGAATCGGCCTCGGTCGACCCGGGCTCGATCGCCCTCTGGCACACCGGCGGCGCCGGGTACGTCCTGCGTACGCTGCGGGCGACGATCTACCTCGATCCGTTCACGGGCGCTTCGCCCGACCCGGTGTGGGTGCGCGACCTAGCACCCCCGTTCGATGCCGCGGCGATCGCGCGCTGCGACCTGCTCCTCTCCACCCACGAGCACTTCGACCACTGCGATCCGGACGCGCTGGAGAAGTTGCTGCGCGTCTCGACCACGACCTTCGCCGGGCCGGCGAGCTCCATCGAGGTCGCGCGCGGTCTGGGCTGGCCGGAGAGCCGTCTGCGTGTCCTGGCCTGGGGCGACACGATTGCGGTGAACGGCGTCCAGATCACGGCCGTGAAATCGGTCGACCCGATGGCGAAGGGGTGCAACGGCTACGTCTTCGCCGCCGAGGGGCTCACGTACGTCAACATGGGCGATTCGCTCTGGTACGACGACATCGGCAAGGAGCTGAGCCGCTGGACGATCGACGCGATCGGCGTGTCGGTGGCGCAGAATCCCCGCGGTGGCACGTACTACATGAGCGAGATAGACGCGGTGCGCATCGCCCGGGACGTGAAGGCGAAGGTGCTCGTGCCGCACCACTGGGATCTCTGGCACTGGGTCCTCCTCGACCCGCGGCGGATCCAGGCCGTGGCGCCGTGGTACGCGCCGGAGACGCGGGTGGTTCCGGCACGGTACGCCGAGCGGCTGACTCTAGTGCGGGCGGGGAACGGGGTGGCGGTGGTGTAGGCGTGTCGCCTCGCCCGCCCCAGCCCTGGTACGGGGTGGAACCTGCTCCGCAGGTCGAATCGTCGTATCTCCCTCCCGGATTCGCGCGGTGGGGACGAGATCTGTCGAGCGAGGGCCGACCGCGGCTCCCACCTCCCGTCGCTGTAGAGGAGACGGAGTAGTGTCGCCGGAGGCAGCAGCCACCGATAGGCCGTTCCGCGTATAGGCACGCATCACCCGCTGGGGCCATACTCATGGGTATGGTCCGACGATGGGGTCTCATCCTCCTCCTCCTAGCCGCGTTCACGCTCATGGCGTGCTCGGGGTCGAGCGGGCTGCCGGCCGCACCCGGCACGTACCAGATCAAAGCGAACTCGATCACCTACGACGGTGATGCCTACTCCTTTCTCTGGGCCGACGCCGCCGGGACGCTGACCCGCGCCCGCACCGACGACATCAAGCTGCAACTCGCCGAGGCCAACGTCCTCGAGATCACCGCGAACAAGGAGGCGATCCTGCGCCTCACGCAGAAGGAGCCGGTCACGGTCGAGGGACGCGACGATCAGGGGAGCTTTAGCTCCTTCTGGTTCCCCTTCCTCGCCGGGCAGATGCTCTCGCGGGGGCCGGTGGTGGTGAACCAGGCTCCGACGTCGCCGGAACTGCGCCAGCCGGTCTATCGCTACCCGCCCACCGATCGGTTCGATCGCGGCGACACGATCCAGGGAAGCACCAGTTCGACATCCCGCGGCCGCGCGCCGGTGAGCGACGCCGTCTCCGGCCAGTCGGGCGGGGCCGGCGGCGGCAACGCGGCGACGAACCGGGCCGCGTCGAGCGGCGCCTCGGTGAGCGGCCAGAGCGGCGGCACCGGCTCGGGCAGCGCCGCGCTCAACAAGAGCGGCTCCTTCCGCTCCGATGCATCCACCACCGGCGTCAACCGGCCCTCGACCGGCATCCCCTCGGTGAGCGCGCCCAAGGTCAGCGCGCCGAAGGTGAGCGTCCCCAAAGTCAGCATCAGGCGCCGGTGA
>VGOZ01000143.1 GCA_016875715.1 Chloroflexota bacterium | reverse complement strand
GGGTGGCGCTGCCGGGGCGGCGGGCGCGGGTGCTGCGGTCGTCGGAGCAGTCGGCGCGGCGCGCGGCGTTTCACCGGCGAAGGCGTCCTTGAGATTGGAGTTGCCGATCGCCTTACCGGCCCGGATCCCGTTCGGCTGGGAACTGTCATAGGCCTGAAAGAATCGGTTTCCTGCGGCCTGGCCGGCGAGGTCGGGCGGCAGGTTCTGGCCGGTCAGCACCTGCTTGAAGTGATCACCGAGAAGCATACCCTGAGTAAGCCCGGAGTTCGCGTCAAAGTGCATGACGCCGCGTTGAAAACGCTGATAGATGAAGTTGCCGTTATTGGGATCCTGAGCCGGGCGAGATGTCGGGACACCCCACATTTCAAGATGAATCAGTCCCAGGATGCCCGCGTTGCCCCCGCCCCGCGGGAACGCCTCGCCCAGCGTCACCGAGGACTGGAATGTCCTCAGAAAGTTGGTGGCGCGTCCGAACGCGGTATTCGGTGAGTTTCCCTCGACGAATGACTGAATGCCGGTCGCGTATCCTGCCGATCCAGGCGCGGGCGCCGCGCTCAGGAAACCCTGATCCAGCGCGGGAATGGTGACGCCATTGAACCGCGTGTACGGCAGAAACGGCTCATCCAGGATGTTCAGTTGGGTGACATTGCCGTCGGCGCCCAGTTGAAGAACGCGCCGTTGAAAGATCTGAACCTTGAATCCGTCGATTGTAAAGACCCGCGACACCGGGTAGCCGAACGTCCGCACTCCACCGCGCGACTGGAAGTAGTCGAAAAACTTCGCATCGTCGATCACGAACCCCGTCTCAGAGAAGAACCCCGGGGGATCGCCCGGTGCGGCGCTTGCCGCAGAGGCAAGGGGCAGGGTCGCGCCCAGAACCACGGTTGCCAACGCCAGTCGGGACCAGCGAAAGAGTAGGTCGAACGAACGTATGTGCACGAAATGCCTCCCGGTCATTGGAGTCGCGGCGCGCGGCCCCTCGTCACGGCGAGCCGGCCGCTCCCGCCAGGCGGAGCGGTGCCGGCTCGGAACGTTTCACCATCTTAGCGAGACTGTCGTACGCAGCGCGCTTTGAGCCGTCTGGTCCGGTGACCGCCCAGTGAAATTGCTCGTGGTCGCGCGTCCAGGCGGGATCGGCGATGTAGATGACGCTCATCAAGCCGATCCAGGGGCGCCAGTTGGCGTAGGCCCAGTCGTAGGCGCGTACCAGGTACGCGGCCTTCTCCTGTTCTGTTACCGCATGCCAGCGATAGAGCGAGTTCGGACGATCGTCGCTGGTCCAGCCGAACTCGAGCACTGCGACCCGCTTGTTCGCATCGCCGTTCTCCACCATGACCGCTCGCAGGTCTTCTGCGTGGCGGAACCCGTAGATCCCGCCTGCCGCGCCTTCGCCATGGTTGAAGGCGGGGTTCTGGGCGATCTCCGCCGGACTCGCCTCGGGTGGTGCTTTGAATCCCGCGGCGTGGACGCCGAGCATGTCGAAGTACGCCCTGCCACCCGCGGCGTACATCTGCTTCACGAACCCCACGTCAGGCATCGCGATTGCCCCGGAGGCGGTCGTGGGCGAGAGCCCTCCGGAGATGACGATCGCGCCGGGATCGGCAGCCTTGACCGCGGCGTGCGCTACTTTCAGCATCTCCACGTACTGGCGCGGGTCGGGGGGCTTGTTCCCCCATTCTCGTGCGAGGTTCGGCTCATTCCAGATCTGGTACGCTTGGATCTTCCCGCGATAGCGCGTCGCGAGGGCGCGCAGGAAGTCTCCGAAGTCGCCCATACGATCGGGCGGGCCATCGATCGGCCAGGTCGGATCGGATCGTGCCCATCGGGGCTGGTTGTCGATGCGGGCGATCACCTTGAGCCCCGCACTGCTGATCGCGGCGACGATCCGGTCTGGCTCGTTCCATTCGAACTTGCCCTTCTCGTGGGGTTCGATGTAGCGCCACTCGAAGCGCTGCTTGACCCACCGGAAGCCCATCTCACGCACCATCGCGACATCGCGTCGCGTCGTCTCGAATCCACCCCAGAGAAACACGTGGATGCAGAAATCCGGAGTCGTCATCAGAAGATCCGGGCTCGGGGCCACGGTAGAGGTCGGAGCCGGTGGGCGTGTCGCCGTCGGCGGTACGGGCGCAGTGGTGGGCGTGGCCTGCAGTACGGGCACCCGCGTACTGGTGGGTGCCGTGGCGACGGTTGGCGTGGCGGGCTTTGTCGCCGGGACAGTGGGCACCGGCGTGTCGGCTGCGCCGCACGCCAGGGTAACGGGCAGCGCCGCCACGATGGCAAGTGCGCGGCGTCGGGAGAGATGCCTCACAGTCGAACCGTGCTCCCCGTCCTCGCCGCGCGATAGAACGCCTCGCACGCGGCAAGGTTCGCGATGGCGTCATCGATCGACGCGGGCAGCGCGTTGCTCTGCAGCGCTCTCACGTAACCGGCTGCGGTTCCAGCGGGCTGCGGGATCGGAATGGAGAGCCAGCCGGCCGGTTCGTTTCTGCCCCCGATGAGAATACGACCGCTGATGCTCGGATCCCAGACAAGCGTGCCCTCCGTGCCGATGAGTTCGATCCGGTGGACCGAAGCGCCAGGCTGACCGGTCCACGTGACCTCGACGCTCGCCCGGGCGCCGCTGGCGAAGACCAGGTTGGCGATGCCGTAATCTTCCAGCGGGGCGATGTCGGTGTGGATCACGTTTCCCACGTCGCCCGAGACGGAAACGATCTCGGATCGGAGGATCCAGCGCAGGAAGTCGATGTGGTAGATCGAATGATCGATCCAACCGCCACCGGGGGTCTTCGCCGTGTCCAGCCACCAGGTGCGGCCGCGCTCGCCCGGCCACGGCTGCGTGGGTAGTGACGAGCGCAGGACGGTGGCCGCAGTGAGGATGCGTCCGATCCTGCCCTGATCCACCCAGCCGCGAATCGTCGTGAATGTGGGATTGACCCGATAGCCCGACTCGAGCGAGATGAAGCGCACCCCCGCGGCGCGCACCGCGCTCTCGATGCGGCGCGCCTCGGCCACGCTCATCGAGATCGGTTTCACGGAGATGATCGCGTGACCGGTCGCGGCTGCTGCGGTGGAGAGATCGGCGTTCTCGCTGCAGTAGCAGGCCGTGAGCACAACATCGATCTCCGGACTCGTGGCGACCGCACGGTAGTCCGTGGTGAAGGTGGCGCCGTACTTCTCAGCCGTCTCTCGGCCCCGTTGCGGATCGCGATGCGCAATCTGCGTGATCCGAGCGGTGCCGGAACGTGCCAGATCGTCGACCGCCCCGAGCCCGGCGTACCAGTGATCGAGCCCAACCAGTCCAACGCGTAGCAACTGCGCCACCGAGCACACACCCCCAGCGGTCTCGCGATCGCGAGTCCGACTGTCCGATCTAACGACCCTGATGGGCGAGAGGATCGTTGCCAGATTGTCGCACTCGTTCGCGGCATTGCCCCATTGGGCGGGTGCGAAGATACAACGGACCGGGTGGAATTGCCGAACGGGCGTTGCGTCGGACCATCTCACGGGGTAGAGTGAGCGGCGTCGATGGCCGTCGAGCCTCAGAGTCGAGCGACTCGAATCGCAGAGATCCAGCAGCAGATTGCCGCGCTTCAGCAGGAGCTGGAGCGCCTCCAACGTGAGGAAGCCGAGGGCCCGTACGCTGAGTATGTGGCGAGGGTCCATGCCGTGGGCCGAGCACCGATCGCCGAGGCTCAGTTCGATCGGTACAGCAAAGCGCACGAGCAGCTCGAACGAGAGTGGGTGCGGCGCAACCGACCGACGTCGGACTGGCAGCACCTTGCGGTCTTCGCTCAGTTGCGGTTTTCGCTCGCTCTCTCTCCGATTGAGGGAGCCGAGCAGTCTGGCAGCCCGCCGCCTTCGGCGGCCCCGGTGCCGGCCGCGCTCCAGACGACGACCCCGGACCAGTCGGCACCGAATAGCGCGGAGGGCGATGGGGCGCCGGCCCCGCCGACGCCGAGGCGTCCGACCGTCCCCATCGAGCAGATGATCGAAATGCACAGTCCGATCCTCAACGAGTGCGTCGAGCTCACTAAACGCGCGGGCGATGAATTCAAGCGCGCGCTGATCTTTGATGGCCTCATCTCGGTCGAGCGGGCGATCTACCTGCTCGAGCGCGTCGCGTACCCGCCGCCGGCGATGCCGGGACGGGTCGCCTCGGTGGCGCACGAGGCGCTGAAGGGAGTCATCTCCCAG
>VGOZ01000142.1 GCA_016875715.1 Chloroflexota bacterium | reverse complement strand
CACGCGGCAAGGCGTCGCGGAATCGACGACACCGCCCACGATTCCCCGGAAGAGCACCTCCGCGACCGCGACCCATCGGCAGGGATCCGGCACATCGACGTGTGCGCAAGAGATCTCACCGGCCATGCGGTCCATTGTGGCGCGTCTACCGGGCCGGCATCGCCGATGGATCAATCGTCGTGAGAGCCAGGAACCTCACCGTGAGCCCGACTAACCAGGTGGGGGCTCTCGGCTATGCCAGCGGAGTTCTCGTTTGCGTTTTTGCTCGTAGTGGCCGGACTCAACGACACCTTCACCTTCTGGCTCCAGTGGGCAGCACGAGGGGAGTCGCGGTGCCGTCGGCGGCCTGGCGGTTATTGGCTCGACCGGGTGGTGGCGCAAGCACCGGGGACCGCGGGAGCGCGGACGGCCCCACCCGTCCTCCGCCCGCAGTCACCTCGTCGATTCTGGCGGTTCCGGGCCGCGCGAGAGAACCGTTGGCGCCTCAGGCCCGAAGTCGCCAGCGTACCGAACCGCGTCGTGCCCGGCCGCGGCCAGGGGCGAACAGCCGTTCCAACGGCACCTCGGGTCGATCGCGCAGCGCCACATAAAGCCGCGCCCGCATCGACTGCGCTGGGGTCTTGCCGATGGGCGCGATCAAGCCGGCGGCGATTGCCGCGTCAGTGATCTCGCGACCGTCCATCGGGCACCCGGACGCGCGCAGGACCGCCAGCGCCGCGTTCAGGTAGTCGCCGTGCATCATTGCCGCAGTCTCATTCTCGCCCATTCGTCGGGTCCTATGGGAGACCGGTCGCTTGGCCAGTTCCTCCCGGCGCGACCGGATCGCCGCACGCGCCTCTTCGGTGAGTGAGGCGATGTCCTCATCGCCGGCCGGCCGGCCGTTGAGGATCGGCACTGCCGCGACGCCGCTCGAGGTGAACTGGATCGCGAACCCGAGTTCTTCGCCGCGCCCCCCGATCCGCGCGAACAGCTCCTGCCGCCGCCGGTTCAGCGCGTTCATCCCCGCCTCGCGTGCGGCGATGTACTCCTCGCTCTCGAAGACGCGTGGGATCTCCCGCCGCGCGTCGTCCACCAGGTCGTGCAGCGCCGCGACGAGCCGGCTCCCTTCGCCCGGGGCGAGACGCAGCGCGCGCGGCCGCGAAGCATCCTGGAAGTTGTGGACGTAGCACCAATCGCCGGGCGTCGGTCGCCCCCGCGCCACCTCCGCCAGCAGTGCTCGCACGGCGGTGCTCTTGCCCGTTCCCGGCTCGCCGGCGACGAACACATTGAAGCCCGATTGCGCCGTGCCGATTCCGAACGCGAGCGCCTCCGCGGCGCGCGGCTGTCCGGCCAGGCCCACCAGCGGCGGAAGCTCCGCGGTCGTCTCGAAGTCGAGCGTTGCCGGATCGCAGCGCAGCCGCAACTGTTCGGGGCGCAGCGCGGTCGGGGCGGTCTCACTCATGCGCGTACCTTCGGGTGGGAGTCGCTCGGGAGCGCCGGTGCCATGATGCGCCTTCGCGCGCGCGGCCGGAGCCCCTGGCGGCCGAACCTAACGCGTCCAGCCGTCCACCGCGGCGACTCGCCGCATCTGCGCCGCGATCCGCGCCTCTGGTCGCCCGAGGTGCGCCCGCCAGAAGATGGTCAGCCAGAAGCGCGCCATCAGCCGCCGCGCGGCGCGGAAACGGGCCCGCTCCTGTGCGTCCATCGCGAATCGGTTCAGGATTGGCCGCCACGCTTCGTCGCTGACGCGGTGGGAAGTCTCCGCCTCTACGAGATTGGCGAGATCGAAGGACACGTCGATCGTGCCGGCGTACTCGAAATCGACGGCGCGCATGCGCTGCCCGTCCCACAGGCAGTTGCCCAGGTTCGCGTCGCTACGCGAGAACGCCGGCGGCGCCGGGCGGAGGAGCGCGGCCGGATCGTCGCTGTGGAGCCACGGCCGGAGGCAGCGCAGGCTCTCACGGGCGAGCGGATCGTCGTCGCACGTCGTCAGCCGCGCCACGGTCAGTTCGATCTCACCGACGCAGCGTACCGGGGTTCCGATGACGGTGGTGGGGTACGCGGCGCCTTCGGGCAGGCTGTGGGTGGCAAGGACCATGTCGCCCAGCGCGCTCAGTTCCGTCGGACCGATCGGCCGCTCGCTCAGCGGTACGCCGGGCAGTATGGACATCACCACTGCGGGCGGCGAGCCCTGCGGCTCGTACCAGAGCGGGCGTGGTGCGAGGTCTCCATCCCGCTCGGCGACGAAGCGCAATGCCCGCCACTCGCGCTCCCACCGCCGCCGCTCATCGACGCGATAGAGCTTCACGCAGGTGTCGCCGATCGCGAACACCTCGTTGTTGAATCCGCCGCTGAGCCGCACGAGCCCCGCGGGCAGCGTCGCCTCCCTCCGGTGCGCTCGCGCGAACGCGACCGCTTCGGCCCACACGGTGGGAGTGTGGCAGGTCGCCTACCGCGCCGCCTCCGGGTGCCGCAACACCCACTCGCCGATCCGCAGGAATGCCAGCCGCGCCTCGCTCCGGAGATGACCGACCGGATCGGGCACGTATCCGGCCAGCGCCATCAGGAACAGCGGCACCGCGGCGAGGTATGGCCCCAGTGCGCGCCGTTCGAGGTCGGTCAGACGCACGTCGGATCCCTCCTCGTACGCCCTCAGGAGATCGGGAAAGTTCTCCCAGGCGAACTCCTCGGCCCGACCCCGGCCGTCTGGTCGGAGGACGATCCACGCAAGGGCGTAGGCGAGCTCGTGGATGCGCGGTCGGTGGGCGAGGAATCCGAAGTCGAAGTACACCGGCTCGCCCGATGGCGCACGCGGGACGTTCGCGAGGCGGATGTCGCCGTGGATCAGACCGCGGGGCAGAGCCGTTTCCGGGACCCACCTGCGGCGGAGCAGACCGATCGCCCCGCGAACCTGGCTCAGGATCTCCCGCGCCGCGGCATCCTCGGCCGCCGCAGTCTCCGCCGCCGGCAGCCAGCGGAGCAATGTCGTCGGTGGGCCATACGTGGCCACAAGCGGGCGCGGCACTTTCCCGGGATAGGTGGCGAGCGCGCGATGCAGCGATCCCGCGGCGCGAAGCATCTCCCCGTACGCCTCTCCTGTCGGGTCCGGTCGTGTGCTCGGCAGGTACGGCTCCATCTCCGCCCATCGTCCGCCACAGGGGAAGAGTGTCCGGCCCCGCCACGCTACCGGCGCGCCGACGTTGAGACCGCGCGCCGCGAGGTGGTCGCGCACCCGCTGAAGCGCGCCAAGCCGGTCGGCCGAGAGAAGCGGTCGGTGGACCCGCAGGACCATCCCGGCCGGCCGCAGCCAGAGGTTGAGGCTCATCGTCCCGCCCAGATCGGTCGCCTCGGCTCCTGGCGCAATCGCGGCGATGAGGCGCCGAACCTCCGGGTCGTCGACATGCGGCCGATCGCGAGAGTCGTGCCGCCGGGCGATCTGCCCGCCCAGCCGCGCGAGGTCGGAGGCCGGTGGGGTCACGCGGACGGCACGTACGTCCGGAGGGTCCCGATCGCGTGGAATCCCAATCGCGAATAGAGCGGGCGACCCATCGCGGTCGCGGCGAGCACGGCCGCTCCGCACCCCATCGCTCGTGCCGCGGCGAGCGCCGCCCACGTCATCGCGGTGCCGAATCCCCGACCTCGAAGGTCCGGGAGCGTCTGAATGCCCATCAGATCGGCGACGGAGCCGTGCCCGGAGACCCGTCCCGTCGCGACCGGCCGACCGCCGCAATAGCCGACCAGCACGGCGATCTCCGGATCGCGCGCCGCGGCCGCGGAAGGCACGTGGCGAGGCCGCGCCTCTTCGACCGCCCAGAAGTCCGCCAGAGAGACCTCGTCCATCGCCCGCCGCACCGTAAGCTCGGATGGCGGAGGTGGTGATTCCGCCGGGATATCGAGAAGGACCATCGCCTGCTCTTCGGTCTCGGCCAGCCGCCACCCGTCGCCAAGGAGCGCTCGTTCGAGGGCCGGAGCACGCTCGACGAGCAACTCGACTGAGGCGATGGTCGCATCCGGTACGCGCGCGGCGATCAGGTCACGCAGGTACCCGATCGGCACGTCGCCGAGCGCGATCGCGTCGCAGCGAGTCGGGCCGCCGACCGGTGCAAGGAGGATGAGGTCCTCCTCCACGTATCGTCGATCCGGCGCGCGGTATCGGTCGAGAGGGGAAGGTGTCGCGAGAATGTGGCGGAGGAGCGCGAGGCCATGGACGGATGGTGGCTTCGTGGACACGCTCGGCCGATGGTACGCGCTCGGACCCTGGCGGATGCGCGGAAAGGGAGGAACACCCGCGGTCCTCGCTGCTTTGCTGGCTGTCTCGTGCCGTGGATCGCGGGCATCCTGCCCGCTCCGCCCTCGCCTCCTCGCGCCGACCGGTGACTGGCGACCAGGTGGAAAGTCGTCTAGCCGGGCGATCGGGTGGCTCGCACGCCGGTGCATGATCGGGGAATTCCCGCACGCACCGTCCCTCGCGCGCGGGTAAACCCTGGTAGGCGATCAGTGGGCGTCCCACGTCCACGGCAGATCCTCCGCGGAGGTGACGGCGCGATATGGATGACGGTCAGAACTACGTCCCGGCGATCTACACGCGGTTTCGCGCCAACCATCCCGAGGTCGCCAGCGCGTACGACGCCCTCTCCGACGCGATGCATCGCGGCGGGCCGCTCACTGATCGGGACCGACGTATGGTGCGCCTGGGTATCGCGATCGGCGCTGGATCCGAGGGGGCGGTCCGCTCCCAGGTGCGCAAGGCGCTCGCCGAGGGCGCGACCACAGCCGAGGTCGAGCACGCGATCCTGCTCGGGCTCACCACCCTTGGTCTGCCCGCCACGGTCGCCGCGTTCGGCTGGGCCAGCGCGGTGCTGGATAGATGATGACGCCATCGCGCCAGGCGATCGAGACGGCGATCACCGCCCTCGAGGGGGTTCACACGCGGCTCTGTCCCCGCCAGGTTCTCGGCGTCCGCATCGGACTCCACGCGGCGGAGCTCCTCGGTGTCCCGCTCCCGGTGCCGAGCGCGCGCCTGTTCGCGTGGGTGGAGACCGATG
>VGOZ01000141.1 GCA_016875715.1 Chloroflexota bacterium | reverse complement strand
AGGCGCACACGGCTTCGTCGATAGAGTTTTGCTGGACGAGCGGGCTCACCTGACGGAGATACCGCATCAGGGTGGTCCGAATGGGCGGCATAGAGGCCGTGACGCGGGGGAAGGAAGAGGGCATTCGGCGCCCGACGGAGCGCGATGGCCGCGCTCATGGCGCTGCCGATACCGAGCGCACGCGCGGCGTCGTTGGCGGTGGTCACGACCGCGCGCGGGTGATGCGCGATAACCACCGGGCGCGACTCCTCGCGCAGTTCGGGCCGTTCCAGAAGTTCGACGCTGTAGTAGAAGCGGTCGGCACCCAGGTAGAGGATGCAGCGCGGGCACGAGGGTTCCTGCACCGGGTGGAATCGTACGGCAGCGAGACCCACTGGCACCGGCGGCACGCGCTCGCCCGAGAGTCGAATCGGCGAGCGGGTCGCGCTCGATAACATTGACGCGAGCGCGATTGCGACAGGTCGCGGCGGGTGCGAAAGGGAGGGCCGTGTGGCGATCCAGCAGAAGACGATGCGGTCGGACATCATCAAGCGCGGCTTCGAGAAGGCTCCTCATCGGTCGCTGCTCCGCGCGACCGGGGTGATTCAGAGTGAGGACGATTTCCGCAAGCCGTTCATCGCGGTTGTCAACAGTTATGTCGATATCATCCCCGGTCACGCTCATCTCCAGGAGGTTGGACGGGTCGTCAAGCAGGCGATTCGGGCGGCAGGCGGAGTACCGTTCGAGTTCAACACGATCGGTGTCGACGATGGCATCGCCATGGGGCACGCGGGAATGAAGTTCTCTCTGCCCAGTCGCGAGCTCATTGCGGACTGCGTGGAAACCGTCATCTCCGCGCACGCGTTCGACGGGATGATCTGCATTCCGAACTGCGACAAGATCGTTCCGGGGATGCTGATGGCGACTATGCGCCTCAACATCCCCACCATCTTCTGCTCCGGCGGGCCTATGGCTGCGGGGCGACTCTCGAACGGCAAGAAGGCAGATCTGATCACAGTCTTTGAGGCCGTCGGAGGCTACGCCTCGGGCAAGGTGAATGATGCCGAACTGCTCGAACTGGAGCAGAAGGCGTGCCCGAGTTGCGGCTCCTGTTCCGGGATGTTCACCGCCAACTCCATGAACTGCCTGTGCGAGGCGCTCGGGGTGGCCCTGCCAGGAAACGGCACGATCCTCGCGCGCACGCACGAACGGGAGGCTCACTACGAGCGCTCGGCCCGGCGCCTGCTCGATCTGGTCGAAGAGGACGTCCGACCCCGCGACATCGTGACCGATCGGGCGATCGACAACGCCTTCGCCCTGGATATGGCGATGGGTGGCTCGACCAACACAGTCCTGCACACCCTCGCTCTCCTCAACGAGGGCGGCGTTGCCTATCCGCTCGAGCGACTCAATGAGGTCGCGGAACGTGTCCCCTATATCTGCAAGGTGTCCCCCGCATCGCCAGATGTTCACATCGAGGATGTGCATAGCGCCGGCGGTATCAGCGCGATCCTCCATGAGTTGTCACGAAAGGAGGGCGCGCTCCACCTCGAAGCGAAGACCGTCAGCGGCAAAACCCTGGGAGAGACGATTGCGGACTCGCCGGTGCGCGATCGGTCGGTCATTCGCCCGTTGGAAGAGCCATTTCAGTCTCGCGGCGGCCTGACCGTCCTGTTCGGCAATCTCGCTCCGGACGGCGCGGTGGTGAAATCCGGCGCGATCGATCGCACCGCCTGGCGATTCCGCGGCCCGGCAAAGGTCTACGAGAGTCAGGAAGAGGCGCTCGCGGCCATCCTCAATCGCCAGGTGGGAGCCGGAGACGCGATCGTCATCCGTTACGAGGGTCCGCGCGGCGGACCCGGCATGCAGGAGATGCTCTCGCCCACTGGCGCCCTGACGGGCATGGGCCTGGGGACCGCGTGCGCGCTGATCACAGACGGACGGTTCAGCGGCGGAAGTCGCGGCCTCTCGATCGGCCACATCTCTCCTGAGGCCGCATCGGGTGGACCGATCGCGGCGGTACGAGACGGGGACATCATTCGGGTCGATCTCGAGGATCGGCGCATCGACGTCGAACTCACCGAACACGAGATCGCCCTCCGACTGACCGAGGCAAGACCGCCCGATCGACCGATTGCCAGTCGGTGGTTGCGGCGCTATCGTGCGCTCGTGACCAGCGCAAACACCGGGGCGATCCTGGCCGACCCGCAGTAGCCGGCGGCGCGTCGCTATTCGACGCTGGGCCCGACATGCTTCAGTGCCTCGCGACGGCTCAGGCCGCTGAGGCGTTCGCCCCACTGATCGACCAGCGCACGTACTCGCTCTGGGCGCACCTTCGCGTACTCCCGCAACGCCCAACCGATCGCCTTGCGCGCGAAGAAATCGCGGGCGGCCAGACTGGCTTCGATGCAGACAACGAGAAGTGTCTCATCCGTGCGCAGGCGTGCGTGGTTCTGGCTCAGGATCGCGGTGCGTCGTATCCAGAGATTGGCATCGCGGCTCCAGCGGTGCATCTCTGGCGTGATCAGTGACGGCCACCCGACGAGAATTTCGCCGACCGTCTGAGTAGCGATGCCGTCGACCAGATCCCACCACGCCCCGCTGACGATCAGGTCGCGGAGGAGGGGGAGGATCTCCGGAGTTCGGAAGGCGCGATAGCGTCGAGCCTGCAGGATGCCGATGGCCGCGTAGCGCTCTTCTCGGTAGGAGGCATCGAACCAAAGCGACCGGATGACCTCCTCCCACACGCGGGACGCGGCGAGTGGATGTGCCGCGATCGCGCCCGCGACGATCGGGCGATTCCGAGGGGTGGGCACGCCGCGATAGGGCATCGTCGACTTCATGTAGGCCTGCATCGCCACAGCGCGATCCGAATCGGCCTGCGCCGATTGACCGTCTCGGATCGCGGCGATAAGGCGTGCTCCGTTGCTCTCCACGTGGCGGACGCTGGTCAGGCCAGGCCGGCGAACAGATCCTTCTCGCCGCGCGCCGGTCCCGGGCCGACGACCCGAACGTACGCCTCGGTCGCCCACAGCGCCCGTGTGACCTCAGGCGGCAGACGGGCGAAGATGCTCTGACTCCCGAACTGGGTGCGGTGGGCGAGGAGCGCCGCCCGCTTTGTGTCCGCGTGGGGACTGATATCGATGACGGTGGTGACGACGTCATCTGGCGTCGCATACCTCACGATGCGTTCGCGCATATCGGGCCCGCCGCCACGTCCGTAGGGCGATTCGATTCCCGCATCGTCAAGCGCCTGACGCATGCGCTCGAACGTGGACCGAGTCGGCCCCCCGTAGTAGAGCTTCGCCGGCGACCAGGGCTGCCCCGCATCCGGGAAGGCGCGCCAGTCCCCCGCAACGGTGAATGCTGCGCGAGTGACCTGATGCGCTTTGATGTGGTCCGGGTGGCCGTACGTGCCCATCGCGTCGTAGGTGATGATGACATCCGGCCGCTCCTCGCGGATCAAGCCCACGAGATGTCTGACCGCATCGTCCAGCGGCGCCTGGTGAAAGCACGTCGGGTCCAGGTTCGTCTCGCGGCCTTCCATCCCCGAATCGCGATACCCGAGGAAGACTGTTCTGCTCACGCCGAGGATGTCGGCTGCAGCCGCCTGCTCGGCAACCCTGACCTCACCGAGGTTTTCCGGCGTGGCGAGATCCGGATCGCTGATCTCGCCGCACTCGCCGCGCGTGCAGGTGACGACAATCGTGCGGGTGCCAAGCGCTCCGTAATGGGCGAGCACGCCGCCGGTCCCGATTGCCTCGTCATCCGGGTGGGCGTGCACGGCCATCAGCACGCGATGCGTTGCAGGGATCATACGAGGCTCCCACTCATAGCGATATCGTGCCCGGGATAATAGATGGGTGTACGGTCAACTCTGGATCGCCACTGACCGCCCGTCCCACTGATCAGGCCCTCACTGACCGAACCCGGGGTCGAGGGTAGGAATGCCTTGACCATCGGACTCGACCGCTTCTATATTCGCGCAGCGCCAACGTGACTCCCGGGTCTCCGGTCGAGCGTGTGCCAAAGCACCAGGAATCAGGTGAATCATTTTTGAGTGCACGCCACGCGCTCACCGTGTTTGTTCCGCGTCCTGCAGGTGGGGCGACGCTGGCCACGCCGTTCAGAGGTGGCTCGTCGAGGCCCAACGAATCTCCGCGCTGTGAACGTTGCCCCTCCGCCATCTCGCAAATCGAATGTCGAGAGAGGATGTGCACGACGGTTCAGACGTTACGGAAGATGTGAGGCCTATACTCTCTGCCGGCGCGAGCGCTGCGAAAGCCACGGCGGCAGTCCTGGCGGGAGGCCTGGGTAGTCGCTTGCGTGCAGTCGTGAGCGATCGGCCAAAGGTGCTCGCGACTGTCTGCGGGAGGCCTTTCGTTCAATTCGTGTTGGATCAAATATGCGATGCGGGTATCCGTCGCGCTGTATTTTGCACGGGATATCTGGGCGATCAAGTCGTCGCAGCAATTGGATCGTCCTACCGTGACGTGATTGTATCCTTCTCGCATGAGGATACGCCCCTAGATACTGCCGGCGCTCTAAAGAAGGCGAGTCCAATGATTGCTGGAGATGCCGTCATCGTACTCAATGGCGACTCCTATTGCGATGTAGATCTTGGCTCAGTTTTACGTGAACACAGATTGAGGAATTTTCCGGGCACGCTTGTCGTTAGGCACGTCGAGGATTCCAGCCGCTATGGATGCGTGGAGTTCTCCGACGATTGCGTCATCACGGGCTTTCACGAGAAGAGGACCGAGAGAACTCCGGGCTGGATCAGCGCAGGAGTGTACTGTCTCAAGCGCGAACTCCTGGAAGCGATCCCCAGCGGCCGCCGAGTTTCCCTCGAACGCGAGATGTTCCCCTCTTGGGTCGATCTCGGCCTCCTGGCGTATCCATCATCCGGCGGGTTCATTGACATTGGCACGCCCGAAGGCTACTCACGCGCGCCGGACGTGCTCGGTGAGGCGCGAGCCCATGGCGCGTTCTCGAAGGAGTAGTGGTGTGAGCGGTGACGAAGCATCCCTTGCGGGTCGAGCGCTAGCTCGCTTCACCAGCGGCACGGACGTGCGCCGCCAAGCCGCCGACAGTTGCGTTGG
>VGOZ01000140.1 GCA_016875715.1 Chloroflexota bacterium | reverse complement strand
CGCCAAGCCCGCCGAGGCGCCCAAGCCAGCTGAAGCCGCCAAGCCCGCCGAGGCGCCCAAGCCAGCTGAAGCCGCCAAGCCCGCCGAGGCGCCCAAGCCAGCTGAAGCCGCCAAGCCCGCCGAGGCGCCCAAGCCGGCAGCGCTCGCGCCGGGGATGCTCCGCCCGACAGACGGCCCTGCCAAGCGCGGTGGCGTACTGAAGGCTGCATTCGGCGTCACGATGTCGAATTTCGACATGAACCAGGGCGCCGGCGGTCACGTCCTCTGGCAGCTCTACAACAACCTGGTACGCTGGAGCCCGGTCGATGGTCTCTCCACGATCGTTCCCGACCTCGCCGAATCGTGGGAGGCCACGACGGACGGCAAGGCATACACCTTCAAGCTGCGCCAGGGCGTCAAGTACCACGACGGGACGCCGTTCTCGTCGGCCGATGTCGCGGCGACCTTCAACCGGATCCTGAACCCGGTTGAGGGCACCGTCAGCACCAACAAGTCGCTGTTCGCGGCGATCGACAAGATCGAGACCCCCGACCCGGCTACCGTCAAGTTCACGCTCAGCAAGCCGATTCCGTACTTCCTTGAGGCGATGGCGTCGAATGGCGCGGTCATCTACTCGAAGAAGTCGATCGATGACAACAAGGGCGACCTGCGCAAGGTGATCGCTCCCGGAACCGGCGCCTTCAAGTTCAAGGACCACAAGGTTGGCGAGCGCTGGCTTTTCGACAAGAACACCGAGTACTGGGACAAGGAGCTCCCGTACCTCGACGGCCTCGAGTTCATTCACGCACCTGCGTGGAGCGACCGCGGCACAGCCGTGCTCACATCACAGGCGGACATGTCGTGGAACGTCTCCCAGGAGACGTGGGCCGAGGGCAAGAAGCGGACGAACGACATCAAGGTTAACCTGTTCCCGAGCACGGGTGCCTACATGCTCTATTTCAACGGCGCGAAGAAGCCGCTCGATGACGCGCGCGTTCGGCGCGCGATGCACCTGTCCCTCAGCCGACAGGATCTCTTCGTCGCGTTCCAGACACAGGAGCCGATGGAGATCACGCGCTACCAGTCGCACGGCAGCCCGTTCGCGATGGCTCCGGCCGATGTCGCCAAGTTGCCGGGCTACCGGCCCGACAAGACCGCGGATATCGCCGAGGCGAAGAAACTGCTCGCCGAGGCCGGCGTCGCACCCGGCACCACATTCGAATTGCTCTCGGCGAACGTCGCGCCGCACGCCGAACTGCTGGCACCGGCCGTCCAGGGGATGCTGAAGAAGATCGGTATCGAGACCAAGATCCGCACGGTCGAGCGCGGCAACCTGGTCGAGGAACTGAAGAAGGGTTCGTTCGAGATCAATCTCAACACGACCGGATCGGCGACGATCGATCCCATCACCCATTGGTTGGTCGCCCACAAGACGGGCGGCTCATCCAACTTCTCCAAGTACTCAAATCCTGAGCTCGACAAGCTGTTCGACCAGATCGAGATCGAGCGTGATGAGGCGAAGCGGCGGCAGATGATCCGTCAGGCCGAGGACATTCTTGACAAGGACTCGCCCTGGGCGATCATCGGCTGGACGAACCACCTGCCAATGTGGCGTGCCAATGTCAAGGGGTTGGCGCTCGACAAGCGCAAGTTTGTGGAGTGGGGCCGCTTCGACGTCGCGTGGCTCGATAAGTAACCGGGAGCCCAGGCTGTTGATGGTGCGGGCGCGCGGGCGCTCGCACCATCGCTTCCTCCGATGACCTCCTACATCGTCAACCGTTGTCTCATCGCGTTCCCGACGCTGTTCGGTATCTCGCTGATCATCTTCTTCGCAATGCGCATCCTTCCCGGCGACCCACTCGCGATCATCGAGAACGCGTCGAGCGGAAGCGTCACGATCCTCAACGACGCCGAGTTGAAAGCGGCGCGCGATTCACTCGGCCTGAACGACCCGTACTACGTCCAGTACCTGCGCTGGGTCGGCGATGTGCTGCGCGGCGACCTCGGAAGCTCGTTCTGGCGCGGCGAGCCTATCCGCGAACTGATCTTCCGACGCGGTCCGATTTCGATTCAGATCGCGGTCATGGCCGTGTTCGTCTCGTGGGTGATCGGTGTGCCGCTCGGCGTCATCAGCGCCACCAACCGGAACTCAGTCATCGACTATCTCTCGCGCGCGCTCACAATGTTCTTTCTCGCCGTGCCCGCGTTCTGGATCGGACTCGTTGTCGTTCTCGTCGGCGTGCTCGTGTTCACGTGGAGGCCCCCGCTCTCGATCGTGTATTTCCAGGATGACCCGGTTCGCAACCTGCAAATGACGCTCGGTCCGGCGCTGGCGCTGGGCATCGGACTCGCGGCGGCGATGGCACGCCTAACGCGCTCGGCGATCCTCGACGCGCTCTATCAGGACTACGCGCGAACCGCGCGCGCCAAGGGGTTGCGCGAGCGGGTGGTTGTGTGGCGCCACGTCCTGCGGAACGCCCTGCTCCCGGTCATCACGCTCTCTGGGTTGAGCTTCGGCGCGCTGCTCGGCGGCTCGGTCGCGACGGAGCGCGCGTTCGGTTTTCCCGGACTCGGACTCGCGCTCGTTCAGGCGCTCGGTGAGCGAGACTGGGTCATCATCCAGAATCTCGTCCTGATGTACGGCGTCATCTACACGGTCGTGAATCTGCTCGTCGACCTCTCCTACGCCTGGCTGGACCCACGGATCAGGTACCAGTGAGCGGACGCGTCGCGACCGCCGATCCGGCGATCCCGGCCGCGAGCCCGGTCGACCTGAGCGAATACGACTCGCTCGCCACACATCTACGCCGTTTTGCGCGGCAGTCGCCGGCGGCGGTCGGGGCGGCCCTCCTGTTGCTGTTCGTCATCGCCATCGGCGCGCTCGCGCCCCTGATCGCGCCGTACGATCCGATCCTCAACTCCTTCACCGAGGTTCGCCAGCAGCCGAGCGCCGCACACTGGCTCGGGACCGATCACCTCGGGCGCGACACGCTCAGCCGCATCATTTACGGCACACGCGTCACGATGCTCGTCGCGGTGTCGTCGGTCGTGATCGGTGAACTTCTCGGCTTCATCTGGGGCGTCTCGACCGGCTACATCGGTGGCAGATTCGACCTGATCAGTCAGCGGATCATCGAGGTGATGATGTCGTTCCCGACATTGATCCTAGCATTGCTCCTGCTCGTGAGTCTCGGCGCAGGACTCCATACCGTTATCGTCGCGATCGCGGTGACACGCGTTCCCGGGACGACCCGGATTATTCGCTCGGCCGCGCTCCAGTTTCGCGAGGTCGCGTTTGTCGAGGCCGCGCGCGCGCTTGGCGCCTCGCCGCTGTGGGTGATGGCGCGCCACATCGCCCCGCAATGCGTCGGCCCAATGCTCATCCTCGTCAGCCTGAATCTCGGTGGCGCGATCTTCACCGAGTCGGCACTGAGCTTCCTCGGCCTCGGCGTGCCGCCACCAAACCCGAGCTGGGGAAACATGCTCGGCGGGGTGCTGGCCGAACAGTTCCGGCCCTCGTGGTGGCTCGTGGTGTTCCCGGGCATTGCGATCACCGTAACGGTGATGGCGACGAATCTGCTCGGCGATGGCCTGCGGGATTTCCTGGATCCACGGTTGCGCGGGCTGATCGACTGAGTTGGCGGGGGCCGAGTAGCGTGTCGAAAGCGAAGAGGAGGGGCTCGTGACCCGGTTGAAGGTCGGCGTGATCGGTTGCGGCGCGATCGCCCAGCTACAGCACCTGCCGCACATGCGCGAACTCGAGGACGAGTTCGAGATCGCAGGACTGTGCGATCTCTCGCCCGGTCTGCTCGGATTCGTCGGCGATCAGTACGGCGTCGCCCCAACTCGACGGTTCCGCGACTACCGCGAGCTCGTCGCGAGCGACATCGACGCCGTGATCGTGTGCCCGAACAGTTCGCACGCCGAACCGGCAATCGCCGCGGCAGAGGCGGGCAAGCACCTGTTTGTCGAGAAGCCAATGTGCGTCACGGTCGAGCAGGCCGAGGCGATGGTCGCCGCCGCCGATCGCGCTGGGGTGATCCTTCAGGTCGGCTACATGAAGCGGCACAGCCCGGCGTATCAGCACGCGCGCCGAGCGATCGCCGCGATGGGAGACACGCGCTTCATTCAGGTGAATCACCTGCATCCGAACAACGCGCTCCATCTGCGCGAGTTCCCGATCCGGCGCTTCGACGACCTCCCCGCGAGCCTTCGCGACGTGGGGCTGACCGAACACCGGCGACTCGTCAGTCAGGCGCTTGGCCTGGCGGATCCTGGCCGGCTGACGCAGGATGTCGCCGCGGCATTCCAACACGTCCTCGGCAGCTTGATCCACGACATCGGCAACCTCTCGGGCGTGTTCGGCCCGCCCGAGAGGGTCGTTTCGACTGAGATCTGGCGCGGCGGCAGCGCGCTGACAACGATCCTCGCTTACGCCGGTGACAAACGCGCGGTCTGCACCTGGATCGACCTCCCCGACCTCCAACTGTTCGAAGAGACGATGGAGGTGTACGGCGGACGCGAGCGGGTAATCGTCAGTTTCCCGACCGGCTTCTCGATCGGGGCCGACACCGTCGCGACCGAGTACGGCATCGACGCGGACGGTCACCCGTGGCAGCGCGAGCAACGCTGGCACGACAACCCGTTCAAGATCGAACTGCGCCACTTCCGCGAGTGCGTGCGGTGCGGGACGCAGCCGATCACCTCGGGTCGCGACGCCATCCACGACATCGCGCTCGTCGCGAAGATCATTCGTGCGTACCTGGACGCGTGCGGGTAGCGTCCGTTCCCGCCCGGCGACAGTCTGTGCACAGGCCGGGGAGCGCCCGCTAGTCGGTGATCGGTTTGAGCTTCGTGCGTCGCACTCGCCGCGGCCGAATCCCGAGCCGCTCGATCGCCGCTCGCAGCGTGTGCGGCTCCACGCCGAGCGCGCGTGCCGCCGCCGCGGCATTTCCACCGGTCTGTTCGAGCGCGCGGAGGTAAAGTGAGTTCCCGGTGAGATGCGCAGCCGCCATGTTATGTTCACTCGGCTCAGTCGGACTGGGGTCGATTGGGCGGGAGGACACGGGCGTGCGCACGATGCCGGCGGCGCTGGCGCGGTGGAAGC
>VGOZ01000139.1 GCA_016875715.1 Chloroflexota bacterium | reverse complement strand
GTGCGCAGCGTGCGCTCGCTGATTCCAAGTGCGTCCGCGGCCTCCGCCGGTCGCAATGCGATTCGGTCAGCGAGCCGAACCCCTCCCTTTTCGGCGTGGGGGGCGCACGGCGGGGGGACAGTTCCTTTGCCCTTGCTCAATGCACCAACCTCGACCCCGGGAACGCCCGCCAGACCTCCAGCGCGGTGTGGATCGCGTCTTCACTCTTCCCCTTGAGGCGGCACCAGTCCGCAAGCCAGACGACGGGGCGACGGGCGACTTCGGGCCGCTTCGACTCCTCGGCGACGAGATCGTCGAACACCCCCTGTGCGAGTACGACCCATGCCTCGCCCATGCCGCCCGGCAGGCGAAGCCGGATTGCGCCGAGCATCTCTCGCGCTTCGAGTGCATTCGCCTCTTCAATCAGCCTCGCGGAGCGCGCGCTCCGAGCCTCGTTGGCACCGAGCACCGCCAGCAGTTCCGCCTTTGCTGCTCGAATGGCTGAGCGATCTGTCTCCGAGACAACCCCTCGCGGGGCGCGCCAGCGCACCGCATCGCCCTCGGCCTCAAGCACGACGCCGCGGCGAGCGAGGTCGGCGAGGAGACTTGCGGCGCTCATTCGCGGCCTTCCTCAAACGCCAGGGGTTCCCCGCACGAGAGCGCTGCCGCTTCGTCGTTTCTGGTTTCTAGTTCGCTCGTTCGCGCCCTAGGGTCACGAACGAGAAAACCAGAATCTGCGAGCGCGTAGAGGTACGGATCGCCCCTCCGGCCCGCGCCCGTTCGCGCGATTGCTTCCCGCGCATGTAGGGCGCGGAGCGCGCGCACCTTGACTGCCTTCGTGCCTTCGACGCTGGCGTCAAGTTCTGCTTCCGAGACTGGAGCCACGCACTCGCCGAGGTACGCGACGATGCGAGCCTCGACTTCGGCTTTCTCGCGTTCTTCCCGCGTGCCCCCCGCTCTGAGTTGCCCGGTCTCGTGGTCGCGATCGATCACCGTTTCCGCCATGTCCGACCCGTAGCGTTGCCTCGACGAGAGCAGGCGGACGCCCTCGTGTCTTCGCAGCACGAGCGCGGTGTCCACTGTGCCGAAGAGCGCGGTTGAGCCGAGGATTCCGTCGGGGTCGGACCCGCTGCCCTTCTTGGCGTGATGCACGAGCAGGACGTGTGCGCCGGTTTCACGAGCGATCGCGACCACGGGTTCAAGGGCGCGCGTCACCTCGCTGTAGTCGTTGAGGTCACGAATGCCCGCGAACCTCGCGAGCGTGTCGATCACGATGAGCGCGGGCTTCTTTTCTCGCGCGATCCGATCGACCTCATCGACCACACCTTCCGGAGCACGACCCACCACGAAATCGAGGGACGTCTCCGCGTTGGCCCCGAGTGACGAGAACACGCGGCGCAGCTCGGAGCGCTTGTCCTCGAAGGCGCAGTAGATGACGCGCCCCGCGGTCACAGGCCGATCTAGAAACGGCGTTCCGTGAGCGACGGCGACGGCGAGCGCCCGCGCGAGAGTGGACTTCCCCGCCTTCGGTTTCCCGGCGAGGAGAGACAGCCCGCCTGCGATGAGTAGGCCGTCCGCGATCCACCGCACCCGCTCTTCGGGCTCGGCAAGCAGTTCCCCGAACGAGATCAACTCAAGACCGGGTTTCTCCGTTGGCTCGCGCGCCACGATCGGAGGGAGACGCGGAGCCGCGTCGGCGAGCGCGTCGAGGTCGGCGAATCCACCTCGCGGCTCCTGCGCCGCTTCGCCCTGGCGCGCGGGTCGGCCCATCAGATAGTCGCGAACGTCGCCTCCCGGCCCGAGGTCGGTGGGCAGTTTCAGCACGCGAACCGAAACGCCGTGATTGCGCCACCACTTCGCCCGTGCTCCCGCTCCCTTCGAGCCCGCTCCGCCCAAGTCTCCGACGACGACGACCTCTTTCGGAGGACTCGCGAGCAACGCATCTACCCAACGCTCGTGACCCTTCAGCGTCGAAGCGCCGCCGGTCGAGGCGAAGACGTCGGTAGCGCCTGCGTCGATGCACGCGAGCGCGTCGCTCTCGCCTTCGACGTCGTAGAGGCGCTCCGCGGGCGCAGAGGACCGAACGACGAAGAGCGATACCTCGCCCGCGTTTCTACGAATCAACCTGCCTGCTTCGTCGCGTCGAGCGCGGCCTGTGGCGTCGAGGGCGAGACGCAGTCCACGGCGCTTCCACGCGATCGGGTCGGTCGCGCGTAGGTCCGCGGATGGATACACGGGCACGAACTGTTCGACCGTGTGCTTCGCCGCGAGGTGATCGGCGGCATCCTTTCCGGTGCGCGCTTCGACGACTCGCAGTGACTTCGCGATTGGTTTGAGGGCCGAGAAAACCTGGCGCGCGTGCTCGTTCCCGACTTCATCCTTGTCGCGCACGATCACGACATCGGCACCTGCGAGGTGCCGCGATTGCCCGCCCGGCCACTTGCCCGCGCCGCCGCTGTTGCACGTCGCGACGCACCCGGCGGCGTTCATCGCGTCGGCGTCCTTCTCGCCCTCGACGATCCATATCGTGTCGCCCGCCGCAACCGCGCGGATTACGTCGGGCAGCCGGTAGAGGAGCGGCTCGACACCATCGAGGTTCCACACCCAGCCGCCAGCGCCGTTTGGTTGCCGCTGCCGAAAGGCCTTGGGTTGGTAGCGGACGACCTGGTAGACGAGTTTGGCGCGTTCGTCGTGATAGTCGTAGGCCTCGACGATCTCCGGAGCAGCGACACCAATCGGTGTCGACATGGCGATTGCCTGCCCCGGGTCGACCTCGTGCGTTCGACCACATCGGCAACTGCGCGGGCCGAGACGGTGCGGGTAGGTGCCATCCTTGTGCAGTCGAATCTCGCCCGCGAGTTCCTCGCGCGTGCAGTGGGCGTAGGCGCCGTCGTCCGAAACGAAACCCCAGCAGCGAACACCCCGGCCGCCCGGCAGATCCCGGTGCCCGTGGCAGATCGGGCACGGCATGCGCCGCGTTGCGGGCTTCACGGCAGCGTCTCCGCGGTCGCATCCTCGCGCGCGGCGGCCCCGTGCCCACGTTCCCACGCATCGATTTTCGTTTGATGCGCTCGTCGCTCGGCAATTCCGCGGAACGGCCGTTCACCGCGGAGGTACACCCGCCATCGGGCGTGGCCGATGCGCCGGATCGCCGGGGGCAACTTCTCAGGTGTCGGCGCCTCGACCTCGGCCGCCGAGACGATCTCCGGCCACATCTCCGCGAGCCATGCTTCGAGTTCGTCAGCGTCGCCACCCTTCGCCGCGAGTAGGGGCACGATCCAGGAGAACTCATCTCCACGCGGAGCGGAAAGCCTGGTCTCCGTGGGTGTCGGCGCAGCCGATTCCTCGGACTCCCTCACTCCCCACTCGTCACCTACACCAACACCAACAGACGGGCGGATATCCGCAACTCCCCGGGGAATCCCCGGGCATTCTCGGGGACCCGTGGGAGGCGCTGGGAAGCGCGACTCCTTCGCTCGCTTTGAGTTCGATCGATGCTTCTCCCATTTCTGAAGCAGGACGTACGGTCGTCCCTCGACGACGTAGCGGAGCAGCGGACCACCGCTTTCATCGGCGTACTCGAGCTCGCAGAGCCACTCCTCGATGTGCTCGACCGGCACATTGCGAATCGGGAAGAGCAGGGCGCGGAGCACGGGCAGGCGCCCGTCGAGCCGACCGAAGTCGTCGGCTGCGATCAGCAGCCGCCAGAACAGCGCTTCCGCCTCGAGTGAGACCCGGCTCAGCGTGTCGCTGCTGAGGATTTCGCCACGAATGACGCGCGACGGCATTGCTACTGCGGCGCCTGGCCATAGCCGAACTGATCATC
Organism: Chloroflexota bacterium; assembly: GCA_016875715.1. GTDB lineage: Bacteria > Chloroflexota > UBA6077 > FW602-bin22 > FW602-bin22 > VGOZ01. Next base: position 1,564 of record VGOZ01000139.1, on the reverse strand, counting down.
CAACGCCTGAAACAGACGGATGACAAGGGTGACCCGCTCGGCGATCTTCTGCTGCTCGACCGAGTTGCGTGCGTGAATTCGCCAGTCCACAGGGCGAAAGGTTGCGCGGTCGAACATCAGAGTCACTGCAGCGTATTGGCTCATCTCTGTCTTGTTGCTGCCGTTCACTCTTCCACCTCGAATCAACGCGCGTCACACCACCTCGATGATCTCCACAGCGCGATAGTGACGACGATCATTAGGTCTCCGCACAAAGGTCGGTGAAAATAGCCGGAAGTGCCGCGCGGAATTGTCGAGTGCCCGGGGCACTCAACAAGCGTTATTGCGCGGCTGTGTCAGGTGCCGGGGGCAACGAGCAAATTCGAGCTATCTCTTTGCCGGTATCCGCCGCACCGCGGGTCCGATGATCCGAGCGATCGTCTGCTGACTGCGACGACGCGGATCGTTCGGAGCGAGTTCCTTGGCGATCCGTTGCACACTACGCCCAGTCCTCTCTCGAACCACCACTGCATTTCGGATGAGCTCAGCGTTGATCTGTTTGAGCCGCGCGGCGCGAGCTTTTCCGCCGCGGCTTGCACCGATCTTGCTGCCCACCCTCGACTTCATTCCCGCAATCGCATCGCGTTCCATCCCGCGCTTGAAGGCAGCTAACAGCATCGTGATGGTCATCTTGATCGTGTCTTGGGAGATCGAATCGATAAGACGAGTCGCCGCCTCTCTCTGCGCCTCGGTATCCGAAGGGGAGCTGACGAGTTTTAGAAGTCGAAAGCGATTGAGTTCAATCCGAACGAAGTGATTCTCCACGCTTTCCGCAAGGGGGAGCAGTGAATGGTCCTCTGCGGAAAACTTAGCCTCCCGGGGAGCATCGACGTCCGCTGGGGCCGAGATCTCAGGGTACTCTAAGCTGTGCTGCTCAAACATTCTGCGCGACCACAATTCGTGCAACGCAGTAAAGAGATCAAGAGGCTCGCGTAGAAAGCGCGGATCCTCTTGGAGCTGCAAAAGTGCCCGACGGACTTCAGGGAGTCGCGGATCTGCGAGGAGCTTCTGCTTAAATTCCGGTGTCAGGTCCGGAAGATTCTGAATCAGAGCGAGCAGACTCTCCGGTCCCTGGTCGGTGCTGGAAGGATCGGGCTTACTCGCACGCCGCCGCGTAGCCACAGGCACCTCCGCATGGGTGCTCCGCAGTGGTACCGCGCGGCAGGCGGGTGCGGTCCCGCTTTTCAGCCCGTCGGCCTAGCCGCGCGTATGAGAGAGGTTTGCACCGGCACAGACTCAAGGCGAGCCGAGCTGTATGCGATTTGGAGCTGACGCGCGCGAGAGGGGACGAACCGGCCACGGTTACGCGGCTGCCGTGCTGCTCGAAGTCGCGAGGCCTCAGCGCCACGCATGCGGCCTTCCGCCGTTCGTGGGCCCGTGGATCGTCCCCCGTGCAGTTTGCATCGCGCTCGTCCGGGAACGACGGGAGCCCGGCACGGGGCACCACCTCGGGAGCGAGCCCGAGCGCCGCATCGAAGATGAGTTCTACCTGCCATCGTCAACCCCATGATGCGCGCGCGATGGC
>VGOZ01000138.1 GCA_016875715.1 Chloroflexota bacterium | reverse complement strand
GGTTCCGCGACCTGGCCGGCAACATCTCCGCGACCTTCGCGGAACAGGACCCGCTGGGGACGGCCACACCAACGCCGACGATCACCGCGACGCCGACGACGGCAAGCGGCCCGACGTCGACGCCGACAGCGCACTCGTCACCTCCGCCAACCTCACCGCCGCTGCCCAGCACCGCAACATCGAACTCGGACTACTCGTCCGGGAACCTACGATCGCGCTCGCCGTCCGTCAGCACTTCGAACACCTAATCGCGGACCAGTTTCTCAAGCGGCTACCAACCAACGCTTGATCGCAGCAAGACGCCGCTGAATGCTGGGCGGATCTCGAAGGTTGGCGTTGATGAGACCCCGGCAGGCAACGTAGCTGAGCAGTGCACGACGGACCCGCGTAAGCTCAAACCGCAGCGTCCTCGGCCGCCAGAAATGCGCGCCGTGTCTGGATTGTGTTGGCGCCACGCGCTCGGCTGCAGGGACGGGCCGCCACCAGATGCCACTGCGGAGCGACGTGGACGACCGCCCCCTGGGCATCTGCGCTACGCCGCTGAACCTTCCGCCGCCCGGCTGGCCCGCGAGACGATCAGGCGGATCGCCTCGTGACTAACGCCGAACCGCCGCGCCGCGCCGCCCCGTAGTGTCCGCGCCTATCGAGCGCCCGTCAAGCCGGTGATGTGACGCCTGCCTCGCGGGCCCTGCTTACCGGCCACACCTTTTCACCCGGGCCGCGTCAACCTCGGGTTGGCGAACTGGTGCACCTTTCACCCTTGCGTTCCGGCCAGCATCATCGTCATTCGCTTCTGGCTTGCCCACGCCCGCATCTGTCCCGGATGCAGGTTCAGGACCATTCGGCCATCCGCAACGGAATAGAGCGGCAATCCCCAGATGCTTATGAGTCTGTCGAGTGGCGGGGGGCCTGACATCGGACGAGTGACCCGTTTACGACCTGTCCACCCGGTTAGGGTGCCAACTTCCGGAGGGCACGGCTACGCTGGCGGCGAGCGCCTGCTTGATCCCCTCGAAAGACACCCGGCTGTCCTCGATCGTGTCCGCTTCGCCGGTTGGTCCCTTCGGGTGCCAGTGGGTTTCCAGGCTCAGCGGACCGTCGTAGGCGTCCCGACGCAGCGCCGCGAATTGCGCCGGATAGTCAACCGAGCCGTGGCCGACCGCCTCCCAGGCCGTCAGCCCGGTCGCCGGGTCGAGTTCGCGCGCGTCCTTCACGTGCACGTGACAGATGTATGGCTTGACCGCCTCGTAGCCCTCCGGGTAGGGCACGCCGCCGGAGACGAAGTCGTTGCCTGGGTCCCAGATCGCCTTCAGGGCCGGGTGGTTGGCCGCGCGCAGGATCCGCCCGGTGTTGGCGCCGGAGTTCGCCCAGCAAGATCGGACGTTCTCGAGGCCGAGGATCAGGCCGGCGTCCCCGGCCATGTCGGCCGCGATCCGAAGCCCCTCGAGGACCTTCTCGAGCATCACGTCGGGCAGCGGGCCGCCGCGCGCCAGCCTGGGCGACGGGTTGCCGAGCCCGATCATCTGGTCGCGACGGAAGGCGTAGGTTCTCACGATTGGGGCGCCGAACAGCTTCGCCGCCCTGATCTGCGCGCGCAGGACGTCCAGCTCGGCCACGAAGGCCGGGTGGCGGCCAACCTGGCCGCGCGGCACGTCGCCGAGCAGAACGGTCTTCAAGAACCCGGAGGCGATGGCGCTGACGCGCATTCCGCGCTTGTCGATCAGGCCTCGGGCGCGGTCGAGCTCGACGTCGTCCATCTGGACGAGCGGCTTACCCCAGAAAGCGAGCAGCTCGACCTCGCACATGCCCATGGCCAGCGCGGCATCGAGCGCGGTGGCCAGGTCGGGGTGCACCTCGTCGGTGCAGACGCCGAAACGTCCCAGCAGCGGGTCATCAGTCATCGCACACCCTCACGGGCTGGCACGTCTCTGCCGATTGGTTCGCCGCCATCACCACGCGCTGAGTGTTCAGCGCGTCCGCGTAGTCGGAGAGCACTCCGCCGCGATCGCCGTGGGCGATCGCCTTCAGAAAGCCGACGTTCTCATCGTAGCCCGGATCGTTCTCGATGGCGATACTCTGAACGCCGTCGCGGTCGTCGATCGTCAGCTGCCTCTCGTCCAATCGGTAGACGCGATCCTTGCAGAGCACCTCCAACCCGACCTGGTAGCGCCGGTGCAGGATGCAGCAGACCTGATAATTGGCAACAACACCGGAGCGGAAGCGCAGGTTGACGGTGTAGACGTCATCCTGGTCGAAGCCGGGTTCATCCTGGTTCGCCCGGTGCCCGTACTGCGACCAGACCTGCTCGACCTCCCCGAGCAGGTAGCGAGACGTGTCGAAAATGTGGATCGCCTGCTCGACCACCTGTCCGCCCGAGCGTGCGCCGATGCGCCACCAGGGGCTGCCTGGCAGCAGGTTCAGGAAGTAGCCGAGCGCCAGACCGACGCGCTCGTTGGGCAGCCGATCCTTCAGAAGCTTGCTATGCGAGAAGTGGCGCCAGTGGTAGCCAACCGCGCTGACGACGCCGCTGGCGCGAATCGCCCGTTCGATGGCCTCGGCCTTCTTGAGGTCGAGCGGCAGTGGCTTCTCGACGAAGAGGTGGATCCCCCTTTCGGCAGCGGCGAGCTCCTGATCGACGTGCGCGTCGGGCGGCAGGCAGACGTACAAGGCGTCGAGCCGCTCGCGGCTCAGCATCTCGTATGACGAAAGATAGACCTTCGCGCCGACCGGCGCCGCGGCTGCCCGCGCGCGTTCCTCGACGACGTCACAGACCGCGACGACTTCGGCCTGCTCCCTCAGCTTGGCGAGGGCGCCGAAGTGGCGCTTCGTGATGTTGCCAGTGCCGACGAACCCTACACGTATCAACCCTTCAACCCCGTGAGCACGATGCCCTGAATGAACGCCCTCTGGGCGACCAAGAAGATCGCGACGATCGGTAGGACCATGAGCGTCGACATCGCCATCATCAGGTGTGTCACGTCCCGGCTGCCCCATGAGGCGCGCAGGTTGGCCACGCCGATCGCGATTGTCCACATGTCGTACTTGTTCGCATAGATCAGCGGCGCGAGGAAGTCATTCCCGTGGTGCAGGAACGAAAAGATGACCACTACGATCAGGGCGGGAACCGAGAAGGGCAGCACGATGCGGGCGAAGATCGTAATGCCTAGCAAAGTCCTTGTGGGGACCGCGTGCGGGAAGCCAGGAGCTAGTCGGCCACCTTGAGGGCCCGCAACTCGTCGCGAAGCGTCTGGGTCGCCTGTGCGATTGCCTTGGCCGCCGAGAACTGCGAGTGCGCCATGGTCAGCCGAGCCCAGCGTGACGCCTCGGCGTTATCGCCGATCCGTTTCGATAGGTCGGCGACCAAGTAGTGCAGCGTGATGTCCCGCCGGGGTGAGTCCGCCTCACCCTTCTCCACCGAGGCGATGTAGCCACCACGGGCAGTGCCGAGGTAGGCGCGCTCTCGCGCCGCGATTGCGCATCTCGCGATAGAGCCAGTGGGGACCGAAGGAAGTCCTTTCCCCCCTGCGTTCCGGCCAGCATCAAAGTCATTCGTTTCTGACTCGCCCACGCCCGCATCTGTCCCGGATGCAGGTTCAGGACCATCCGGCCGTCCGCAATGGAATGCAGCGGCATTCTTAGGCGAAATCTAGCGTGCCAATACGGAAAGCGTCATCGCGATCAGCCCAAATCTTGCTGAAATGGCGTGTTTTCGATACGTGATCTTGCGTCGGCGATGTGGCGTGGTGGCGGTGGCGATAGCCATTTGCGGCGTATTGGCTCTGGTGGTGATTTCCAAACTCCGCACTTTTAGACAGTGCCAGTCGTCCGGAAGGTATCCAGGCGGATTCCGCACACCAGAGGAGGGGATCGATCTCCAGAGTCATCATCCTCCAGCGTCAGCCACGGACGGATTCTCTCGCCCAACTTCCCCCCCTCGGATCACGCCGCGCAGTGTAGGGACACCCTTCGTAACCTGCTCGATACACACTGTTTACACACTAATTATACACTGTAAGTTGCCCGCGCGCTACCAGTCAGCCAGGGCCGGGGGCTCGCGGAAGGAGACAGCATGTCTACGTAAGAAACGAAAGAAACGAGAAAAGTCAGCCAGTCCGCCGACCCGAGCCCTTTCCATATCCAGTCCGGCAGGTCGAAGGACCCGTGCTTCACCTCCGCCCGGATGCGCCCCCACCTCACTCTGGGTCAGGGCGCGCAATCTGGACAGGCCGGACGCGGGGTTCCTCCGTCGGTGACCTTCGCGCTGTAGGCGAACACAAATGTCACGACCGCACAGTGTCGTGACCTGTGAGCCAGCCGCAACGGGCCAGATCGCCGGTCGGTGCCGCTCACCAACGGACCCGAGAGCCCGCTCGCGGACCCACTGGGCGTTTGGGGGTGACGCCGTTGACGCCGTTCGCAGGTCGGCGCCAAACCCCCTCAACATGATTCAGAGTGGAAACCTAAAGTGCAGCCTCCCGGTTCCGCCGTTCGACGTGTCCTGGCCCCTACCCAACCGTGATGCGCGCGGTGGCGCTCTGGCCGGCGCAGGTGACAACGACTGTCCCGAAGCCCGCCCGCGTGTTCGATCCGATGACCCAGGACCACGAGACGATCCCCACCGCGTTGGCTGACTTCGGTGTCAAGCCCTGTGCACTGCTCACCGTCCCCGCCGGCGTTGTGTAGCGGATCGTGCAACTCCCGCTCGGCGTCGTCCTGATTTCGGCGCTCGCCCGCCCGCCCGGGCTGGCACCGACTACCGAAATGAACACAACCTCGGGCCGCAGGATCGGTGTAGGCGTGGGCGCGACGATCTGCGCTGGGTCCGGCTTCGGCGGCGGCGGCGTCGGCGGAGCGGCGGCGGAGCAAGCGTCAGGCGCCCACAAGCCGCGCCGGGCGGCCTCGGCTTCGCGCTGCGCGGCACGGTGCGCGTCCTGGCCCCGGTACGGCGATTGGTAGGTGTATTCGTGCCCGTACCCCTCGCGGATCATCGTCTCGGCGAACGAGCGTCCGTCGGCGAGCCACACATGCAGGAGAAGGCGGCCGAACCGATCACGTGTGTCCTGGGTGGGGTCCGCTGCCACCTGAACCGTCGTGCCCTGGGGCAGGAGATGTTGCGCGTGCCTGGTCGCCTCGCGGCCATAGCACTGGACGTCGCGCCGAGGGTCGACGGTCTCAGGCGTGTTGATGCCGATCACCCGGGCCGACTCCTCGCGCCCGCCCACGACGAGTCGCACAGTATCACCATCCACGACTCTCGCCACGCTGGCGATCTTTGTCGCCACGCCGGCGCCCATCGGGGTCCCGGCCGTTGGCGATGGCGTCGGTTGCGGCTTGTACGCCGCGGTTGCTTCCTCGGTAAGCGCTGTCGGCTTCGTAGCGGCGGGTGCCTTGGGCGGGGCGGTCGGCTGCGCCGCTTCAGTCGGTCTGGCTTGAACGGCCGTGGGGGCGGACG
>VGOZ01000137.1 GCA_016875715.1 Chloroflexota bacterium | reverse complement strand
CGCGCCGCGCTCGCGCGCCAGCCGCTGACGCTCGTCCTTGTCGTGGCGGAGCCCGGTCTGGAGAGCGACCTGATTGCCCGCGACCTCATCGCGGCAGCCGACAACTACGGGTGGATTCTCGTCGCCCCCCCCCACGTCGAATTCATTATGGATCTCTCCGCGGTAGACGCGGTGCGGCGGGACTTCCCGGGGCAGTACCGGGGCATCGCGGACATCGTCGCGACAATTCCGGGGACGACGGGTCTCCGCGTTCACCCCGATGTCAGCATCATCGGCATGGGTCGCGCTGCCGCTCTGGCCCAGCGCTACGCGCTCGTTCAGGCCGCCGACGTGCGCGCGGTGGCGCTGCTATCTGGCTCCCAGTACACGGTACCACCGATGGCGCAGGTCATTGCGCCACCTGCGTTCCCGGTGGGCACGGCCGAGATGGAACGCCTCACCGAGCGTCCTATCGATGAGGCCGAAGTGCGACGCACCCGATACTGGATAGGCGTAGGCACGGAGGATGTCGCACCTCTCCCCGCGAGTCCGGAGTGGGATCAGCAGCTAGGGACGAACCGACTCGAGCGCGCGGTGCGGCTCACCACGATCTTGCGCGAGGGCGGCGCGAATGTTGAGTTGGCGTTGTTCCCCGGCGTGGGTTCGGAGGTTGCGACGCAGGCACGCGCCTCGGCGATCCAGTTCCTTCGCTTCGCCAGTGCAACCGGGCCCGACCTTCCGCCTTACCGGATGCTCCGCTCCCAATCAGTTGAGCGCGGCGAGCTTCGCCGCCAGACGCAGACGCGCGGCCGCAGCACCGGGCAGGCTCTCGGTGCCGCCGCGCGCAAAGTCGGCGTCCGTCAGCAGCGCCTCCAGGTATTGGAGCGCGCCCCCCACCGCGCACCAGATCGTGGCCGCGCGGCAGACCGACGGGCGATCCGCGAACGGCACGGAACTGCCGCCGAGCGCCGCGAAGTACGCGTCGAGCGCGCGGCGCGCGACCGCGCCGCGCGGCCCGTGCAAAGGCGGGCCCTCGGACAGATCCAGGTATTGCAGATCGAGGAATGCTGGTCCGGGCCCCGCGAGTTCCCAGTCGAGGACGCGCACCCTGCCACCCTGGAGGAGCCAGTTGCCGACGTGATAGTCGCCGTGGAGCAGGCTCTCCCAGGCGCCGTCGAGAAGCGATACCCCCACGCGATCGCCCCAATCTCGGATCTGCCGCGCGAGAAGAACGTCCTCACCGGTCAGTTCCCAGGCTTGGGGGGATTGGCGCGCGCGATCGACGGACGCGACCAGTTGGTCCAGAGCGCCCTGCCCCTCCCCAAGCGTGCGCACGAGCGGTGACGATCCCATCCCGGAGCGCTTCGCGCGGGATCCGGCCATGCGCGCGCAATGGCGACGATGCACGTCGCCGAGATGATGGAAGACCGCCTCCATCGCGATGGGATCGCCCAACGGCGGCCGCGTCTCGCCGCAGTCCTCCAGGAGAATCCAGCCCTGGTCGCTCGATGCCAGCAGGCGCGGCGAACCGTCGACCGCCGGGTCGAGGATCTCGCCGGCATAAAGGGCCGCCTCGCTGCTCACGACGAGCATCCCCTGCGTCTTGAGGATCGCAGTGCGCGGGTCGCTGCCGTGCAGGTGTATGCGCTCGATGCCGGACCGCAGGCTCTCGCGCCGATCGATCCGTCGACCGATGACGCGGCCGATCTCTTCGTCGCTCGACCTTGCGACGGACGCGCCCCCGCGCCGGGTGTCGACGCGCGATGAACCTGCGCCGGGGTCCACGAGCCAGCTATGGGAGCCACGGAAGTCACCCATCCGCGGCTCCTGCCACTGGTTCCGACAGCCCGACTCGTCAGATGCCGATCGAGACGGCCTTGGTTTCCATGAAGTGTTGGATGCCGTCGGACCCGTTCTCACGGCCGAGCCCCGACTGCTTGTATCCGCCGAAGGGGATGTGCGCGCCCACGGGCACGGGGTCGTTCGCGCCGACGATGCCGTAATCGAGCTTCTCCGAGACGCGGAAGATCCGTCCTACATCCCGCGCATAGAAGTACGCCGCGAGGCCGAACGGCGTGTCGTTGGCCAGGCGGATCGCCTCATCCTCGGTCTCGAAGGTCGCGATCGGGAGTACGGGGCCGAACGTCTCCTCATACATCACCTTCATGTCCGAGGTGGCCCGACCGAGCACGGTGGGCTGGTAGAAGTGGCCGGAGAGACCATTGCTGGGCCGCACCGGCGCTCCGCCGGCCAGCACCCGCGCCCCCTTGCCCACCGCGTCGGCCACGTGCTCCTCCACCTTCGCGAAGCCGCGCCGATCGATGAGCGGACCGATCTGCACCCCCTGAGCGGCGCCGTCGCCGACCTTGAGGCCACGCGTGATCTCGGCGACCCGAGCCTGGAAGGTCTCCGCGACTGAAGCCTGCACGTAGACGCGATTGGTGCAAATGCAGGTTTGCCCGGCGTTTCGGAACCGTGAGGCGACCACGGCCGCGGCCGCCTTCTCGATATCGGCGTCGTCGAAAACGATGGACGGGGCGTGTCCACCCAGTTCGAGCGACACGCGCTTCACGGAATCCGCGGCGAGGGCGAGCAGTGATTTGCCCACCTCGGTCGAACCGGTGAACGTGAGTTTTCGTACGAGCGGGTTGGTCGCCATCTCGCGCCCCATCCCCGCCGAATCGGTGCCGGTGACGAGATTGACGACCCCGGCCGGGAAACCTGTTTCCTCGAAGATGCGGAAGATCTCGAACGCAACCAGCGGTGTCGCGCGCGCGGGCCGGAGGATCGCGGTGCAGCCGGCCGCGAGCGCCGGGCCCAGTTTCCGCGTGACCATGCTGAACGGGAAATTCCACGGCGTGATCGCCGCGACCACGCCCACCGGCTGACGGAAGGTCAGCACGCGCCGATCCGGCGCGGTTGGCGGCACCACCTGACCGTACGCCCGGCGCCCCTCCTCGGCATTCCACTGCAGGAACGCCGCGCCGATGAGGACCTCCCCGCGGGACTCAGCAAGGGGCTTGCCGTTCTCACTGGTGAGGACCGCGGCAAGATCGTCGACACGCTCGACCATTCGCGCCGCGGCTGTCGAGAGAAGGGCCGCGCGTCGATCGGCGGTCGTGGCCGACCACGCGGGGAAGGCGCGCTCGGCTGCCTCGATCGCCTGCCGAACCTCGGCGACTCCGCCATCCCCCATTTCGGCGAGGTGGGCGCCCGTGGCCGGGTTGTTGACCGCGAACGTGCGTCCCCCCGGGGCCGCGTGCCACGCGCCATCGATGAAAAGCGATCGTGCCGCTCGCGCGGCCTGAGTCGTTGCCATGGATGTTGTCGGTGCCTCCTTGATGTCCCCGATTGTACCCCTGACCCGCTCCGGACCTGGCGGGGCGCGGCGCACCCCGGTCAGGGCGACACAGTCGCCGGTACCTGGGGCAGCGTTGCAGCGGTCGGAAGCCCTCGGCTCGGGCGGAGGCTACAACCTCGGGACGAGGCGGACGATCAGGCGCTCATCCAATCCGCGCCCGCCGGTCGGCGCGATCTGGATCACACCGGTGCGCGCGGCGCGCTGACCCGGTACGCCGCTCAGCACCAGGCGCAGCGTGTACGGGCGCCCCGGCTCGATGCGCGCAGGAATCGACGCCGGATCGACCACGATTCCGGCGGCCGCGCTGAGCGTCACCTGTGGCCCGGCGATCGGCTGGGTCGCCGCGAAGTCCACGAAGACCTCGATCGCCTCGCCTTCGGCCAGCGTTCGAGTTACCAGTCGGTTCGCCCAGTTGATCCGGGCCGCGCGCGGTACGACCTGCCCGAGGCCGGCGATGGCGGTCGCCTCCGCCGACTGTGTTCCGGGCGACGGAGCCGCGATGCGCAAGCCTCCTCCGGCCGGTGTCGGCGTCCGGGTCGCTGTATTCGTGGCGGTCGGAGTGTTCGTCGGCGTCAGAGTCGGCGTCAGAGTCGGCGTTCGCGTGAGGGTCTGCGTGGGTGTGAACGTGATCGTGGGTGTGAGGGTGATCGTGGGTGTGAGGGTTCTCGTGCGGGTGAACGTCTGGGTGCGGGTGAGCGTCTGGGTGCGGGTGAGCGTCTGGGTGCGGGTGAGCGTGATGGTACGGGTGAGCGATGGCGTGCGAGTGAGCGTGATGGTACGGGTGAGCGATGGCGTGCGGGTGAGTGTCGTCGTACGCGTGAGGGTGGGAGTGCGGGTCAGCGTGGACGTGCGACTCAGAGTCGTCGTCCGGGTCGGCGTGATCGTTCTCGTCCGCGTGATCGTGCGTGTGAGCGATGGCGTGCGGGTCAGCGTGGTCGTGCGTGTGAGCGATGGCGTGTGGGTCAGCGTGGACGTGCGTGTGCGCGACGGCGTGCCCGTCAAGGTGCGCGTTCGCGTCAGAGACGGAGTTTGCGTGAGGGTGATCGTGCGGGTGAGCGATGGCGTGCGGGTCAGCGTGGTCGTGCGTGTGCGCGACGGCGTGCCCGTCAAGGTGCGCGTCCGCGTCAGAGACGGAGTTTGCGTGAGGGTGATCGTGCGGGTGAGCGATGGCGTGCGGGTCAAGGTGCGCGTTCGCGTCAGAGACGGAGTTTGCGTGAGGGTTCTCGTGCGGGTGAGCGATGGCGTGCGGGTCAGCGTGGACGTGCGACTCAGAGTCGTCGTCCGGGTCGGCGTGAGCGTTCTCGTTTGCGTGATCGTGCGGGTGGGGGTGATCGTGCGGGTGAGCGTCTGGGTGCGGGTCAACGTCTGGGTGCGGGTGAGGGTGATCGTGCGCGTACTGGTTGGTGTACGGGTCAGCGTGATCGTGCGCGTCGGTGTCACCGTGCGTGTGTTGGTGGCTGTTGCTGCGAACGCCGGTAACGGAAGCAGCGTTACGAGGAGGAGCGCGATGAATGCAGGCCCGATGCGCCATGCGATCGCCGATCCACGCATTTCCGCCGCCGCCACCGCTCGCATCGGTCGACGAATCGCCGCCGGCCGGAATTCCAGCTCGGCCAATTGTACGCACCGCTGGGGCGACTGTCGATGCCCGCAATCACCCGCGTGTGAATCCGTTACAGGATCGTCACGTTCGCGCCGCTCGTGCGTCATCACTGGATGTCCCAACGAGTATCGGCACTGCACCCAAAAGGCGCATGCGTCGTTCGGCCGAGTTGGGCGTCGTGCAATTGATCCGGTCTACACGGAGCCTCGCCGATCGGGATGGTCGGCAAGATAGTCGGCCATTCGGCGCGCGCCCGTGGACGGGAACGTCATGAACTCGCCGCCATCGACGGTGAGGGTCTGGCCCGTGACCCAGTCGGAGAGATCGGAGACGAGGTAGAGGACGGCGCGCGCGATGTCGCGCGGGTGTCCGGCGCGCTTCAACGCCTTCAGCATCGTCGCCTCGGCGCGGCGCACCCCGGTCAGGGCGACACAGTCGCCGGTACCTGGGGCAGCGTTGCAGCGGTCGGAAGCCCTCGGCTCGGGCGGAGGCTACAACCTCGGGACGAGGCGGACGATCAGGCGCTCATCC
>VGOZ01000136.1 GCA_016875715.1 Chloroflexota bacterium | reverse complement strand
GATCGAACGTGGTCGGGCACTGAGGATGATCTCGGCCGCCGCTGGTATGGTCGCGGCAAGGCCGGCCGCGTGCAGGGCGCGAGCCCCATCAATCTTGCCTAGGCCCACCGCCAGCATCTTGCAGAGTCCGCTCTCGATCGCTCCGCGAAAACCCGTGTGTGGCTTCACTCTTCCCAGCACGATGAGTGCATCGGCGGCCAGAGCGTGCCGATCGAGGTGCACCGGTACCCCGGCGGAGGTGTGACCCAGGAGCGCTGTCTCCATCGAGGATCGCATCGGCGCGCCGACGCCCGCCTCATCAATACCCAGGCCGGCCAGAACCGCCGACTGACCCTCCGCGGTTGCGCCGCCGTGACTGCCCATCGCGGGCACGATGAAGGGGCGGAGGCCGGCGCCGAGCGTGGCGCTGACAATCGCGGCAACGACCTCCCCAAGCGGTGTGACCCCCCGACTCCCGACCGCGATGGCGACCTCCGCACCCGCAGCCATCCCGAGGTCCTTCAGGTTTGCCCCAACGCCAGCGCCGACGACCGCGCCAATATCGTGGATCGACTCGCTCGGGAACCGTTGGCGAACAGCGAACATGGAGGGGAACACGCGGCCCCAAGGCTAGGGATGGAGGGAGATTGTGGCAACCGTCCTGCTCACCGGTGCGAGCGGCTATATCGCGGACTACATCATGGATGGACTGCAACGGTCTCACGCACTCCGCCTGGTTGATAACCGGCCCGGGCCGGATGTGGTCGTGCGCGATCTAACGGACGCACGCACGCTCGATCGCCACCGCGATCTCTTCCGCGGGGCAGATGCAGTGGTGCACCTGGCATTTCAGAGGCCCGAGGCGAGCGATGCCGTGGCGGGCTACCTCGCCGAGCGTGGGAATGTCGACATGGCGTTTGTCATCTATCAGCTGGCGCTCGAGGAGGGCGTGCGCCGGGTTGTGGTGGCGAGTTCGAACCACGCGGCCGATTTCTACGAGGGGCCGCTGCGGCGTCGGACGCTGGAACTCGTGGGCACCGATGAGCCGAGGCCGCTCGCAGACAACTTCTATGGCTGGTCCAAGGAGGCGTATGAACACCTGGGATTCGTCTATGCGACGGGGGCACTGGGTCGCCCTCTCGAAGTCGTGCAAATCAGAATTGGCGCACCACGGGACCTCGCGACTACGTCGTTCGTCGACGACCGTCGAAACGACCCACTCACGCTGCACCGCGATCTCGGAATGTGGATCAGCCCGCGCGACCTGACGCAATTGACCCTTCGCGCGATCGACGCTCCCGATCTTCGCGATCGCTGGGGCGTCCCATTCCAGGTGGTCTATGGGATCTCCGGAAACACGAGATCGACCTGGAGTCTCGCCAATGCGCGCACCGTACTGGGGTACGTGCCGCGTGACGACTCTGAGATCGTCTACGCCGACGAGATTCGCCGTTGGATTGTCGAACCCCAGCGGGGCGCGATGGTATCGGCCGAAGCCCGCGGAGGCCTCGGCCGGCGCGTCTGACTCAAGGGGGACGCGCGATCAGGGGTAGACCTTCTTGTTCGCGACGACGTTCCTGAACTCGCGCGTCATCTCGCCGCGCCACTCCTGTAGGTATTGATCGCGCAGAGCGCGCCGCACCTTCAGTTGCTCGGCCTCGAAGATCTGCGTCATCGCCTCGGCGCGTTCCTTCAAGACGCCAATCGGCTCCAGATTCTGATCCATAAAGATGAACGTCGGAACCGAGCGATAGAGGCCCTGGTTTCGATACTGGTCCATCACGTCGAGATTCTCATCACGCTGGACAACGCGCAGATCGACGTTGGGGCAGTGACGGGCGATCCTAGCGAGCACCGGAATGTTGTAGAGGGCGTCGCCACACCCGTCGTACGTGAGTGTGTAGACCTTGATCGGGCCCTGCGAACGCCACCAATCGAGGTCCTCGGCGGGAATCTGCACCTCGTCGGTAAACCGGAGCATGGTGTCTCGGTTCACCTTCATCAGATCGACGTACTGGGAGAAGGTCGTCGCCTTCTCGAAACGTTCCTTCGACATGACCGGCATGAAAGCAATCCTCCCTGGAAGTTAGCGTCATGGTAGCGCGCGGCAGGGTAGCGCGCAGGCACTGGTCAGGGCGTGGGTGATCCTGTCGGTTCGACCAGGTCGCGCGGAAGTTCCGGCAGATCATCGAGGCTGGCGAACCCGAAGTGCTGAAGAAACGCGAACGTCGTACCGAAGGTCGCGGGACGCCCGACTGTCTCTCGTCGGCCGATCTCCGCGATGAGCGACCGCGCGAGGAGTGTCCCCAGAGCGTGCTCAGGGTTCACGCCGCGTATCGATTCGATCTCCGCCCGCGTGACTGGCTGTCGGTAGGCGATGATCGCCAGCGTTTCCAGCGCCGAACTCGAGAGTCGTCCGGTCGTGGCCATACCGAGGAAGCGGGCCACGATATCGGCGGTCCGAGGCGCCGAGACGAGAGACGCCGCTTCCGCATCACGCTGCACCTGAATGCCCCATCCCCGATGGCGTTCCGCGATGCGGTCGAGCGCGGCCTGCACGGCGTCGGTGCCGAGACCCGTGATCTCGACGATGCGGCGCACCTCCACTGAAGCACCTGCGACAAAGAGGATGGCCTCGACCGCGGCGTCGTTCGTGACGGCAACGCCGGGGTTCTCGTCCGACATCACGTCAACCCGGGTGTCTCCTCCCAGATGAGTACGACGAGTGATCGCGGGGGAAACGGATAGTTCAAGGGTATGGTGCCGATCGGAAAGACAAAAGGCTCGATGCGCTGCGGATCCGCCGCGGTGTTGGTATCGAACGGCCCGTCGGTCCGAATCAGGTATGAGGTGGCGCCGATGCCCTGGGGAAGCCCGGCGATCTCGATATCCGTATCGATCCTTTCGTCGTACGAGCGGTTCACGACCGATAGGGTGTAGCGACCGCGAGCCAGATCGCGGGTCGCCGTCGCGTCGAGCACGGACATCGACTGGTAGCCGGCCGCCGGCGCTCGCACCGTGGATGAACCCGGTGGCGTATCGATCGCTGGCCCGGCAACCGTGCAGCGAACTGTCTCGTTTCCGTGCAGGTCGCGGAACAGCTTCATGACCTGGTAGACGGGGGTGGTCCACACCCGGCGCTCGGTTGCCTGAATCAGGCCAAGCGCATTCACCAGGTTGCCCCACGCCGCATAGGAGACATCTGGCGCGAGGCGATGCAGGCCGTGAAGGACCGTAGCTGCCACCAGCGCATCGCACAGGTGGTTGTCGTGCTGCAACCCCTGCCGACTGTGTCGCCATATGCCCCAGCTATCCAGACCCACGGTGTAGCGACGTTCCCAGGGCTGGCTACGAGATTGATACACCGCGTTGGACACGGGCCACAGGATCCGCTCCGCAGCGGCGCAATTCGCGTAGTAGAGGTCGCTGCCCATCTCGCTGTCGACCTGGGCGATCCCGTCGTAAGCCCACTCGCCCAGGTGGGCGAACGAGCCGCCGGCGTGCTCGATCATCGCCGAGTCCCACACGTGGTGATTCGCGGTGTTGCCCCCGACGGCGATGATCTCGATCGATGGATCCACGCGGCGCATCGCGTTCGCATATGCCCGGTGGCGCCGAGCCGCCTCCGCGGGCTCCATCTCCCATCCCTGGCTGCCGACTGCCCAGAGCTTGACGGCCTGCGGTTCCGCCTGGCCGTTGCGCGTGCGTACCGCGCCCCACGTCGTATCAGGAGACCCGTTGCAGTATTCGACCCACGCGGCCGCATCCTCCGGTCGCGCGGTTCGGCTGTTGATGGTGATCGCCGGTTCGGCGCCGATCTGGCGACAGAGGTCGAGGAACTCATCGGTGCCGACCTGATTTGGCTCCGGCTTGGACCAGAAGTGATCGAACCGAAGAGGGCGATCGTCGCGCGGCCCGATTCCATCGCGCCAGTGGTACGTCTGCGCGAAGTTCCCGCCTGGCCATCGCAGGACACCGGGACGAAGGGCCTTCACCAGCGCCAGCACGTCCTCACGCCAGCCGATGTGGACCGATGGCCGGGCCGGCAAGTCGGCTTCTCGTTGCGGTCCGATCCAGAAGCCTCCGTAGACGGAGCTCCCCACGTGCTCAAACCCAGCCCCATAAAGACGTGGAGAGAGCGCGCCCTGCCGATTCGCGAAGTCGATCACGATGGTGCCCGCCACGTCAGATCCCTGGCGCCGGCTGGCGCAACTCGAGCGCGTTGCCATCCGGATCGCGCAGGTAGACCCCACGCGCGCCGTAGTTCGCCCGTGAGGTGATGAGGACCGGCGACGAGTTGCACTCCACGCCGGATGCCCGGAGACGCTCATACAGCGCGTCGATATCGCTCACATCGAAGCACACATGGGCTGAGCCGGGCACGTTCGTGGCCGGCGCTCGACCGTGACCTCGCGGCTCCAGATACTCGATCAGTTCGAGCCTCACGTGCGTGCCCGGTAGCCCCAGGAAGACGATGCGGAGCCGCAACCCCGGCAGCGGGATCATCGTTCGTAGGTACTCCGCCTCCGTCACCCAGTCGTGCATCACGTGCAATCCCAGGAGATCGCGGTAGAAGCGAAGCGATCGATCCATGTCGCTGACGGTGAAGCAGACGTGGTGGGTTCCGATCAGCATGTGACGAGCCGCTTGATCGCGCGATCCAGGTATCTCACGGGGCGCCTCCACTGCCGGTGGTGACGAGAATGACGACGCTCGCCAGGACCACACGGTAGATGACGAACGCTCTCAAGGTTGCAGTCTGAAGGTAGCGGAGCAGCCAGTGGATGGCGATGAGCCCTCCCAGCGCGGCTGATGCGATCCCGACGATCGCGTGAGACAGATCGATGGCGCCGAACTCCGCCTGCTCGAAAAGCAGCAGTCTTCGCGCGCCTGCCCCGGCGAGGATGGGGGCGGCCAGCATGAAGGAGAAGCGTGCCGCCGCAACCCGGTCGACCCCGACCAGCACGCCCATCCCGATCGTCGCGCCGGACCGGCTGATCCCCGGGACGAGCGCAATCGCCTGCCCAATGCCGATCAGAAACGCTTGCCTCAACGACACGGCGCCGCCCTTCGGTCGTCCGAAGGCGTCTCCGGCAAGCATCAGAAGCGATCCCGCGAGAAGGGCCGCGGCCACAATGAGAGGACTCCGCAGGTACGTCGCCACTGTCTCTCCATAGAGGCCTCCGGCGACGATCGCTGGCACGCACCCGACACAGATCGCGAGCGTCTCGTGGATCGCATTTCGCTGGCGGCGGAGGAGGCGGAGAACCAGATCCAGCCACTCCCGCCGGAAGTACAGCAGTGTGGTGAGCAGAGTACCGAGGTGCAGTGCCACATCGAAGGTGAGGCTGTTCAGGAATTGATCTTGCCAACCAAGCAGCCACCGCACCAGGATGAGGTGGGCCGTACTGCTGACCGGGAGGTACTCGGTGAGTCCCTGGACGATGCCCAGGATCGCGGCCTGGGCCATCGAGGACACGGCCGCCGATTATAGGGTCGCTTCCTGGCGCGTCAGATTCAACAGCATCCTTATGGCAACTGCTGTATTTTCGCTGCACGACATAACGAGGTCGCAATGAGGTCGTTCTTGATCTTGGCGGCGCTCGCGCTTCTGGCGATCGTCGCCGCGGAACTGCCGGCCGAGGCGCAAGCTCCGTCGATGCGGTTCTACCTGCCGA
>VGOZ01000135.1 GCA_016875715.1 Chloroflexota bacterium | reverse complement strand
AGGACTCGACCTCGGACTGCTTCAGGTCGTGCTCCCGGCAGACGTCCACGAGCTTACGCTCACCCTTGATCAGCGACGGCAGCAGCTCGACCTTCCGCTTCGCGGACCACCGTTGAATCTGAGGTTCGTTCCTGTTCCTCCTTGCCGGACCGGGCGCTCATACCCTGTCCAGGTTCAGAGGGGGACCACCGACGTGCGCCGCAAGCCGGGGGGGTCGGGGGGCGGATCGTGTGAACGTCCGGGTCTGGGGGTTACGTAGCGGCCAGGAAGCACAAAGCCGCGATTTTGTCATAACGTCAGCGTTATCGGACATTTCGCGCTTGGCTTCCTTCGCCCGCCACCCGCAAAGTACGGCGGCTATACTCGAGCTCCGCGAGCCGCGTCAGATCGGGACGTTGATCTGGAGCGCGAAGACCAGCGCGTCGCCGATGTCGCCGGTGCCGCCCGGACGGATCACGTACTGGATGTCGGGCTGCACCTGGAACCACTGCACGGGCGAGAACTCGTAGTTAAGCTCGAGGACGGTCTCGTACTCTTGAACGGGCTGGCCGCTCACGCGCTGCGACGCCTGCAGGGCGCTCGAGTAGTTGCCGTACAGCATGGCGAGACCGGTGACGTCGTGCTCGCGGCCCGGGATCAGCCCCTCGTAAACCAGTCCCGCGACGAAGTACCACTCGATACGCGCCAGCTCGGGCGGTGCATAGGTGCCGGCGACGAAGGCGTGTAGGCCCTGGGGCTCGGTCGCCCCGGGCTCGTGCAGGAGCTTCTGGTCGAAGGCCGCGTAGACCCCGTAGGTGCCCGAGCGCATGAGCCCGGTTCGGAACTGGAGGAGCGGCTCCGTGTCGACGTAGCCGCCGAACTTGTAATGGCCGCGGAGCGGGCCCGATGCGCTGCGGAAGCTAGGCTGCCAGCCGAGCTCCCACGCGACGCCGACGCCCGAGTTGTGCCGTATGCTGAAGTCGACCCCGTGGAACTCGTTGGCACGGAAGTTCTGCACCGTGTTGTAGACGCCGAGCTTCGCTTGCAGCTCGTCCAGGATCTCGATCCGCGCGCGGATGCCCCACGCGGTGTTCGGATACGTCGAGAGGTTGACGTCGACCGGGACGCTCACGGGATTGCCGCAGAAGCCGACGTTCTGGAACTGGCAGTAGAGCGGCGACTGGAGGAAGTCGTCGCCCCAGTTGATCCGCCCCGCGATCAGATCGAGCTTCCCGTCGAACAGCTCCTGCTCGATCGCGAGCGAGATGAGACGGATCGTCTGGCCACCGAAGATCTGCTGCACCGCGAACTGGTTGCCGATGAACCTCTCGGAGAGGCTCGTCCCGGCCCGATCGGACGCCGAGACGTGGAACTTGCCGCCCGCCCAACCGACGAGCTTCCCGAGATCGAAATTGAGCCACACGCCGACGTTGTGCGTGTACGTGATCCCTCGCGCCTTGCCGCCGGTCACGTTGCCGGCGATCTCGGTGATGTAGTCGCCGAGGATCTCGACGCCGGCATCCTTCAGGCGATCGCGCCAGCCACCCCAGTTGCCCGAGAGCCGCCCCCTCTCGAAGAGTGGCACGTCCTCGTGCGCCTCGAACCCGAGGATGCGGTACTCGGGTCCAGGGAGGCCGGGCGGAGCGGAGCTCCAGACCTGCGGCCACACGGCCCATGCCGGGGACGCGCTCGCGAGAAGCGCGATGCCGGCGATCCATGCAACGCCTGCGACACGCACGCGAGAGCTTTGCCCACCTAAGCGGGAGCGCACCCCTCGCCGCCGGCACGTGCCTCCACCCCTGCGGTCCATCTCGCCGATCTGCTCGAGCAGCGGGCGCATCAGGCAGCTCTTCGGCCCAGGCGCGAGAGCCAGAGCTGCTCGATCTCTTCGAGGGTCTTGCCTTTGGTTTCGGGAACCCGCCACAGAACGAAGGCCAGCGTCACGAAGCCGAGCACCGCGTAGACCCAGAGCGTGACTGCGGTCCCGAGATTCGTGCGCATGATCGGGAAGGTCAGGCTGACGAGGAAGTTCGAGCCCCAGTTCGCCGCCGCCGACAGCGCCACGGCCTGCGCCCGATTCCGGTTCGGGTAGATCTCCGAGATCATCAGCCAGACGATCGGCCCGAGAGAGAAGGCGAAGAACACCATGTAGACGGCGAGGCAGAGGACGGTGACCACGCCGAGCGCCGTGTCGGGGGGGGCGCCCGCAGAGACCGGCGCGCGCTCCTCGAAGGCGATGCCAAGAACCGCGAGCGAGAGGGCCATGCCGAGGACGCCGACCGCGAGGAGCGGCCGCCGGCCCAGTCGATCGACGAGTCCGATAGCGATGAACGTCGCGGCGACGTTGATCACGCCGATTCCCATCGTCGCGGCGAGCGCGACCGCGTCCGAGGAGAGACCCGCCGCCTGGAAGATCTGCGGGGCGTAGTAGATGACGGCGTTGATCCCGGTCACCTGCTGGAAAACGGCGAGACCGATTCCAACCGTGAGGGCCGGACGGAGCGTGGGACTTAGGAGCTCGCCCCACGTGCCGCGACCGGACCGCTCGAGGTCGACGCGGATCTCCTCGATCTCGCTCTCCACGTCGGCGCCGGCGCGGATCTGCGACAGCACCGTCCGCGCGTCGGCCTCGCGCCCGCGCTTGAAAAGCCATCTCGGGCTGTCGGGCAACGGCAGCATGCCGAGGGAGAGCGCCGCACCGGGTACGATCGCGAGGCCGAGCATCCAGCGCCAGGCACCCGTCGCCTCGAGAGCCAGGTCGACTACGTAGGCGATGAGGATTCCCACCGTGATCGCGAGCTGGAACACCGAGACGAGCTGCCCGCGGACGGCCGGCGGCGCCACCTCCGCGATGTACATCGGCGCGGCGACCGACGTGAGGCCGATCGCCACGCCGACGAGGAGCCGGCTCGCGATCAGCACCCAGACACCCGGGGCAGCGGCGCTCAGCACCGACGCGAGGACGAAGAGCAATCCCGCGGCGATGTTCGTCGCGCGCCGGCCGAGGGAGTCCGCCAGCACTCCCGCGACGAACGCTCCGATAAGCGCGCCGAGCGTGACCGTGCTCACGACGAGGCCCTGCATGACGTCGTCGAGGTGGAAGTCGCGCTCGATGAAGAGGATCGCGCCGGAGATGACGCCCGTGTCGTAGCCGAAGAGAAGACCGCCTACCGCCGCGACGGTCGCCACCATAGCGACGTAGAAGAAGGCCCTGCTCGAGTGCCCGGAGAGCGTAGTCACCATGAACGGCCGCTTTGTCAGAATGCGCTCGCGGAAGTTGGAGCCCGGACAGCCGAGCGATCCCACCGGATCGTCTATCCCGCGTACGGCGTCCCGAGCAACCGGAAAGGCGGCGGGACCACCACCGTAGGGAGTGCGACCTGGGTCCGGGGCGCCAGGCCGTGCGTAGCCACCAGCCCGGAGAACCCTGCCGGTGTGGTCGGCACCTCGCCCTGCGCAACGACTTTCCCTGCCGCGTCCTCGACCACGAACGTGCTCTGCCTGCTGTGAACGTCCAGTCCCACGTAGTACGTTGCCATAGGGCTGCTCCTCCGTCGCTTGGGGCTCCGTCTCGGATGACCCCGTGGTCCTCCGCGAACCTATCGCGGTCGCGGAGGGGCAGCCCGTCTTCATTGATACAAAATCGCGGCTTTGTGCTTCCTGGCCGCTTCACGGGGATGTCCCGGAGAATGCTGATTTGAAGAGGTAGGAGCGGCGGCCGTAGTCGACCTCGGCCAGCTCGCCCGGGGCCACCTCGGCCACGCGCACCGTCACTCGCCGGCGCTCGTGGAAGCCGCAGTAGCTGACCGCGAACCGGTGCAGCGAGCTGTACGGGACCGTGATCCCCTGGCGCCTCAGCAGCGCGTGCACCTTCGACAGTCGCAGCCCGCGGCTGCCATCCTCTGGCGACACCCACTGGCGGATTTCCGCGCGCTGCGGCAGCAGCTGCGCCTCGATCGCCCCCAGCCCCGCGTCCTCGGTCACCGGGCGCACGCTGCGCGCCACGGCGGCCGCCAGCTCTTCGTCGGGCTCGCGTTCGCCGCCCGGCTCCCACCCCAGCCCGCGTGCCCGCTGCTTGTAGCGGCGGATCGTCTTGCGCGTGCGCCCCGTCGCGCGCTCAATCGCCGCGCTCGGTTCCCCGCGCTGCAGACGCCGCAGGACTTCCAGAATCTCCCACATGTCCACCTCCCGATACGCCATCGGCAAGCACCTCCTTCCGGTGCTGCACCGTGGCTGCTTCCGCCTCGGGTGTGGACTCGGCGACCTCCCGCGACTGCCCTACCTCAGGGGTGGGTCATGCCGTGAGAATTTCGCTCCGCCCCCTGGGTCATGCCGTGAGAAAAACTCCCCTCGGGGTGGGTCATGCTCGTGAGAAATGACACTTGCAGCAGCTCGCCGCGATGTTACCGTAACGCAGCCCATCCCGGGACGAGTGGATTCGCAAGGGCTGAGTGGCTCAGCTGAGGGAGTCCGTCATGGGGAAGAATCTGTGGCTCAGAGGTGTGTCGTGCGCGCTGCTGTTGGCGGTCGCGCTCGCGATCGCCGGTTGCGGCGGCGCGCCTGGGCAGGCGCCTGAGGTATCGGTCTGCCCCGGAACTGCTGTGACTTGTGCGGGCAACGTGTGCTGCCCTGGCATGCAGTCCACAAATTTTCAGACCTTCCCGTGCCCCTCCGCGGACCCAGGCTGGAACCAGTGCGGGAATGCCGGGGACCAAGCAAAACCCTTCGTCATCAACCCCAAAGGCGGGGCCTGCTCTGGAGGAGCAGCGGTGTGCGAGGCGCCTGGGTGGGTGTATTGCCAGGACGCCCGTTGCAGTGAGCCTGTTCTCAACGAAAACGGCATTCTGGTGGCGAAGTGCTTCTGCTACCAGCCTCCAAACGTCACAACGAGCATTATACCAAAAGGATCTAACGCCGGCGCATCTTGTGTCATGAACCAGTTGGACCCACGGTTGAAGCTGCCGGCAGGGGGCACTGCCATGTGCAATGCCATCAAGAACGGAGCGCTCATCTCCACCTACGGCCCGGAAGCTTGGAAGCCGCCCCTCGTCGTCGCTAAGTGCCCCGCCAGGACTCCTTGGGCTTGGTGTTGGGGTGCCCCTTGCACGAAGGATCCTGTCAAGGATACGGTCGTGTGTGACTGCCCCATGATGATCAGCGCCACCAACGACGATCAGTACCTGAGCCTTTCCGTGGATGTGTGCAACGAGGAAGGGCCGCATGCCTGCACCATGGTCCACAACTCCTCGCCGCCAGGACCAAAGGACCCGCAGCGCTTTCTGACGCCGTGCGAGCCGGCGCCCCCGTCATGATCGGCGTGGGAGGGTTGCGCGTGCGCTCCAGCATGTCTGGATGCAGGCATCACCTCGTGCCCGGCAGAGTGTAGTACCCAAAGCGGTGCTTCGAGAAACGCGGTTCGCGGGCAAGGTCGATCAACGCCCCTGAGCGTAGTCACCATGAACGGCCGCTTTGTCAGAATGCGCTCGCGGAAGTTGGAGCCCGGACAGCCGAGCGATCCCACCGGATCGTCTATCCCGCGTACGGCGTCCCGAGCAACCGGAAAGGCGGCGGGACCACCACCGTAGGGAGTGCGACCTGGGTCCGGGGCGCCAGGCCGTGCGTAGCCACCAGCCCGGAGAACCCTGCCGGTGTGGTCGGCACCTCGCCCTGCGCAACGACTTTCCCTGCCGCGTCCTCGACCACGAACGTGCTCTGCCTGCTGTGAACGTCCAGTCCCACGTAGTACGTTGCCATAGGGCTGCTCCTCCGTCGCTTGGGGCTCCGTCTCGGATGACCCCGTGGTCCTCCGCGAACCTATCGCGGTCGCGGAGGGGCAGCCCGTCTTCATTGATACAAAATCGCGGCTTTGTGCTTCCTGGCCGCTTCACGGGGATGTCCCGGAGAATGCTGATTTGAAGAGGTAGGAGCGGCGGC
>VGOZ01000134.1 GCA_016875715.1 Chloroflexota bacterium | reverse complement strand
CGGACGACATCCGCGCCGCGGAGATGCTCGTCCGCCTGGCCGATCCGGGGATCATCCTCTGCGGCCACGCTCCCGATCCCATCCAGTGCGAGACGCGCGGCGCGCACGGACGGGCGATCCCGGTGGTCCGAGCGGGGGGACGGATCGTGGTCGGCTCGCGCTGGCTCGCCGGGGTCGCGATCCTGACCGCGCAGCCCGGCGCGGCCGAGCCATGGCGGATCGAGCACGGCTGGCACGAGTACACGCCGCGCGACCCCACCGCGCGGATGCGGTTCGCGCGTCTCTCTGACTGAGCGGCGCGGGGCACAGGTACCCACGATGGGGCGGCCTGGCCGCCTGCGGTCCGACACCGGAAGGCGCCGTCTTTCAGGACGCGGATTCTCCGCCGGTGCCCTAGCATCCCGGTCACTCGCGCATCAGGGAGGGCCCATCCGTGCGACTGGGAATCTGCCACCACGTGACGTTGCCTGGTACGTGGGCGGACGCAATCGCGGCCGCCAGCACGCTCGGCGTCGAGGGGATCGAGCTATTCGTGCGTGCGGACGACCTGGCCGAGCTCGACGATCCTTCGATCGTCCGGCAGGCGCGGGAGACGGCACGGAAGGCTAGGCTGGAGATCAGTTCGCTCTGCCTGGCGTTTCTGATGCACGTTGAGGCCCGCCTGTCCGATCCTGCTCGACGTGGGATGGCCGTGGGCCAGGCGACCGCGGGGATCCGTCGCTGCGCCGAAGCCGGCGGCGATATGGTGCTCATCCCGGCGTTCTCCGCGCAGGACGAGCCGACGATGGACGCGCTGGTCGCTTCGATCCGCGATCTCGTCCCGGTCGCGGCCGATCTGGGCGTGAGAATCGGCGTCGAGAGCAACCTTCCCGCCGCCGAGGTGCTGGCGATGCTCGACCGCATCGGCAGCCCATCGGTCGTCGGCGACTACTTCGACATGGGCAACGCCGCCGGCCGCGGCATGGATCCGGCCGACGAGATCCGTCTCCGCGGGAGCAGAGTCGCGCGCGTCCACGTCAAAGGCAGTCGAGGCGGCGCGCTCGACGGAGGCACGGTCGATCTCGCCGCGGTGCGGGACGCACTGCGCGCGACCGGCTACGACGGCTGGATGCTCTTGGAGACGTCCGCGGGGGACGATGCGTTGGCGAACGCGCGTCACAACCTGGCGGTGATTCGGGCGAGCTTCCCGGCCTGATCGGGGCGGAGCCGCCCGCCGCAGCCGGCCTTCCGGCCGGGCTACGCCGGGTTCAGGACCCGCCCGTCGACTTCGAACTGGACGACGGTATCGTGCCGCGCCGCTAGGTCGATGTCCTCGGTGTGCACCTCGTTCGAGCGCTCCCCCTGGAGATTGATCAGGGAGAACGGACGGCCGTCGATCGCGCGCGGGCCAATGTGCCAGGTGCCGATCGCGTAGGTGAAGGCCTGGTACCCATCGGCGACGAATGCCTTGATGCGCGTCGGGTCGAAGTCGGCCGCCGACATCCACGGCGGCGCTACGACGACCAGGAAAGGCGTGCGCACCGCCGGGATGAACAGCTGGACCGAATCGAAGTGGCGATTGATGTGGCGCATGGGCGTGGGCAGCCGGTGAAGCGTCAATCGCTCGACGAAGTACTGACCATCGTCGCAGTAAATGGGATTGCGGCTCTGATCGATCACCGTCCCGTACGGCGTGTAGCTCTCGCGGAGGAGCGGCTCGGCGCGGATCGTCACGACCCGGCTCATCGCGCGACCTCGATCACGGTGCCGAGCACCTTGCTCATGTCGAGGTCCTCCTGGAACTCGAACTGCCGGCTCCCCTGGACATTGACGACCACCGTCAGTTCGCCATCCACCGCGCGCGGCGCGATGTGCCAGACGTTCTTGCCGAACGTGATCGACTGCGTGCCGTCGTTCAGGAAGATGCGGATCCGGGCCGGATCGAACGATGCGGCGGTCATCTCCGCCGGTGCGACGACGAGGTAGAAGGGCCGGTCGTTCGAGGGGACGAACAACTGGATGTGGTCGGGGTGCCGGTTGACATGACGGATCTCCTTCGCCAGTGGTTCCAGCGTCATCAGCCGGGCGGTGTACTGGCCGGGATCGATCCAGAGGAGTTGCCGCTCGGGGGTGACAAGCGTGCCAAAGGGGGCATACGCCTCCGCTGTGAGCGGTTCGACCCGGATCGTGACGCGTCGTGCGACTTCGGTCATCGTGCCATCCTGGTCGGTAACAGGCTCTTCGCCACCCGCGCCACCATCGTATAGGCCGGGTCGAAGATATTGCCGAGATCGTACCGGATGCACTGCCCCAGCAGGCGCGAGGCATCCTCGCTGTCGAGTCCGAAGTCCTCGTGGAGCCAGATCAGCATCTCGGTCGTGGCGTGCTGGACGCATTGATCCAGGGGACGCGCGTTGCCGACGGTCATGATGTCGGTCGCGTTCTCGGCCCGCGGCCAGTTGGTCGCCCAGTCCTTGATCAGCCGGACCGTGAAGGTGACGTCGAACGAGATCTCGATGCCCGTGCCGACAATCTCGCCATCGCCCTGCACCGCGTGGCCGTCGCCGAGGTGGAAGAGCGCGCCCTCAACGAACACGGGGAAGTAGACGGTGACTCCCTCGCGGAACCCGCGGTAATCCATGTTCCCGCCGTGAGTGGACGAGGTGGCCGTGCTGATCGCCTGTCCGCCGGGAGGAGCGACACCGAAGCACCCGAGCATCGGGTCGATCGGCAGGGGGCGGAGCGACTGCAGGCCGGGGCTCGGCACCCGCAAAGTGGCGGTCCCCGCCGTGGCATCCACGTCCCACTCATCGAGTTTGCCGCGCGGCATGGAGTGGACGAATCCCGCATCGACGATCCAGGGGGCGATGACGCTGTTGCTCCACCCGCGCGGCCGATTGGGGCGCATCCGGTCGAGATGGACCGCGATCGTGTCGCCCGGCGCCGCGCCCTCGATGTAGAACGGGCCGGTCTGCGGATTGCCGCGGGCGGTGATCTCGACGTCGTGGGAGTCGCGGCCCCGTGCGTCGACACACCAGGTCGAGACGCTATCGCCGCTGGCGATCCGCAGGACCGGCTCGTGGCTGCCAATCGCATTGTGGAATCGAGTCGGTGCGAACCGGTGGTGGGTCATCTCGCGCCCCCTTTCAGGCGGGTCTGGAACTCCGCTTGCGCCGCGGCGAGCAGATCCGGGCGCGCGAGCAATTCGATCGTGGTGAGGGCCATCGCCTTCGCCGAATCGAGGATCATCGCGTGGGCGGCCGGCGTGCGGGCGGCATCGGCGAACTGGACGGTGTGCGGCTGG
Source organism: Chloroflexota bacterium (assembly GCA_016875715.1). Lineage (GTDB taxonomy): Bacteria > Chloroflexota > UBA6077 > FW602-bin22 > FW602-bin22 > VGOZ01. The sequence continues at coordinate 2,646 of VGOZ01000134.1, read as the reverse complement.
ATCCCCTCGTCGGCGATGCGGACGTACGGGCAGTAGGCCGGAATGCGACGGGAGACGTTGCCGAAATCGGTGGAACCCATGCCGCCGCGCGATTCGGTGGCGAGGGGGCGCCCGACCGCGGCGAAAGCGGCGCGCACCTGTTCGGTGAGGATGGCGTTGGGGACCTGATCCTCGTACGGCGGCGCGAAGTCCCGGTAGCTCAGCGTTGCGCCGGTGGCGCGGGCCGCACCCTCGGCGACCGCCACGACGCGGGCGTAAAGATCCTGCATCGTGGCGAGGTCCGCCGCCCGCACGCGGAATCGCGCCGCGGTGTAGGCCGGGATGATGTTCGGCGCATCGCCGCCGTGGGTGATGATCCCGTGGATCCGGCAATCGGCACGGGCCTGCTGCCGCAGCAGGCCGATGCCCTGGAAGAGCAGGATCATCGCGTCGAGGGCGTTGATCCCCTCGTGGGGCGCGGCCGCAGCGTGGGCGGGCTTGCCCCGGAACTCGAACTGAACGCCCCGCGCGGCGAGCGAGGTGTGTAGCGCGCCGTCATCCCGGTCGTTGGGATGGACCATGATCGCGGCGTCCACGCCCTCGAAGAGACCGGCGGCGAGCAGGTGGATCTTTCCGCCGGCGTTGTCCACCGCCGACTCCTCGGCCGGACACCCGAGGAGGAGCGCCTCACCGGGCAGATCGTTCCGCAGCGCCGCGAGCGCCAGAGTCGCCCCGACCGCGGACATGCAGATCGCGTTGTGGCCACACGCGTGGCCCAGGCCCGGCAGCGCGTCGTACTCCGCGAGGATTGCGACCCGGGCGCCGTCGCCACGTCCGACGCGAGCACGCAGGGCGGTCTCCAGTCCTCCGACGCCGACCTCGCTCTCGATGCCGTGGCGGGCGAGCAGATCGCGCACCAGGCCCACCGTGCGCCGTTCCTGGTAGCCAAGCTCGGGGTGGGCGTGAATGTCGTCCGCCAGGGCGATGATCTCGGCAGAGAGCTCGTCGACCCTTGCCAGCGCGCGCGCCTTCAACGCCTCCACGCGCTCGACCGAGACCACCGCCGCGGACATGGCGCGATGATACCTGTCGCGACCGGACTTTCTGGTCAGAGTCGCGTCATCGCCGCCGAGACCTGCGACGCACTTTCAGCGCAAGAGTCGGCCGACCTCGCTCTCGTCGCTACCCCAGCCGCGTCTCTAGCCGGCCGCATGGACCTCCGGTGGGAGCCGCCACTGCGATCGGAGATCGCCGGTGGTGCGCTCGCGCACCTTCACAACAACCGGGCACGCGGCGGTTTCCAACCCGGCGGCGGACCCAGCTGATCCTGCGTTCGGTGCTTGATCCACGGGCACGTGCGCCGCAACGAGTGGACCGCATCGTTGAACTGGAACCAGTTCACGATTCCTTGCGGCTTGCCCAACGGCCAAGTCTTCACATAGTCGACCATCCCCTCGTACGCGTCGACGTCGACGTCGACATCGAACTCCTCGTGGAGGAAGTCACGTAGAGTGCGCATCCGACCCATGTGCAGGTTTACATGCGGTGTCCTCGAACCCTGGTCGGCGCCGCGCCGATGGCGGCCGCCGCGGCGCGGACCGGACGGAGGTCGCGTCCCGTCACGTGGTGGAGAATCTCTGGCGCTTTCCGCGCGATGGTGCTGTTTCAGGCGGCGGTCACCCCCAAGTTGCAGTTGTTCGGCAGCGGTAGCGGGTCGTAGCAGTTTGGCCATCGAGGCCTCCCTGAAGCAGCGCTGTCCGACGAGACACTCGTCGTTCTGTTCGGCCAGGAGCGCACCGTGCAGACGGATGACCGCCTCCAGGTTGGAGAAGATGCCGACGACCGCGGATCGGCGCTTGAGTTCTTTGTTGAGTCGCTCGAAGGAGTTGGTCGAGTAGATCTGGCGGCGATGCTCGTCGGGGAGGTCGTAGAAGGTGAGGATCTCCTCCTCCGCGTCGACCAGCAGGTGCACGACCGTCGGGAACTTCTCGCGCAGACTGGCGCACACCGTGGCGAGTTACGCCTGGGCAGCGGCATGGTCCGCCTGGTGGAAGATCGTTCGCACCGCCGCGGCGACCATCGGCTGCGCCGCCCGAGGGACGCGCGCCTCGACGTTGCGCATGAAGTGGACTCGGCAGCGCTGCCCGGAAGAACTGACAAACACCTCGGCGATGGCCTGTTTCAGGCCGCGATGGGCGTCACTGGTTTCCAGTTTCACACCCCGCAGACCGCGCTCCTGCAGGCTGCGCAGGAACTCCTTCCAGAGCACGACGTCCTTGCTCAAGGCCACATCGACACCCAACCCTTCTCGCACCCCTGTCCGCGGAAGGCAACTCACCTGGCTCTTTCTGATCCCGGCGATGCCCAGCGATTGGACGAGCGCCTCGACCTTGCGCGTGCTCACCCCCTGCACGTACGCCTCGGCGACGACCGCGACCAGCGCCTGTTCCGATCGCTTCCGCGGCTCCAGCCAGCTCGAGAAGTAGCTGCCCGTGCGCAATCTCGGGATCTGCAACTCCAGCGTCGCCACCCGTATGTCCCACCGCCGACTGCGGTGCCCGTTTCGCTGTGTCGTGCGCTCCGCCGTTCGCTCGTACGGCCCTGCCTCCACCATCGCCGTCACTTCCGCCTCCATCAACTCGTGCACCAGCCACCGCATCGCCTCAC
>VGOZ01000133.1 GCA_016875715.1 Chloroflexota bacterium | reverse complement strand
GACGGTCCACGCGGCGGCGACGATCACGATCGCCAGGGCGGTCGGCAGCGCCCCCCAGCGGCGCTCGTCCGCGGGGCCGCGGACCGGCGCCGCCGCCCGCACCACGATCAGCCAGCAGCCCGCGATCACCGCGACGCCGCCGAGCGCGAAGGCCCAGCTGAAGGGCTCGTCGAGGAGGAGGATCGCCGCGCCCGCGCTGAGCGCGACGAAGGCCGCGCTCGTGGTGGGCGCGAGGCGGCTCAGGCCGACCCCTCGCAGGGCGCGGATGTAGGCGGTGTCGCCAAGGCCGTAGCCGATCATGCCGCTCACGAGCATCGCGGCGAGCGGCCACCAGCCGGCGTCGCGGATGGCGCCGGCGCCGCCCGCGGCGAGTCCGAGGGCGACGAAGAGCGGGGCGGCGATGAGGAGGCGGGCTGCGCTCAGGAAGGAAGCCGGGTAGGCGCCGGCGAGGCGGGCGAGCGCGACGCCCGTGCCCGCCCACGCGGCGGCCGATGCCAGTGCCGCCGCCTCGCCCACGCCGCATCCTGCTCGCGCACCTCGGGGTGCCGGCATCATCGGCCCTCGACCCGGCATGGGAAAGGGGCGCGCCGGAGCGGGGGAGCGAGGAGCCGGCTAGGTTACCGCGTGAGGACGTGACATAACTGTATCGCACAGGAGGATGCACGCCGCGTGGAGTAGGAATCTCGCGCCGTTCTAGGCGGCGAGTCTCTCGACCGCCTCTGCGATCACCCGTGCTCCGCACCGCGGGCAGCGCAATCCCTGCGTGGTGCGGATCGCTCGCTCGCGAACGACCCCGGGCTCCGGAGCGAGGAGGTGAACTCGCGCCCGCCATGGGCGGCCGGGTGGGACTCGAGGTCGCCGAGGTAGCGCGAGCAGGCGAAGCAGCGGAGCTCGCCGCGTAGGGTGACGAGGGGGCCCTCCAATGGTGTTCGCCTTCCGGGCTCGGTCCTGGTTGCGGGACTCCACATATATGGTACCCCGGTAGGGTATCAAGAGCCGGGGCGGACCATACCCCGGAGGGGTACCGATGGCAAGAGTCGCCGCTGGGGCACCGTGAGGTTTGCCCGGACGAGCCGGGCTGATTGAGGGCGTGGAGCGCGCGGCCCTGGGTCGGGCACGCGCGGGGCGCGGGGCCGCCACGCACGCGGGAGTCGCGTGCACGGAGCGTGGCGATCGATCGAGCAGGGAGGGCTCCGGTCTGCGGGCCGCCGACACGCCAGCGGCGAGGCGGGCCGAGCTCGCGGCCGCCACTCGGCAGCCTTCCTGAGCGAGACGCCGCGTGAGCTCGCCGCAGCGCAGAGCGAGTTCGTCGACGGCGCGACACTTCGCACTATCGTGGTTATGTGGTGCAACGTCCAGACGGTCGGGGTGGCCGGACGTCGCGTGGGCTCGCGGGCGCGCAGCCCGGCCCGAACCGCCGCCGGATCGACGGTCGGAGAGCTCCCGAGGGTCCGTGATAGACTAGGCGCAAGCTCCGGCTCCCACAGCGCCAGAGGCGGTCGGACGCGACGCGTCACGTCCGCGGAGGATTTCGCGATGAACGCGGACGCGCTTCGTAACGTCCTGATCGGCGTGATCGCCGCGCTGGTCGGCGTCCTGCTGCTTTTCGCGGGTTTCCTCGTCCGCGTGATCACCGAGCCATCGAGCGCCACTGTGGCGTCGCCGGCGGCCACTTCCGTCGCCAGCCCCCAACAGGAAAACGTCAACGTCTCCGGCGCCACCGTCGACGAGATCCTGCGCATCCTGCGCGAGGACTTCGTCGAGCCCGACCGCGTCAACTCGAAGTACCTGTACGAAGGCGCGATCAACGGCCTCTTCCAGGCCCTCGGCGACCCGCACTCGACCTACATCGACCCCCAGACCTACGCGATCTCGAGGGACGACTTCTCCGGCAGCTTCCAGGGCATCGGGGCGACGGTCTCGCAGCAGGGCCGCTTCGTCGTGATCGTGAGGCCGCTCTCGGGCACGCCCGCCGAGGCCGCAGGGCTCAAGGCCGGCGACGTCATCCTCGCGGTCGACGGCGAGAACGCCGAGGGCTGGACCGTGCAGCAGGCCGTTCTGAAGATCCGCGGCCGGCGCGGCACCCGGGTCGAGCTGAAGGTGCGCCACACGGACGGCAGGGAGGAGACCCTCTCGATCGTGCGTGACGAGATCCAGGTCGCCTCGGTCTCCGCCGATCCGCCTGGCGGCGCGCTCAAGGACGGCAAGGGCAACGCCGTGACGGACCTCGCCTACCTGCGGATCCGCACGATCACCCGCAACACCCCGAAGGAGATCCAGGAAGCCGTCAAGGCGGCCGAGCAGGCCGGCAAGAAGGGCCTGATCATCGACGTCCGCAGCAACCCCGGCGGGCTGCTGCAGGAGACCACTCAGCTCACCGACATGTTCCTGGAAGCCGGGACGATGCTCGTGCAGGTCGACCGCAACGGCCGCGAGCGCGTGGCGAACGCCACGCCGGGCCAGGTCACCAAGCTCCCGATTGTGATCGTTCAGGACGAACTCTCGGCTTCCGGCGCCGAGCTCTTCGCGGCGGCGCTCCAGGAGAACGGGCGCGCGATGGTCGTCGGCTCGAAGTCGCTCGGCAAGGGCACCGTGAACCATGTGCGCGAACTCTCCAACGGCGGCGCCGTCTACGTCTCGATCGCGCGCTGGCTCACCCCGAAGCGCAACTTGATCGAGGGCAAGGGCGTTCAGCCCGACGTCGCGGTCCAGCTCACCGTGGAGGACATCGAGGCGCAGCGCGACGTCGCGATGTTCCGCGCGATCGACGTCCTGCGCGAGCAGATCGCCATGGGGCAGCACCGCATCCCGGTCAAGGCCGCGGGCTAGCCCGGAGCGGCCCCCTGCCCCACCGCGGCGACCGGATCCCGCGCACGATGATGTCGCGTGACGCCCGGGTGACCGAAGGGATCACGACGTGGCGAAGGCAGCGACGAAGGGCGCGACCGTCGCCCTGAACCGGCGCGCCACCTTCGAGTACGAGATCCTGCAGCGCTATGACGCCGGCATCGCCCTGCTCGGCTCCGAGATCAAGTCGATCCGCGGGGGCAAGGTGAACCTGGGCGAGGGCTACGCCCGCCTCCGGGACGGCGAGCTCTTCCTGTACAATGTGCACATCGCCCAGTACGGGCCCGCACGTGAGAACCACGAGCCGACGCGGCCCCGAAAGCTCCTGCTGCACCGCCGAGAGATCGAGCGGCTGACGCAGGCGCTCGAGGAGCAGCCGAGGACGACGGTGATCCCGCTGCGGCTGTACCTTCACAACGGACTGGCCAAGCTCGAGATCGGGCTCGCCCGCGGACGCCGGCGTTATGACAAGCGCGAGGCGATCAAGAGGCGCGAGGCCGACCGCACGATGCAGCGGGCCGTGCGGCGCGCGCAGCGCTGACCGGGGCTCGAGCGGTGACCGGTCCGTGCCGACCCTGTTGAGTGGGTCGTTTCATTCGTGGGGACGACAGGATTCGACAGGTGCGCACGGGCGCGGATTGCGGGTCGAGGTGCCATCAACCTCGTTAATCCGGTGGCAAAAAGTAACCGGCGACACTCAACTCGCCCTCGCCGCTTAACTAGAGCGGTGACGTGGCGCGTGGCCCCCTCCCGACGGGCTGCGCGCCGCGACGTAATGTCGGGATGCTCGGCGGCGGTGCGCTTCAGGCCGTCGTTCGCTAAGACCACTGTGGCTGGCCGCACTGGCCCCCGGTCGACGGAGGGGCTGTGGCGAGATGAACTCCGCCGACTACACCCGTAGCAGATCCGCGACGCACGCACGCTGGACGGGGAGTTCGATTCTCCCCCGTCTCCACCAACTCCAAGATCCCCTGCGCCGGGGAAGCTGAAGGCGCGATCAGGACCGCTGAACAACCAGCGGTCCTCTTCATGCCCGCCTCCAGAAGCGGCCGGAAGGCGGGCACTGGTACGAGCCCGCACAGGCGCTTCGAGGCCACGTCCACGTACACCCGCTCGACGAGCGGAGCGACCAACTGAGGGTGCTCGTCGGCCTTCGCCTCCGCTCAGAGGGCAGGCAAATCGCGCAAGAGTGCGGCGACCTCCGCACTCTCGACTTGCGCGTCGGACTCGATGAGGAGGATCTCCGCGTCAACCGCCGCCATGCGCGCCTCGTAGTCGGCGAGCGAGAAGCCGCCATCGGCGTACGCCCGAGCCAGACGGCGCTTCTTCGTGCGGAGTTCGTCCAGGCTTGGTCCGTCGCCTTCCGAGGCCCGGATGGCGATTCGTCGCTGCCAGTCTGCCGGTAGTTCCAGTGAAGCGAAGATCTCGGCGATCTGCCCATCGACAGGCGCGGCCATGAAGGAGCGATGGTTCGTTCCGTACTCAATCCCGGCGGCGGAACTCGGGCGGGTGGGCTCGGGGCATCCTGGACTCCTCCCTGGGCGACATCGTCGCCTCAGACTAGGTGTCCGGGAAGGCGGGGCAGGCTCCCCGATGATCTCCTCGGCCCCGTACCGCTTCCGCTTCGACGTTGTCATCCCCACGACCCCTTCCTGTCCACCGCGAATCTCTCGCTCGCGGTGGATCCGTCTCAGGGGGTCAGGTCACGACCGGGGCATGACATGGCGATAGTCATTCGGTGCGTGTCGGCGGGCGTGGATCTGCGTCCGCGTCTGACGACCGCGATCAGGGTTCGAGCAGCGCAGCGAGCTGCTTGATGCGAGGCGCGTAGTCCTCGTCGACTAGGGCGATAGTCCACGGTCTCACCGTCGCGAAGCGAGTGCGCGCGAGAAGAAGAAGTGGTCGGGCCTCTTTCGGATTCCAAAGGGCATTCGCGAATGCCGGGTCGCCAGCCTGCTTGCGTTGCAGGTCGAATGCGACCGTCGTCTGTGCATACTCGACGTGCGTTCGTTCGCCGAGCACGAATGGCCGTAGGAACGAGAGGCCTGATTCGATCGCAGTTGCGCTGGCTGGATCGACCGCGTCAGGCACGAACAATGCGAGCTGGACCAGCGGCAACAGGTTGTATACGTGATAGTGCAACGCATCGCGCTGGGTGAAATCGACGGAACTGCCGTCCGCCATGAGATTTCGGGCGACATGTGACGTGACGAGGTCGCGCGTCGAACGCACCAGCGACGGATCATCACCAACCGCTCCCGCCATCCCTCGGATCAGCAGTCGCCAGCTCGCCCAGTTGTTCGCGTACCGCCCGTCGGTCGGTTTAATCGTCCCGTAGAACTGGTCGCCCCGGAGCGCCAGATCGAGGGTCCATTTTCGCCAGCGAGCACATCGTTCTGGGGATGCCACCGCACACGCCAGATCGACGGCCTGGATCGCCGGCACCAGTTGGCTGTCGTTGATTGGGTTTCCAGTCGATCGATAGGTGTTGGACCAGATGTCCAGTCCCTCGCTCACTCGCTCAGTGCATCGAGCGGCGATCGATGCTTCGGCGGCGCGAGAGCACACCGCCCACAGGTACAGATCGCCGATCGACTCGATGGCTGCGTCTGACGCCCGATACCGAGGATCGCTGAACAAGACTCCTTCGCGATCGATGGTGGCCACGACAGCCACCGGGCGATCGAGGCGCCGGGTGGCGACCTCGATGATGCGGCGCGTCGTTCGACTGATATCGCCGACGGTGCCCGCCGACACCGTTCGAAGTTCCCCGTCCGTTCGCGGCGTGCCGGAGGTTCCCTGTCCCCAGTTCAAGCGACCGAGCGGGACTCCAGAACTCGCCGGTAACGTAGTGGGAGAGGCGACGGTAGGGGGCTGGTGCGCTGCTGTGGGTGTGGATGCTGTGGCGGCCGCAGGCGTGGGAGTAACGGTCGGTCTACTCTCTAGCGGAACAGCATCTCCCGAGCATCCCGCGACGAAGACCGTCGCAGCCACCAATGCTAGGAATCGCATCGCATCGCCTTCGCTATCCCCGCGTGGCGTACTTCCAATGACCTGCCCCCGCGTTTCATACCACCTGATGAGTTAGTCCGGCGGCGATTGGTCTTGCCCCCGGATCTATACCAGCCGCTATGCGACTTTTTCGGGTGTCCGGGTCTTGGCGAACTCCTGCGGGGTCAGGTCACCCAGCGCTGAATG
>VGOZ01000132.1 GCA_016875715.1 Chloroflexota bacterium | reverse complement strand
ACCACCGTCACGAACGCAGCGAGCAGGACTACTGCCGAACTCCAGCCACGCCATCCGCGCCACGGAAACAGCCGTGCGGCCGTCAGCGCCACCGTCGCGAGTGCCGCGAGCGCCGCGCAGTTCAGCGCCGCCGTACCGACGACGAGAGCCACGCTCATCGCATCGCTGCCCGCACCTCCGGGCAGGAACTCGCCCACCCGAGTCAGGATGCGGAGGAGGAGGAACTCCACCACCGCCGCCAGCACCGCAAGTGCGAAAAGCGGCCCGGCCAGCGTGTCGTGCCACGCCCGCGCCGCAGCGATCCCGCCCGCGAGCGGCGGTGCGGACGCACTCACACTCGCTCAGGCCTCGTCGCGGAGTAGCGCCAGTGCGTACGCGCCCGCGCGCGGGTAGAACGGACTGCGCGCGTGGCGCTCCAGGCGCTCCACAAACTTCGGGAGCCAGCCGCCGAGATGCTCCCGAATAAACCGTCGCCGCGCCGCGCGAGTCAGTCGTGCCGGCTCGCGCCAGCCGTTCTCCCGTGCGATCGCTTCCTTTGCGAGCAACGCGCCGACGAACGCGAGTTCGGCACAGAGGTGGTCCGGTGGCAGTGCCGGCCGGGTCGCGAAGCCGAACGCGCGGTAAAAAGCGCCGAGGTCGGACATGATCGTGCCCTGCGCCGTCGCGGGGAGGATCGCGTAACTCGATTCGCGCGGCGGCGCGGGGGCTTGCCGCGCGAAGAGGAACGTGTGCTCGGCGGCCAGATCTTCGGCCGTGGCGAGCGTGGCGGCCGCCTCGGCCAGCGCGGAGCCTGCGGCAGCGATCGCTGCGGGCGCTCCCTCTGCCATTTCGGCGCATCCGTCGATGACCGCGGAGAGCTCGCCCGCTGCAGAGGGGTAGTCGAACAGACGCGCCGCGCCCTGCCAGCGTCGGGCGGCCGCGACGAGGTCGGACGCCGTTAGTTCAGCCGCGGGCACCATGCTCGCTCCGCCACCAGAAGATCCAGCCCATCGTCCCGGCTAGCGCGGGGATGAGCAGCGCAATGATGAGGATCGCCTGCCAGGAGATGACCGTCCCGATCACTGGGGGAGCCGGCGGTGCCGCGGCGGCGGGCGGCCCGGCGGGGCTGATGCGCGTCGTCACGTAGTTGGACAGCTGCTTGCGCGCCCCCACCTGCTGCTGCGCCCCGTCCCACACCGCGAAAGCGACCCGCGTCTCCGCTCCGGTCAGACTCGTCGCCTCGGCGTCGGCGGGCGCCAGAGTTCGCACGAAGGTGACCTGCCACCGCCCGTTCGCCCACACGCCTCGGCCGATGACCTCCTGGCTCTGACGGTGGGTCAACGTACCGAAGCCGATCGCGTTGACCTCCTCGACCGGCGTGACGCGGTCGAACCGCGACAGCGGATTGCCCGCGGCGAGACCGGGAAAGTACGCTCGCGCCTCGGGCGCGAGAAAGTCGGCGGGGAAGCGGAACGGCGCCACACCCGTGACGTACGGATAGTTGTCCTTGAAGAAGTTGGGGAACTGCTCGCGGATCTCCTGGAAGCCGCGATCGATGTCCTCCTGCCAGTCAGCCTTCCAGTGCCACATGTTCGTCATCTGGCCCGGGGTGCCCATGCAGATGTTGGGGAGCACCTCCCCCACCGGGAACATGAGCGCGGCCGCGTCGCGGAACTGATTCGGCTGGGTGGCGTGGGCATCACGCGTCGAGTCCATCCACTCGACCTGGAATCCGATATTGGTGCCGTCGTTTATCGAACGGACCCACACGATCGGCACCGTCACGGCCGTGAGTTTCGGCAGTGCAAGCGCCTGAGTCATCAACGGCACCGGATGCGGACGTACGTCGGTCCACGCCCGGTCGGTGGGATCGAGCGGGATCGAAGCCATCCGGTAGGACACCAGTTGCGGAGGCTGCTGCGCGAGCGCAATGCCCCCGAAACTGAGGGCGATGCTCACGAGGGCGACAACGCTGACCGACGCGATTCCCCATCGTCTCATACTGTCCAGTCCCTCAGGTGATGTTCTGCCGATAGACCGCGCGCGCGGCATCGAACGCCGGGCGAATGTGGAGCGGTTCGGTCAACGGCACGCGGACGATCTCCGCTCCGCGCGCGTCGTATCCCATGGCGATGCCGTCCCGGACGCGGAACTTCTCGATCCAGCGAGGCGTCGCGCCCATGAGCAGCAACGCGCCCAGGAGCTCCGGGTCGTCCTTCGCCCGCCGGTAGGTATCGATCGCCCGCTCGACGCCTGGACCGAACATCTGTGTCAGGTACCGAGGCGGCACGTGGATGGGCGGGACGTAGTAGATGTTCACGCCCAGGCCGAACTGCGGATAGAGCGGCAGGGCGACCTTCCGAACGTGGACCATGAAGTCGACCGGACTCTCCGGGTCGACCTGCTTCGGATCGTGGATCCAGCCGTTCACGCGGATGCGGCCGATGCAGGTGACCGTGCAGTACGGTTGGAGTCCCTGCTCGATACGTGGGTAGCACGCCAGGCACTTCTCGGCGACCCGCGTCACCTGGTTGTACATGACCTTTTTGAACGGGCAGGAGCGCGTGCATTCCCGGTACCCGCGGCAGCGCTCCTGATCGACGAGCACGATCCCGTCCTCGGGCCGCTTGTAGATCGCCTTGCGCGGGCACGCGGCCAGGCATCCCGGGTAGGTGCAGTGGTTGCAGACTCGCTGGAGATAGAACGACCAGACGGGGTGCGGCAGCGTGAAATATGCACCCCCGTCGATGGTGCCCAACGCCTCATCCTCGCCGATGTTCGGATTCGCCCAGTCCTCGTTCTCCGGGATGTATCCCACCGCGGCGCGATCGGCCGGCGCGGCCTCGAAGATCGTCTTGCCCGTATAGGTCGGGCCGCGCCAGGTCTGCGGGCCGAGGAGCCTGAGGATGTTGACATCCCAGCCCATCGGGTAGAAGCCGTACGGCTTCGTCTCGACGTTGTTGAACAGCATGTACTCCTGGCCGCGCCCCGCGGTCCAGGCGTTTTTGCACGCCATGGTGCAGGTCTGGCAGGCGATGCATTTGTTGATGTCGAAGACGGCCGCGAACTGTTTCGCCGGCGGCGTGTGTGCGTACGGGTACTCCATCTCGCGGTTGATCTGCCAGTTGAAGACCTTCACCATCTGAACATCACTCCGTGCGGACGTAGGTGCCTGCGAGGTATTGCTTCATCGCCTCGTTCTCGGCGGTGGGCCGCAGACCGAGCGCGACGGGACGCCAGACCGGGATCTCCGCCGTGCCGCCGGACTCGGCACGGGTGATCCGCACGAAGGACTCCTTCGGCGCGCCGTTGGCGCAATAGACGTCCGACTCGAAGCCCGATCCCATCGTCTGACCGATGTTGTTCTTTCGGAACATCGAGTCGGTCAGCAGCGTCGGGCGGAGCCAGGCGCGAGTCGCCGACTGGTGGCCGCCATACCGGAATGAAGACTGGTAGTTCGAGCCCTTGCTCTTCGCCAGCCCGTCCGCGCGCGACTCGTGCGCCGCGACCGTACCGTGGCTCGCCTGATACATGTTGAACCACATCCGGAGCACACCGCGCGGAATGCCCGTGTAGTACCGCGCCCGACACATCAGGCGCGACACCTTGTAGTCGGGGTCGTCGGGTTTCCAGCCGCGGTACGGTCGGTCGGCCGGATCGGCATCGATCCAGATGTAGTCGCCGTCCTGCACGCCCAGCGCCTTTGCGTCGCTGGGGTTAATGTCCGCGTAGGCCTCGTTGACCCAGGGCATCCGCTTGTCCCGCCGGTACATATCGCCGAAGGGGCCGAAGAGCACGGCGGTCGTGTCCACGTCTGTCGGTGTCGTATGCGCCCCATGGCGGTACTTCGGCGTGATGAACACGTGCGTCAGGCCGTCCTTCGCGCGCGCCGCCCGAGTTGTCTCGAGCTGCGCCCACGACATCACGACGTTGCGCACCTGCCTGGTCTCGGTGGAGAGGTCATCCGCCCCGAGCCCGTAGGCGGCGGGCTGAGTGGGGCGCAGCGCCGGGTGGGGCCGATTTGCGACGATGACGTTCCCCTCGTATGGCGTGCCGTCCACCGGTTCGCGGTAGATCGAGAGGTTCTCGCCGTACTCGATGAACTCGTCCTCGTCGCGGTAGAACTCGAGCCGGCCGGTCCGCGTATACCAGGGACGGCTTTCCTGCGTCTGCTCCCAGCCGATTACCTTCGGGTAGGTGCGGAACAGCGCCAGGACTGGCTCGCCACGCTTCGCCTTCGTCTCCATCTCCAGGAAGCGGTAGCCGCGCAGCGTGGTGCTCGCATCGCAGATGCGCTGGAGGTACACATCGGTGCGGCCCTGATCGACAAACTGCCAGACATCAGCGATGCGGCGATCGCCTGCCTCCGCAGCCAGCGCCTTCGCGACGCCGGCGAACGTCTCGATGTCGGCGACGGTGTCGAAGATGCGCTTCAGCGGCGACCTCGGGTACACCGTGACGAACGGGTTCGTGACTGACCCGGCCATGTCCGGGTGCTTGTGCTCCGCCCAGCTATCCACGCCGAAGACGACATCGGCGTACTCGCACGAGAGGGTCCACCACCACTCGTTGACGACGATGGTCTCCACCTTCGGCAGCGTGTTGTGCATTACGTCGTAGAAGCCCTTGATGTTGCCGAGCAGCGAGTTCGAGTTCGCAAACCACATGAACTTCGTGGGCGTGGGCATGTGGGTCTTGCCAGTGAAATTCTTGTTGCCCACGCGCAGCGGGCGGTCGCCGTAGTTGAAGTAGTGCGCCGACTCCGCCCTCACATAGCTGCGTGTTCGTGCCGGCTGGTTCGGATCGGTGGTGAGGTTGAACGGGTCCTCGGCGATGTACTGAGGCAGCCCGTTGAAAATGGAGATGCGGTAGTTGCCGGCGTAGGCGCCGATTGTCCCGCCGTGATGGCCGATGTTGCGCGTCAACGCGGCGACGAGGAAGATCGCCCGGTCCTTATTGTCTGCGTTGAAGAAGTGATTCGGGCCCACGCCACGGACGAGGAGAGTGCCGCCTTTATTCGCGGCGATCTGGCGGGCGAGCTGGCGAATGCCGTCCTGCGGCACCCAGGTGAGCCCGGAGACCGTGGCCGCGTCGTAGGTCTGCAGGTATTCCACCTGGAGGCTGAAGATCGTGCGCACTTGCACCGTCGTCCCGTCCACGAGCCGCACGCTCCAGGTTCCCTCCAGCGCGGGGGTGATGCCGGTGCTGTCGAAGTACGTCCCCACCTGATCGCGCGAGACGGGTCGCGGTCCGTTCGACCGTGAATCCCAGACGACGTAGTCGCCCCACGATTCACGCATCGCCTCAGGGATCTCGAGCCCGTCCTGCTGGGGGACCGGGCGGCCGGCCTGGCCGGGTGGCAGCACCCGCGCGAAGTTGGTGAGCGCCGCCGGCCGATAGCCGGGCACGACGTCCTTCGCCTGGAGTTTCTTGAGCGTGTCCATGCGCACGAGCAGCGGCAGATCGGTGAATCGGGTGACGAACTGCTCGTCGTACAGCTTCTCGTCGATGATGACCTTCGCGACGCCGAATGCGAGCGCCGCGTCGGTCCCCGGGCGGAGGATGATCACCTCGTCCGCCTTGTTTGCCGTCGCCTGGTATTCGGCCGAAATTGCGATGATGCGCGTACCGCGCAGGCGCGCCTCGGTGAGCCAGTGGCCATCCGGCATCTTCGTCGCGATCCAGTTCATGCCCCAGAGCGTGACCAGCTTCGCGTGCTCGACGGTGAACAGCTCGAAATCGACTGTCTGCTGTCCGGTGACCATTGGGTCGCCCGGCGGCAGGTCGGTGTGCCAGGTGTAGCTGTCCCACATGCGGCCGCCGACGGCCTGGTCCGGCTGAACGCCGCGGAGCTTCGCATCGAGCAGTGCCAGACTGTTCGCGAAGCGGTAGAGGCCGAAGATGCGCGTCGCGCCGAGGAAGGGCATGCCGCCACGGAACTTGAGGACCTGCGTGCCGATGCCGGCCTGCGTCTGAACCATCGCCTCGTCGTATCCCTGGCGAGTGAGGCGCTGCTGCCCGGTCGGTCCGCTGTAGGTGGTGGCCGTATTCACAAGCGCGGCGGAGACGATCCGGAACGCCTCGTCCCACGGCACCTT
>VGOZ01000131.1 GCA_016875715.1 Chloroflexota bacterium | reverse complement strand
GCGGAGGGTCAGTCGGCGGTTCTGGCCGGCCTGGGTATTGATGAGGCGGGCGTCGGCGCGCCGATGCGATCCTCGATGGAGACAGCGCTCCTGGGTCACACCTCCGCCGGGGTACCGGTGCACGTCGATCGGCACGCTCTGGCCGCCGATGCACTCATCGTGCTGGGAAGAGTGAAGCCACACACGGGTTTTCGCGGAGCGATCGAGAGCGGGCTCTGCAAGATGCTGGCGGTGGGCCTAGGCAAGATTGATGGGGCTCGCGCCCTGCACGCGGCCGGCCTTGCCGCGACCATACCAGCGGCGGCCGAGATCATCCTCAGTGCCCGACCACGTTCGATCGGTGTTGCCCTGATCGAGAATGCGTACGAACGGGTCGCGGCGGTGGAGATCGTGCACGCGCAGCGCTTCGCGGAGACCGATCGAACGCTCCTGAAGGCGGCCTGGAAACTCCTCCCGCGTATTCCCGTGGAGGCCGCCGATCTGCTGATCGTCGAGGAACTCGGCAAAGACATCTCAGGCACGGGCATGGATCCCAACATCATCGGTATGTGGCGACGGTTCGGCGGCGAGCGCACGCCGAACTTCGCGCGGGTGGCGGCCCTCCGTCTGAGCCGGGGATCGCATGGCAACGCAAACGGCATCGGTCTGGCTGACTTCACGACGCGCACCACGGCCGATGCGATCGATTGGTCCGAGACGTACACGAACGCGCTCACCGCGCTGGACCCCGGCATCGCCCACCTACCGGTGACGCTGCCAACCGACTACGCCTGCATCGAGACGGCACTCGCGCTCTGCCGGCGGGAGCGGGGCGGAGAGCCGACGGTCGTGCGCATTCGCAGCACGCGCGAACTGACCTATCTGTCCATCAGCGAGAACCTGATCGGGCACCTGCCCGATGATGTGACGATCACCCGATCGGCGTCGGGGGAGACGCTTGCGTTCGATGACGCGGGGGTGCTGCTCCCCGATCAGAGGTGGGCGGCGTACCACGCCAACGTTTGAGCCATCACCTCATCGATCGCCGGCGGAACGAAGACCTCGTAGTGGCCGTAACCTCTGAGCGTCACGAGTTTCTTCGGCTCGCCGGCGGCCTGATACATTGCCTGCGACTCCTCTGGCAGGACAAGCTCATCGCCATCGCTGGTCACAAAGAGCGAGGCGCGGGGGGCGATGCGATCGACCACCCACTCCGGCTTGAAGCACAGCGTCTCGTGGACGAACTCCAGGGGTACCTGCATCGCAGCCCCTTTGAGGTTCCTACGCGCCTGCGCCGCGAGTTCTGCCGACTTTGGATCGTGTTGCAACACCTCGGACCGATCGGCGAGTTCCGAAGTGCCCGTGATCACCTGGCGCGACCAATCGCGATGCCCGCGCTCGACCAGTTCTCGGAACTGCCAGGGCAGCCGCACCTGCCGCATCCAGCGGGCACCGTCGCCCACACCGGTCACCGAGACAACCGCACGGACCCTTGGATCGATCGCCGCGGCGAACACCGCCGTCGAGCCACCGTAGCTGATGCCGTAGAGTCCCAATCGATCCTCAGTGACCTCCGCCTGCTGCGCGAGGAAGGTCAACGCGGCCTGCGTATCCTCGACACGCCCGAAAGGGGAAAGACGAAGGGGCGGCCCCTCGCTCTTGCCCCAACCGCGATAGTCGAACGCCAGCGCCACGTACCCGGCCGCGCTGAGGCGCCGCGCCATGTCGTTCAGGTAGAGATCCTTGATGCCGGTATATCCACAACAGAGTACGACTCCCGGACGCGTTCCGACGACTCCCTCGGGGAGGTACAGGTCGCCCGCAAGGGCAACACCGCCGGAGTAGAAGCGCACCGGACGTTCCAAAGTGGACGTGAGTGTACCGAACGGTGAGCCGCTCCCGTGCGCCCCGCTTGACACCGCTCGGTCCGAGCATCGCCTTGGCGACCCCGGGCGCGATTGCCGATGCGGCGCGTCTCATTCGCGCGGGACGCCTGGTGGGATTCCCGACGGAGACCGTCTACGGCCTCGGCGCGAACGCGTTGAGTGCCGCCGCCGTGCAACGCGTCTTCCGGGCGAAGGGCCGCCCGCGCTCCGATCCGCTCATCGTGCATCTCGCCTCAGCAGAGGAACTCCCGCGCGTGACCCGGTCGGTGCCAGACGCCGCCCGGCATCTCGCCGGCGCCCACTGGCCCGGGCCGCTGACCCTGGTGCTGCCGAGGGCGGAGGCGGTGCCGGCGATCGTATCAGCCGGCCGCGAGACGGTCGCGGTGCGCGTACCCGCCCACCCGGTAGCTATCGCCCTCCTCGCCGCAGCCGATCGTCCGATCGCCGCGCCGAGCGCCAATCGCTATGGCCACGTCAGCCCCACGAGTGCGGTTCACGTCGCGGATGATCTGGGCCATCGCGTCGACCTCATTCTGGACGGCGGGCCGACGGATGTGGGGATCGAGTCCACCGTGCTGGATCTGACGGCGGATCCGCCCGAGATCCTCCGCCTGGGTGGTGTGACTTTCGAAATGCTGCGTCTCTCGCTGCCGAACGTCGTGCAGCGCGTGCTCGCCTCACAGGACGCACGCTCGCCCGGCACGGCGATGCGCCACTATGCGCCCCGCGCGCGGGTTCTCCTCTTCCCCGATGGCGCAGACGGGTGGAGGCGCGCCCTCGCGACGGCGCGCGACATCGCCGGAAGGTGCGAGTCGATCGCCGTCCTCGGGCCTGATCGTCTCATCGAGGAGGCGCCGCACGGCACACTGCTCCTCTCGTGGGGCGCCAGCGACGACGCCGAGATCGCTCGGAGGCTGTTCGCTCTGCTGAGACGGGCCGACTCCGAGGGCGTCGACTCAATCGTGGCCGTCCTGCCACCGCCGGGAGGTCTGCGCGACGCCGTGCGCGACCGACTCACCCGCGCCGCGAGCGGCCGGGTCATCGCGTCGGACCTGACCTGACCGAACGCCTTAAGCGAGGATAACCGCGGCGGGTCGCGATGGCCTCGTTTTCCACAATCGGTGAATGTGCAGAGGACACGCCTGGCCATCCTCGGCCTTGGCGAACAGTTTGTCGTAGACCCGCCCGTACTCCTCCACGTGCGTCAGAAGCGATGCCGGCAGGCCATAGACCGCCTGATAGAAATCGACCCTGAGCGGGTTGCGCGTCGAGTATGCGTCGGCGGGAACAAGCGACTCCTCACCGAGCGTCGGCCCGTGGCGTCGCAGGAACGCGGCCGCATCGGAAGCGAAGACCCGGCGCAGATGGGGACACAGATCGGATGCGCGCCTCTCGCGTGTAGTTGAGGAGAGCGCGACTCTGCGCGATCTTCATTCGCACGTCGGCCGGCTTGAGCAGGATGCCATTCTTGGCCGTATCGCTCGGGGGTGCGCGTGAGCCACGCGGAATAGACCTCGACCGCGCGCGCGGCGAGTTCATCGTTCAGATCCGCGGCTTGCCACGAGTGGGTCACGCCAAATACCTCCAGAAGGCGCCGACGGATACCATCCATGAAGTCCGTGCGCATCAGGTCGGCGAGATCGCGCACGACGCGGTCGTGCGCGATCTCGCCGGTTGCATCCGGCACGTCGTTGACGACGTGCCCATCGGCAATCGTCTGGCTGCGGCGCCCCTGCAGGCGGCGACGAATCTCGTCGATCTCCGCGTCGATCGCACGGGCAGCGAGTTCGGCCTCCGTCTTGCGGGACGGGAGCAACGTCTCCAGTCGCGTGATCACCGCGCGATCGCGCTGCTGCCCGCGCGAGCCGAGCAAACCGGACACCACCTCGGCCGCCCCGCGCGAGACGACCTGTCGCGCGAGGCTCTCGAACTCCAATCGCATCCGTTGATCCGCCTCCGCGTGCAGGCGGTCGAGATCGGTACCGCGGCCGCGTAGACGCGCCCATGCCCACTCGATCGCCCGTAGCGGGTGCTCGAACAGGGAGCCTTTGATCGCGCCGATCCGGCGCAGGGCACCGGCGCGCGCGACGATGGTGAAGGAGCCGCTCACGCCGCCCGGCAGCGCGCGATCGAGCCGGACCTGAACGGGAAGCGCCCCGCCACGAGGGCGTGGCCGAGGTGAACCCTCTCGTGGTCTGACCGTAAGGTCGCCACCCGTGAGCGTCGCGCCGGGCAGCCCCTCGATACCGAACTGGATCTGCTCGTCTCGCCAGCTCGCGAGCTCGAACTGCAGTTCAGACTTCATCTCCCGTGTACCGGCTGCCAGACCGGTCAGGGCGGCCGGTCCGGGCTGGCTGACTTTGAGCAGCCGCTCGACTTCGACCGCGACCCCACCTCCGGCGCGCGGATCGCTGGGTAGCAGCGCGATGAGCTGCGCCTGGCCAGAGCACTGGAGGAGCCCGTAGTCGACCGCGGGTGCGATCATGCCCGGTCCCTGCGGAACGAAACCAAAGAGCAAGCCGGCGTTGGCGCGCCCCATTCCCACCGCTGGTGAGCCACGCTCCGACTCCGGCACGCCGGGCGACGGTGTGGGATAGATCGCGGAGAAGGAGACGGCTGCGGACACGACATCGCACCCGCTGCGCGCGACCGTCAATCGCACCTGAGCCGGAGCACCAGGCTTGAGCGGAGCGCTCGGCGTCGCCGCCGCGAAGGTTGGCACGACATCCTGAACGCGGATGTCCGAGGCCGACCGCACTCTCACCGTCGTCTCGAGGATGGGTGGACGCACCGACGACCCCGGGCCGCACACCTCCAGCCGGAACTCTGCGCCCGGTCCAACCGCCAGGACGCCTGACGCGAGGTCCGGACCGAGCACTCCGCGCGTGAGGAGAACGCCGGGCGCGGTATCGATGGGCCGAGCGATGACAGCACGGTCGGGGATGGCGACCGAACCATCACGGGCGCGTGCGGCAACCACCGCCACGGTCGCATCGGCGGGATGAAGGATCGGATACGCCTGAAGGGTCACGCCCGAGCGTACGACCACGTAGGATGGGCCGATCGCCCGGGAGGTTGCGAGCGACCACTCCCTTTCGAGCGAGGCCAGGCGCTCGCGGCTCAGGGTCAGCACCTCAAGGTTCGCATCCTCCCCCGCAGCGGCACGGACATCGGCGAGCACATCCCGGCCGGTCCTCAGGTTCTTGAGCGCAGTCGCAGTCTCACGAGCCGCCGGGAGGAGGAGATCGATTTGCTCGACATCGTGCCATGGCAGGACATTGAGGACGGTGCCGGATTCACTAGGCGTGAAGCCGGGCACCTCATCAACGAATGTTGTGGCACTGATGTCGGAGAACGTCTGCAGGTAATACCCGAGCAGATCCTCGGGGCGGTCCACAATGCGCGCCGCCTCCCCGGGATGCCAGCGTCGCGTTCAGTTGTTGGAGCTCGCTATTCGTGAGACCGGGCGGTTCGCGACGGTTGAGGCGGAGGACGACAACATTCACGCCGCGCTCCTTGAGTCGAACCGCATTGGTCCACCAACCGCGGGGATCCTCGCCCGTCATATCCCCATCTGTCAGAACGATCGCGTACTTCTGCGGCGCGTCCGAGGACCCGAGCACACGCTCGGTGAGAGAGAGGGCGCGGCTCGTGTAGGTGAAGCCGTCCTCCAGTCCTGCCTGGTGCGTCGTCCGCATCGAGGCGACCGCCTCATACAGAACGGCTTTGCCGCGGGTGTTCGCCGTGGTGAGGTTGATGACCAGCCCCGTCTGAAGCGCCGTCGACCGGTCCAGGCCTTCGTTACCGGAGAGAGAGTCACTGAGATTCACCAGACCGATGCGCATCGACGGCGTCGCCAGCCGGATGAAGGCTCGCACCGCGGTCAGCCGCAAGTCATTGGGGTCGCTGGCCTTGCCTCGCCAGTCGTCGCGACTCACCGAAGCCGAGCTGTCCAGTATGAACAGGACATCGGCCGGTGCTTCCTGGGCGTGGGCGATGACCGTTGTCGCCACAAACAACTGCGCGGCAATCAGAGCGCTCGCAAATACCCGCAAGATGGAATGTACCTGGGCGGCACCCTAGCCACCGTCATCCGACCCGTCAATCGGGTCTAGGTGTTGCGCGTGGCCCGCTAGGGGCAGTGGCCGTAGGTCCAGTAGGAGAGCGCCGCGGTGACTTCCGGCAGAGCGCCCGCGGACCCGTTGAAGAAGTAGAACGCATACTCCCCGGTCGGCTCCTGGTGGAGGCGCACCCCGCCCGTCCCGCTCGTCCCAACTAGAAGCGTCGGCGTGCCGGGGACGCCACCGATCACGACATCAGTTTGAAGTCC
>VGOZ01000130.1 GCA_016875715.1 Chloroflexota bacterium | reverse complement strand
TCCTGTTCCGAAGCGCTGGTCCAGACTTCGCGGACGCCGCGCGCGGGGTCGCCCTGGACCTTCGCGACCAGATCGCCAGGTGCCGGGCCGTCGGTGTCGTTTGAACTGGACGCCCGAGTTCGCCTGAAGAAGCCGCATCCTTGCGGCGGAACCGAGTGGCGCATCGATCGGCTTGGCGCAGATATCGGTCTGATCTGTCTGACCTGTGGGCGACGTGTGCTGATCGATCGGGTCGTCCTCGAAAGACGCATCGTTCGCTCTCTGGCACGGCGGGGTGCGGATCGATCACGATTGGACGCTCAGTGAACGCGCGAGTGGAGCTCGATCGACGCACCGTTCTCGTCAGAGTCCTCATCCTGGCCGTCGCGCTGTACCTGGCGCTCGTCGCGATAGTCAGCCTGCGATTCGATGGTGGAGACGGTGCACTGCGGGAGGGGACGGTCAGTCAGGCGACGATCAAGGCGCCCTACCGGGTGACCTTCGGGTCCCAATCGCGCATGCGCGAAGCCCGGCTCGCCGCCGCGGCGACGATTCCCGATCAATTGACCGTCGACGAACGGATCGCCGGACGAGGCGCGCGAACGCCTGACGACCCGCCCCTTGACATAAGTGATGCACGCGCTCGGGGAGGCTCCCCCGACGTCTCGGTAGTCGAAACCCAGAGGATGCTCGATCCCGCCGCAGCAGATCTGGCCGTCGATATCGTCGCCATGGCCTCAGGCGAGTGGTTGACCGTTGCCGCGGAGACGCAGCGCGTCTTCGACGTCGTCGCGCGCGGCCGCATCTCCGCGCCCCAACTTGAGAGCACCGTGGCTATCGTGCCCGGCCTGGTTAGTCCAACTTTACCCGAGCGTCACGCTCGCCTCGTGGGCGCGCTCGTCCGCGCCCACCTTCGGCCCAACTACATCCGGGACCCGGTCGCGACCGAAAGGGCGCGGCGCGACGCACAGGATCGCGTGGAACCAGTCCGTGTCACCCTTGAGCGGGGCGAGACCATCATCCGGGATGGCACGGTGGTGAGAACGCTCGACATTGAGAAGTTGGATGCCATTGGCCTACGCCGGGACGGAATCGCCTGGACAGACATCGCGGCCTCAGGCCTGCTGGTCTTTCCCCCGGTCGCTGGACTGGCGATCTACGTCTATCGTTTGCGTGGCAGCCTTCTCGACCGCCCGCGCCGCGCCGTAGCGCTGGGGGTCCTGATCGTCGCGACTGCACTGGTCCTGCGACTCGTGCTGCCCGACAGAGAGACCATCGCATACATCGTGCCGATTGGGGCGCCGATCTTGCTGATCTCCATTCTCCTTGGCTTCGACCTCGCGCTAATGGTGGCGCCCTCGTCGCGATCATGGTGGCGGCCCTGACGGGGACATCGGCCGAGTTCCTGATCGTAAGCCTGGCTGGCGCGAGCGCTGCGGCACTTACCGGCCCGCGCGTCGAGAGACTTAACGGTTTCGTCGTGGCGGGTGCGACCATCGCGCTCATGACGTTCGCCGCGTCGGCGGCATTAGCCATCGCGGCCGGCGAGTCCGACCCAGCGTACCTGGCCCGTTTGGCCGGGTACGCTGTGGCGAATGGCTCGCTTTCCGCGATCATCGCTGTCGGAACACTCACGGTCGTCGGTTATCTCTTCGGATTGACCACGACTCTCGGCCTGAACGATCTGGCGCACCCGACGCAGCCACTCTTCCGTCGCCTCCTCACCGAGGCGCCCGGAACCTACCACCACAGCGTCATGGTCGCGAACCTGGCCGAGCGCGCCGCGGAAGCGATCGGTGCAGACACGCTGCTCTGCCGCGTCGGTTCCTACTACCACGATATTGGCAAGCTCATGCACCCCTACGCCTTCATCGAGAACCAGATGGGTGCGGAGAACATTCACGATCGGCTCGATCCGCTCACGAGCGCCCGCATCATTGGAGCCCACGTCACCGATGGGATCGCGCTCGCGCAGGCTCATCGGCTGCCCGACGGCATCCGCGACCTGATCGCGCAGCACCACGGTACGGCGTTCATCGGGGCGTTCTACGTCAGGGCACGCCAGGAGACCCTGCGCTCCGTCGACCCGTACGACTTCCGCTATGTTGGCCCGAAGCCTCAGACCAAAGAGGCGGCGATCCTCATGCTCGCCGATAGTGTCGAGGCGGCCGTGCGAGCGAGCGAGAGCCATGTGCCGGAGGTGATCGAGGAGATCGTGGGCAAGATCATCAACGCGCGGCTCGAACAGGGCGAACTGGACAAGTGCGACCTGACCAGACGCGATCTCTCGCAGATTCGCGCGACGTTTCTGACCATCCTTCACGGCGTATATCATCCCCGCGTCCTCTACCCGAAGCCGGAGCGTCAGCCCGCGCCCGCTTCGAACACACCGGGCGCTTGAGTGACACAGTCCCTGGTTCTGACGCTGGAGGTTGTCGACGAGACCGGCCTTGCCGGATCGCATCTGGGCTTGGTGCGTCTGGTCGCGGAGCGGGCGCTACGAAGCGACGGTCTCGAGGGCGGATATCAGGTCAGCATCACGGTGGTCGACGACGCACGCATCCGCCAGTTGAACGCCGAGCATCGTGGCGTTGACGCGACCACCGACGTCCTCTCATTCCCGCTCGCCAGCGACGATACGGCAGACTTCGTTCTGCCACCGATGGCGCAGACGCACCTCGGCGACATCGTTATCTCTTTTCACCGCGCGCAGGCACAGGCGGAGGAGTACGGGCACACGCTAGAGCGGGAGATCGCATACCTGACCGCTCACGGAGTTCTCCACCTCCTTGGCTTCGATCACGAAGAGGAGGAGGATCGCGCGATCATGCGCACGCGAGAGGAGGAGATCCTCTTCGACCTACCCCGGGAGGAGTGACGCCCGCGCGCTCAGGCAGCCCGCGCATGGGCGCGCTGATGCGCCAGGTACGCCACGACCGCGGCGGCGGAGAGCAACGAGGCAGCTCCGATGAGCAGGCCCGTGCTGATCCTCCCTTCAACTGGGGCCGCCCCGCGTTGATCGGCGGCCGCGATCAGTTGCAGTCGTAGCGCTTCCAAGAACTCCGGCGACGGCTCGACCGGTCGAAGCCCGTCTCGCAGGAGGCGTGCGATCGGATGCCAGACGGTCACCTCACTCTCGTCGCGGCCGGCGATCACACGATCGACGACTTCGGAAACTCGGTTCGCCTCCTCGACCTCCGCGCCCAGTCGGATGAAGCCAAATACCATCAGATCCGCGACTCCGTTCCGCGATGCCGCAGGAGTTCCTGCCTGAGCGCGACGATCGTGCGGTGGAGAAGCGCCTTCACGGCCCCCTCCGTCCGCTGCATCTCTCGCGCGATCTCGGCGGTGCTCCTCTCCTCGACGAATCGCCAGACGAGCAGTATCTGACGGTCGAGGGGGAGCTTGCCGATCGCGGCGCGAAGTTCGCGCCGCTCCTCGGCCTGGAGGGAGCCGACCGTGACATCGGCCCCGTCGAACGCCCGGTCGGCGGCCCGCTCCAACGGCTCGACCGGTTTCCGGCCGGTATCGCGATGCCAGTTGACGATGATGTTGTGGGCGATGCGATAGAGCCAGGAGATGAAAGGCGCGCCACGCGACTGATAACTGCCGATCCCTCGGAGCGCCTGGAAGAACACCCGTGAGGTGAGGTCCTCCGCGTCCGGCACATTGCCGACGCGGTGGTACACGTAGGAGTAGACTCGCCCATGGTGCCGGTCGAAGAGCACCGCGAATGCGTCGCTATCCTGCCGCGCGCGCAGCGCCAGATCGTCGTCCGAGAGACCGAGCATCGCATCGGTGGTCACGCGTTAGAACACGGCGCGGAGGCTCGGGATACGGCCGCCACCACCCTAAAGTCGGCTGAACGACTCGATTACCAGGACGAACACCGTCGCGCCGCCGATCTGCACCTCGACGGGGTAGGGCATGTAGAACTCGCCCGGTTCCATCACGGGAGGGAGAGGGTTGATGTACTGTGTCCTGGTCTGGCAGTTGCTCTGAATGATCTGGAGAACGGCGTCCACCTGATCGTCCTCGACCCCGAGCAGGATCGTTGCGTTGCTTTCCCTGAGGAATCCCCCGGCCGTGTTGATGCGCGTTGCCCGAAAGCCAGCCCGGGTGAGCGACTCGATCAATCCGCCCGCGTCATCGCCGTGGGCAATTGCCAGGATCAGCTTCACGGACAGCTCCTCGGTCGTGGCTAGGGAAGAATCTTCACACGACGGTAGGGCTCTCGACCTTCGCTACGTGAACCCAAATTATATCGCTCCGCGATCTGGTGCTGAAGTCGGCGCACGTAGGCGTTCTGCGGGTTGAGCGCGATCGACTCGGAACGACTCATCACCAGCTTGATCGCGTCCTCCGCCTCCTGTACCGCGCTGGAGACCGGATCCTTCGCCACACGTAGGTCCAGAACCTCGGCGAGGCACTGCTGCATCTGCGCCGCCGTATTGCTTTTCAGGATGTAGATCTGGACCCCGGCCGACTCCGCATCTTTGATCGCGGGTGGTCGCCGTTTGTAGTAGCTCTTCAGCGTCATCACGAGGTTGGCCGTCCGCGGATCGCGTACCACCTCGGCGGGCGCGCGCAACTGGTCGATGGTCTGTTCCAGCCGCGAGTTGCTGACGCCGTACGGGTAGATGTGGATCCTCCGGATGTCACTGGCAACGGGCTCCAGACGCTCCACGGTTTCGTACTCGGCGAAGGGGATGACCGTCCGATCCCGGCCGTTGGGGCGAGACGCCGGCCGGATGGGCACCTCCGAATGGGCGATCACGCCATCCTGCACCCACCGGTTCTGGGCTCGGTGCGGCTGCGCCCGAAGCAGTGCGTCGACAGTCTCGGCGACATTGGCGTGCACTGCGACGCGATCCCAACTCTGGATCTCCACGATAGCGTCGAATGTGGGTGGGGCCTTTCGCTCCAGGATCGACTTCTGTGTTCCGCGACGTCGCGCCTCCTCATCGGATAGCGTCACGCTCTGGATTCCGCCGATCAAATCGGAGAGGGTCGGGTTCTGCATCAGGTTCTCGAGCGTGTTGCCGTGCGCCGTCCCGACGAGCTGAACGCCTCGTTCGGCGATCGTTCGGGCCGCGTGCGCCTCGAGTTCGGTGCCGATCTCATCGATGACGATGACCTCGGGCATGTGGTTCTCCACCGCCTCGATCATTACCCCGTGCTGGGCATTCGGGGTCGCGACCTGCATACGGCGTGCTCCACCGATGCCCGGATGCGGAATGTCACCATCACCGGCGATCTCGTTCGACGTATCCACGACGATGACGCGCTTGTGGAACTCATCGGCCAGCACGCGCGCCACCTCGCGGAGCATCGTCGTCTTACCGACGCCCGGACGGCCAAGCAAGAGGATGCTCTGTCCTGACTCGACGATGTCCCGGATGATCTTGATCGTGCCGTACACAGCCCGCCCGACGCGGAGAGTCAGCCCCACGATCCGCCCTTTCCGATTGCGGATCGCCGAGATCCGGTGGAGGGTACGCTCGATGCCCGCGCGGTTGTCGTCTCCAAACTCCCCCACGCGGGCGACTACGTGTTCGATGTCCTCGGTGGTCACTTCCGACGCCGAGAGCGCCTCCTCGGCTTCGACGTAGCGGGCGCGTGGCGGACGACCCAGATCGAGCACGATCTCGAGCAGGGTCTCGCTCGGTTGAATCCGCAACCCATCGCGGAAGCGCGGCGGGAGCACCGCGACGAGGAGGTTGAGATCGTCGTTCTCGGCCGACTGGACCACGGGGGACTCCTCGAAGGTGCTCAGGTGACGCGGGCCGGTACGAAGCGCCGTTCGGGCACCCGTATGGGTAGCAGACGACCCAGGAGATCGTGCGGGATTCCGGGGATGAATCCCCACCGCTCCAGCGCAGAACCGATCTCGATCTGATAGGAGCGGACCGCCATCGTGGTCCGCCCTCCGTCCCCCAGTTCCGAGAAGGCGAACTGGAGACACGCCTCGATCTCGGCGACGTCCACCCCGTCGAACAGCGCCCGAAGCGAACGCCAGCGAGGTGTCACCTGGAGCCACCCGTCGATCTGATCCGCGCGATTCAGAACGTAGTCGCGGCGCGACCCGGGCAGGACCGGGCGCACCGGCGCCATCAGACCCCAGCCGTCGAGCCAGCGCCACTCCTGAAGGGTCATCCCCTCGAACTCCCGCACGCGGAGCGGAACGGCCGAGCAGTACAACTGGAAGAGCGCGTGGTGATCGACTGGTCGTCTCGCCCGCAGGCCGGGCAGGTGCAGGGCAGGCACGTCGGCCGGATCGGAAAAGAGGTACTCGGTTTCTGCCGCATAGGTACTGAACCCGGCGTTTC
>VGOZ01000129.1 GCA_016875715.1 Chloroflexota bacterium | reverse complement strand
AGTTTCAGCTCGCGGTCTCGAACGTGACGCTGCTAAGCAACTCACACGATCAGGGACTTGCCTGCGTCGGCGCCCTCGGAACGCAGTGTGGAATCCGCGCGATTCATATTTTTGACCGAGACAAGAGGGAGCAAGAAAAGCTCAAGCACACCTTCTTCATGGGGGACGCTCGGGTCAAGGCGTGCACAATCCACAGCTTCAAGGGCTGGGAGACGCGCGCGTTGGTTGCGTTCGTTGGGGGTCTAAGGTCGCCGGAAGACCGAGCGCTGGTGTATGTGGCACTTTCGCGCCTGAAGCGACATAGCGGCGGGAGCTACTTGACGGTCGTGTGCGCAACACCCGAACTTGAGCCGTATGGACAGAGTTGGCCCGAGTTTCAGCGCTGGTTCCCAGGCGTGCGGCAGCCGGCTACCTGACTTCGGTCAGTCCTCTTAGGTGAGCGGAAGAAGGTCGCGCTACCGATCTGGACGCGGACGCTGAAACGAACATACTGTTTTCCAGCTACCTGCGGCAGCGTAGGATGGTCATGGCAGGTCCTATCGCGTTGGGGGTGATCCCATATCGACATCAAGCGAGATCTATCCGGCGCGCCTGTCCATCGACTACCCAGAGAGCCTCGATCGCGCAACCACCTTCCTCCGCATCTTCATGGCAGTCCCCATCATCATCATCCTCAGCCTGCTCACCGCGACGGGCAATGACACGATCTCCGACCAGGCCGGAGAGGCGGTACGCCAATCGAGCGGAGGCGGAATCGCCGCCGGCATCGGGTTCGCTGTCCTGCTGATGCTCCTGTTCCGGCGGAAGTACCCGCGCTGGTGGTTCGACTTCGTCCTGAACCTGGACCGGTTCTGCCTTCGGGTAGGCGCCTACCTCGCCCTTCTCACCGATCGCTATCCCAGCACCGATGAAGAGCAGTCGGTCCACCTGGAGATCGATTATCCCGACGCGACCATGCTGAATCGGTTGATGCCCATCGTCAAGTGGCTCCTGGCGATCCCGCACTACGTCGTGCTTCTCCTCCTCGTGCTCTGTTCGATTGTCGCGGTCGTGCTCGCCTGGTTCGCGATCCTGTTCACCGGACGCTACCCGCGCGGCCTGTTCGACTTCGTTGTCGGCACGATGCGCTGGGGTACACGGGTCAACGCATACGCTTTCATGTTGGTGACTGACCGCTATCCACCGTTCAGCATGACCTGAGGAAAGATCCCCGCGCCGGACCCGCGGCAGATCACGAACCCAGCGACTGCTCGCGCCGAGTTCGCGGATCATCCAGCCAGAGGTACCGATGCGGATCAACGGCGTGCTGGCGGGTACGACGGCCGTTTGGTAGGAAGAAATCCGCCGGCTTCCCGCGCCGCGATCGTCATGCACCGCGAGCACGAGAGCCGCGGGCGGACCGGACCTCAGTCGAGAGGCCGCAACCGGATATTTCGGAACGCGACGGGTCCGTGATCGCCCTGCAAGCGCAGGGGGCCGAGCGCGATGTCGTGCGATTTCCAGGAACCGCGGGTCGGACCGGTGCAAACCACGTCCTGGTGGATGAGCACGCCGTTATGGAGCATCCGCGCGAACCGCGCGCCGGCAACGCGGCGGCCCGCGGCGTCAAACTTCGGGGCGTGGAACGTAACGTCGAACGACTGCCAGTCGCCAGGCTTCCCAGATGCGTTCACACGCGGGGGGTGCCCGTCGTACGGGTGCTTGATCTCGTCCACCCAGCGCCCGTAAATGCCGCCACAGGACCCAGAACGCAACTGCCTGTCCGGTACCGCCGCACTATCGACGATCTGGATCTCGTACTGGCCCTGCAGGTACACGCCGGAGTTCGAGCGCTCGGGGATGAGGAACTCGACGTGTAGTTCGCAACTGCCGAACTCCGCGATCGTTCGGATATCGGACGTGCGGCCGGTGGCGCCGTTCGCGAGGATGCCTGCCCCCGGCGCGAGATCCAGGGCGCGACGATCCGCCGCCGCAATCGAGGCGCCACCGACGACCGACCAGAGATGTTCCGTCGCGGGAATCCACGCGCCGTCGCGGCGGGTCCGGAACTCCCAACCAGCCAGAGATGTTCCGTCGAGGAGGTCGATCCAGTCGCTCATCGTCGGCGCGCCTCCGGGCTAGTCGTGGTGGTGCTGACCGTTCGCGTCGCGATAGTGGGCGGCCAGAATGTCCTCGCCCCAGTCGCCTTCCCACTCGCGCCAGACTGAGTGGATGTGATTGCCGTCGTTCTGAGTGTTGTCGTACTCAATCATCAACGTCGGGCCGGAGATGGCGTAATAGTGACCGTGACCCCGCTCGACGGGTCCCGCCCAGGCGAACGTGACACCGGCGAGTCCGGCCTGCTCGGCGCGGCGCCAGGCGTTGTTCGCGACATCGGGTGCGGCGTAATCCAGGTAGACGCGGATCAGATCGACGAGTGTGCCTTTGGACCGCGCATCCATCCGGTCGAACGCCAGGCCGTGGGGGACGATTCCTGGCCAGACCCGTCGATGGATATCGGTGATGATGTCGCGCGGGGCGATGGGGCTGAACTGCGCCAGCGCGCGCGCCTCGCCGGTGAGGCCGGTCACCAGGTCGCGCGCCACATCCTCCTCCTCGGCGAGGATGCGATCGCCCTTGCTGGGGCCCAGGCGGCTCTCGGCCGGGTTCGCTCCCAGGAATAGCGGCGTCGCCGAGACGTGGGCGCCACCCACAATCGTGAAATGGATGCCGATATGGTGGCCGCTCACGCGCCAGCCCCAGGGCTCTCGGCCGCCCGGCTCGCCGAAGATGCTCCACCAGTACAACTCGGGATCCCGGATAAGCGCCATCACCTCGCCGCTGGCGCGCTCGTGCTCGCGCAGGGTGGCCTCGCGAAGCATGATCCGCCGGGCACGATCTGACCCGACCGCGCTCAGGCCGGTGCCAAGGAGAGCCATCGCCGCGGCCTGCTGCTCCTTCCCCATGGAGATGAGCCAGAGTCCATTGCGCGGCATGTTCTCGAGCGGCCGGTAGTTCCACCGGTACCTCTCGTCACCGAAGAACCGGAAGGTCGCCGCCTTTCGCTGCAAGGGGGACAGCGCATCGAGGAACGCGCGCGCGGCGTCGGCCATGCGCTCCGCAAGCGCAGGCGCGAAGCTCGGAGCCTGGACATCGATCGCCATCGCAGACCTCCACTCTGGGGATGCCCCTCAGTATGACAGGCCGGTGTGCCGGGCGTCGTACCTAGGCGACCAGCGTCGCGACGGGGATCAGGGTCCCGGGAGCATGCAGCGGGGCCAGCAACTCGCCGGGTGCCCGCACCGCGCGATCCCGGTATCCGGCCGGTCCGGGTTCGCGGTGGCAGACGACCCGTCGATCGACGAGATCCACCACCCAATACTCGGGAATCCCTGCGCGAGCGTAGAGCAGCATCTTGAATTCCAGGTCGTAGGTGCGAGAGCCCTCCGCGACCTCGACGCAGAGCAGGATGTCCCGCGGGCGCGGTTCCTGCTGCGCGGCGGCGCGCGGGAGGAGCAGGAGGTCAGGTCGCACCTCGTCGTGAGAACCGAGGCGCAGCCAGCCTGCTCGCCAGGCGTACATCTCGCGAAGCGCGCTCAGCAATCCGGTGAGGGTCTCGATGCGCAGCGCGTGCCGGCGACCGGTGCTGGCCATCCGCACGATTTCCCCGTCGATCAGTTCGATCCGCTCGCCGGGAGGTAGCACCGCTGTCTCCCCCAGGGCGCGGAACTGCTCGACGCTGAAACGGATCCGCTCCTGACTGGGCGGTGCACGATGGTCCATCTCACGCATCGCGGCAATCGGCACCGCCGCGCGGCGACGGATGCGCCTGGTCTATCCTGTGCGCTCTACGGCGGAGGGATGATCGACCGATGAAGGTTTCGGCTGCGATCGCGCAGATACTCAGGCGAGAGGGAGTGGAGTTCCTCATCGGCTATCCCGTCAACCCGATTATCGAGGCTGCCGCGGTCGCCGACATCCGGACGATCATGGTCCGACAGGAACGCACCGGCCTGCACATGGCCGACGCGGTGAGTCGCGTGACGTCCGGCGAGAAGATCGGCGTCTTCACGATGCAGAGCGGACCGGGTACCGAGAACGCGTTTGGCGGCGTCGCGCAGGCGTACGGGGAGTCGGTCCCGATCGTCGTCCTGCCGGGCGGATATCCGCGGACGATCAACAACCTCCCCCCGAACTTCAGCGCCTACCTCAACTTCCAGCACGTCGCCAAGTGGGTCGAGCAGGTCAACCTCGCCACGGTGGTGCCGGACGCGCTCCGGCGCGCCTTCACCCAGGTGCGAAATGGGCGCCCACGGCCAGCCGTGATCGAGATCCCCAGCGACGTCTACGGTGAGGAGATCCCCGAGCCGGTCGACTACGTGCCGGCACCTCGCTACCGGTTCGGGCCGGACGCGCGCGACGTGGATACGGTGGCGGCCAGCCTGATCGCCGCGAAGCGCCCCGTCATCTACGCCGGACAGGGCGTCCACTATGCGAAGGCGTGGGCCGAACTGGCCGCACTTGCGGAACTGCTCGAGGCGCCGGTAACGACCAGCCTGGAAGGGAAGAGCGCCTTCCCGGAGACCCACCCCCTCTCACTCGGATCGGGCGGGCGGGCGATGCCGAAGGCCGTCCACCACTTCCTCCAGGAAGCGGACGTCATCTTCGGGATCGGCTGCAGTTTCACGCGAACCAACTTCGGGATTCAGTTCCCGACCGGAAAGACCTTCATCCACGCGACGCTCGATCCAGCGGACATCAACAAGGACATCCCCGCCACGCACGTTCTGGTGGGCGATGCGCAACTGACCCTCGAAATGCTTATCGCGGCCGTGCGGGATCGGCTCAAGAAGCCCCGCGGGCTGGCGTCCGGCGTCGCCGCGGAGATCGACCGCGTCAACGGCGAGTGGATGGCGACCTGGATGCCGAAACTCACCGCCGACCGGGCTCCGCTCTCGCCCTACCGCGTCATCTGGGATCTCATGCACACCCTGGATGTGGCGAACACGATCATCACGCACGACGCGGGCAGCCCGCGCGATCAACTCTCGCCGTTCTGGCCGGCGACGACGCCGCTCAGCTACATCGGCTGGGGCAAGACCACCCAACTCGGATATGGTCTCGGCCTGGCGATGGGGGCAAAGCTCGCACATCCGGAGAAGACCTGCGTGAACGTCTGGGGTGATGCCGCGATCGGTTTCACGGGCATGGACTTCGAAACGGCCGTGCGCGAACGCATCCCCATCCTCTCGATCCTGCTCAACAACTTCTGCATGGCGATCGAACTGCCGATCATGCAGGCGGCGACGGAGAAATACCGGTCGACCGACATCAGCGGCGACTATGCGGCGATGGCACGCGCCTTCGGCGGATACGGCGAGCGGGTCACCGAACCGAAGGAGATCATGCCGGCGATCAAGCGGGGTCTGGCCAGGACGCGCGAGGGGGTGCCCGCGCTGCTCGAGTTCATCACCGAGAAAGAGATCCAGGTCTCTTCCTTTCGCTAGGTTGACCTAACAGATCCGTCACAGGTCAAGAAATTGAGTGGTCGGACCATTGACGCGGCGGCCTGGCGGTCCCAATGTCCTCACGTTGACGAGCGGTGAGTCGGCCCGCCTTTCCCGGGCTCTGGTAGAAGCACTCAAGACGGTCGCGAGCGGAGCCGGCGAAAGCGCCGAGGCCGTCGCTGAGTCGCGCTGGTAGAGGAGACCGGCCGACTCGTCGGATGCCCGGCGGTCTCGCTACTCCTGACGATGCCGGGTACCAATCATCTCGTGGTCCGCCGGGCGAGCCCCCTCGCCGCAGAGAATGCACCGCACGGCAGTGTCGGCGCGGCGATTCGTCTTGAGCGGTATCTGAGCGAGGCGGTCGCGGGCCGGCAGCCCATCGCGTGCGACGATTTCGCGACTGATCAGCGCATCGGCGACGAGACGCGTCGTTCGATGCCGGGCGTGGGCTCGCTGGTCGTTGCCCCCTCTTCGGGCCGGGCGTCGAGGGAACGCTGGTGGGGATCCTGCTCCTTGCCTGGACGACGCCACGGCTTCTCGAGGCCGAGGAGATGCTCGCTCTCGAGGCGCTCAGCGGCTACGGTGGCATCGCCATCCATACGGAACAGGTCCTCCAGCGCGCGCACGCTGAATCAGCAACTAGAAGTTGTGTTCGAGGCCGCGAACGACCCGATCTTCCTCGGCGCTCCGGCGACAAACCTGAAGACAGCCATGCAGGGCAAGTCCCTCGCGCAGGTCGCCCAGGAGAACAGCAAGACGCGCGACGCACTGAAGGCGTTCCTCACCGACGCGGAGAGGGCACGCCTGAGCCAGGCGGTCGCGGCTGGCGGGCTCACCCAGGCCCAGGCCGACGAGCGACTCGCGGCGGTCGCGGCGCGAATCGACGCCCGTATCGACCGCGTGCACCCGGCGGCCGGCGAGCGGCGCGGCACCGAAATGCGTTCCG
>VGOZ01000128.1 GCA_016875715.1 Chloroflexota bacterium | reverse complement strand
CGCATAAATTGAACTCATACTCTTTCGCAATCACCGTGTCGTAAAGTTCGTATTGTGACCTGCCTGAGATCCTCGGACCACGGCTTCCTAGAGAACGGCCTCTGTTTGGGTCGGGGTTGAACACAGCGCGGCGAACTCCGCCGGGGTGAGGTTGTCGAGGCTCGAGTGCGGCCGGACGGAGTTGTACTCCCGCCGCCAGGCCTCGGTCAACACGCGCGCGTCGGTGCGATTCTGGAACCACTGCATCCCTAAGCACTCGTCGCGGAACTTGCCGTTGAACGACTCGTTCGCGCCGTTCTGCCACGGCTTGCCCGGATCGATCAGCGCGCTCTCGACCTTCCGCTCCATCGCCCCGCCCCTCGACTGGAGCCGTTCGAGCATCTCTAGGACGAGGTAGTTGCTGGTCAGGATCGGAGCCGCGGCGCGGGATCCTTGTGCGGTAGGCGGTCAGCTCGAACCCGCGGCGAAACGGCCGCGCACCCGCGGCTGAAGGGCGGCCCGAAGTCGCGAAGCCTCAGCACCACGCATGCGGCCTTCCGCCGTTCGTGGGCCCGTGGATCGTCCCCCGTGCAGCTTGCATCGCGCTCGTCCGGGAACGACGGGAGCCCGGCACGGGGCACCACCTCGGGAGCGAGCCCGAGCGCCGCATCGAAGATGAGTTCTACCTGCCATCGTGGACCCCATGACGCGCGTGCGTAGTGGTTCGAAGAAAGGTGCTGAGGCCCGCCGGTGGCGGGGTCCTAGGCGAGGGCGGAAACGCGCGGGTATCGCGTCAACTGGAGCGCGGCGGCGTGCTACGCTGGCGTCTGTGGAGGGAGTCAGTCATGCGCATTGACAAAATTAAGGCATTGGTTGCTCTGCTCGCGCTGCTTTTCGTCGCATCGCCCGGATCGGCTGATTCGCCGACGGCGTCCAGTCAACGGAATCTCGCGACAGCGTATTCCGGCCTGGGGAGCGCGGATGCCAGCTTCCTGTCAGATGCTGGGACACCGCTTTCCGACTTGATTGCTCGACACGCTCCTACCGACGGAGCGACCCTCCGCAGCGGTCCACGCTCGGCGGGGTGTTCTACGGGCTGCTCGAGCGGGTGTTCATCCGGATGTTCTTCGGGTTGTTCGTCCGGCTGCTCCTCCGGATGTTCGTCGGGTTGTTCGTCCGGCTGCTCTGTCGGGTGCCAATAGAGGGCTCGGCTACCGGTTGGGCGCATCGCGACTCGAAGCGGCCTCGCTGGCGGGGTGCGTCTCCTCGCTCGCAGTAGCTCTGCTCGACGACTCGCATCTAGCCCTTCTTCTGGCGTCCGCCCTCTTTCCGTTCGCCCCGTGCGCTACCGCTTGGCGGCGCGCGTTCCGCGCGATCGCATCTGTTGGCGCAGCCGCGCTCGGTCCTGAACTGCTCGTACTCGCCTTCATGGCCTCGGCGATCATCGACGATGACCTGGGGTCTTCGGCACCGGTCGCTCCGGGCTTGATCGCAGTGGCCGCTCTGCACGCGCAGGTTCTGCTGAGAGTTCCAGGTGACGCAGGGTCCGTTCCGGTCGCCAACCTTTACGTGATCGGAGTCCCTTCGATTCTCGCAGCTCTCCTACTTTCGAGGTGCCTAACGCTCGCCTCGATCGGCCATGTGGTCGCGATGGCGACAATTGAGTTGGCTGCGCTCTGGGCGGCGAGCATCGGCGGCTGGGTCGATGAAACCACCCTGGCTGATCCGTCCGCCCGCGTGGCGCTTGCCGTACTGCCCGCGCTGCTTGCGCAATCACGAATGCCAAGTTCATCTCGGCGATTTGGTTCGCGCCTCAGGATCGCAACGATCGTAGGAGGGCTCTCGGCTGCGGCCGCGTTTGCAGTACTGACGCCGACACGTCGTATCGACCAGATAGTGTTCGATGAGGCTCACGGGCCGTGGGAATCGACCGCAATAGAGCCCGACGGGAACCAGTTCGGGAGGTCCAGTCTCTACACGTACTGGCAGCTGTTCGACCTCGCAGAGCGTGTTGCCGGAAGCGCCTCTCGGCTGAGCCGGGAAGCGCTTCCGGCGGATCGCGAAGGGGCACTGCTGATCGTCAAGACGCCCGTGAAGGCCTTCTCGCCTGACTACGTGCAGCGCTTTGAGACCTGGTTGGGAGCGGGCGGCCGCGCGTTGTTCGTGCTGGATCACACAGACCTCTTCGACATGGCGCAGTTAACGAATCCCGTACTCAAGAGAGTCGCTGACCTGTCCATCGCGGCCGATGCGGTCATCGACGCCAGGGGCCTTCCCGTCACGCACGGGGCCCCACTTGGCGGACGGCTCCGAGCCCGAGTCGATGCGGCGCCGCGACCGCTCCGGTATCAGACCGGCGCGTCGTTCGCGGAGCTGCCGTGGTTCTCGACAACGCTCGCGACGTTCGGGCCGTCGTATGCGGAGCCCGCGAACTACGCGACGGAAAACCGCTTCGGCCCGTTTCGGGCGTCCTCGACATACCGATTCAAGAACCACCCAAGCGTGGTCGCTGTGCCAGTTGGTTCGGGCTTGGTGCTCGTGCTTACCGACAGCACGTTTTGGTCGAACTTCTCGCTCGCTCACTCGGGCTACAAGGCGTTGTTTCTCGAAATCGTTCGCGCCGCGGAACACGATTCCGCGCTTCGACTCTTGCCCTGGATGTCACTACTTCTCCTCGCTGGGAGTTTCCTATCGATCTGTTCGCGTAGCCGCGCAGCGACGGCAATCACGGTGCTTTTGAGCTCTGCGTATTTCGGGACGGGCATCAGCGTTGTTCGCCAACCGATTGACCCAATGAGCGCTCCCGCCGATGCCTTCATCGGGGTCGGCACGAATGGCGGTGTGGAGTTGCTGCCGCAGCTTGTGCCCGTTGGCGGCGAGAACTACGCGCGAGTGATCGCATCGCTCGTTCGCGCCCGGGCGATGGCGACGGCAATCCCCCTCAACGGTCAGCCTCCGAACCTCCTGACGGGAACCAATTGGTCCTTGATTGCACCGACACCCCAGGAGCTGCCAAGTCCGCGCGCCGTTCAGGACTTTGTTCAAGGCGGCGGGAGGCTGAACGTACTATTGAGCGAGAACTCAACATCTGACGACCTCGCGCACGAGTGGCTGGACGGGCTCGGGATGCGCCTCGATGTTCGCCGGTTACTCGCGTTCTCAGAAGACGCGAACCCCCGCCTGCTGGAACGCTCTGGAACCCTTCCGTTCCGTCGCCGCCTTGCTGTGGTGTCCGCGAACCGCAACTCAAACTGGCGATCCTCTCGCGCCCCTAGCGACATAGAGTTCGTGACCCAATTCACTCTCGACCAGTCAACGGGCTCGTTCACTGTCGGTTTCTCCGCAGAGCGCTTTGCAGACGCGGAGATTGGGGACATCTGGGAAGGGTCAGAGCCATCGTTTCTGGCGCGGTTGCGCGAGCAGCAGTTCGTTCGCTTGGTCGGAGTGCCGAGTCCGCCCGGCGCGAACGCTGACGTCCCCATTCCTCGACCGCGGCGCGAGATGCGGTCGCGGTTCCGCAGGTTTGCCGTGTTCTCCGACTCGGCGCTCGTCGCCGATGGGCGCATGGACGGAGGAGCCGCGAACGACGCGGATCAAGAGTTGCGGGCCTACCTCCTTGATTTAGAAGCCGCCGCGATTGAGCGCGCATCGGAGGTCTGCCTCCCCGATGCCGCCCTATGTAATGCGGCACTCGTAACACCAGACCTCATCGAGTGGCGCATGAAGCTCGAAAGGGTCGAGAATCGCTCGATCCTTGAGCTCCTACACATCGAGTCGTTCTCGGGAATGGCGGGCACGTACAACATCGTCTTCTCGAATGAATGAGCGCTCGACTCGCCGTTTGGTCCTATTTGCTGCTGTCGCCGCACTTGTTCCGGGAGAAAGCCTCGCCATATGCCTTGGGCTCGTGGCGCTCCTCCTATTCGAAGCGCTTCGTGCGAAGAGCCCCGGTCTTCGGCTGACATCGGTGGTCGCGACGGTGCTGCTCGCCATTGCTGGCATCGGCGGCTGGCTTCCATTGCCACTGGCTCTCGTACTTGCTTCGGGCGCTGTCTGCGCCGCAGCCAAGTCCACGCTTGGCTGGGCAGGTGCACTCGTCCCCGTGCTCGCCATCCAGTTGTCGGCAGTCAAGGCGCTCGCGCTCTTCGCCGCATCGCCGTTCGATGCGCCTGCACTCCCGCTCTGTGTTGGCCCCCTAACCCTAATTGCCCTGTCGTGCATCGCAGGTATTGCTCAGCTTCTCCGAGCAATCGTGGCGGCGATCGGAACTTGCTTTCTCGCTCACGCGATGGTGCTCGGCGCCGATTGGTCGCCCTACATTCAGCAATTGCTCTCTGCGGTGCCCGCAGCTGCCCTTGCGGCGTCTTTCCCTGACAAGCACACGGGGCATCGCCGTTTGGCAGCGTTCGCGGCTGGGGTCACGCTGATCACTGTCGCGTCATACGCGACCTCCTGGCCGGTGCCTTTTTCAGCCGTCGGCGTGTTGCCGCCGGAAAGGGCGCGCACCTTCGAGGGAGATGACTACAGGGGGACGGCAAAGATCCTGAGGTTTGCTGGTGTGCCCGTCGCCGAATGGAAGACGGTCGACGACATTCCTCCTCGCAGCCTGGTCGTTCTCCCGGCATCGGGCGTCCCATCGCGAAGCGAAGAGTCGTGGGCGGAGTTGATGTCCGTCGGCACAGATCGACGGCTGACGTTTCTCGTCGCTGCCGAACACACGAACCTGTTCGGGATCAGTCGGCGAATCAACAGGTCCGCGCGTGGACTTGCCGTCAACTGGGACACCACCGTACCGCCAAGGAACCGCGATGCGACGCGGCCCATGGGATCGGTTGGATTGCCTCCGTTTCCGGCACCCGCCTACCTGAACCGTGGCGCCAGCCTTCGGCTGACCTCACCCTTCGCAAAGCCGCTCGTGTGGGGAACTGGATGGTTCGCGGATTCCCCAGCGACGCGAGTCTCTGGGTCTCAAGGTGACTACCGGCTACAGCGAAGCGAGAGACGTGGAGAGATTCTGCTCGCCGCCGTGAGTAGCGGTTGGCCCAGGTTTGTTGTCGTCGGCGACTCGAGCTTTCTCATAGACCGCTTCTTGATCGCGAACCCCCGCGCTATTCCTTGGTTGATCGACGCCGGTTCCCTCTTTCCGGCGGCGGTCTCGGACGCGGCAATCCTCGGGTTTTCCCTAACCATGTGGTTGGTGGCACAACTCGGCGTGCGTCGGGCCGCGCTACTCGCAGCGATCCCTCTTGCGGTCGAACTCACAGCATCAGCGTGGATGCGGTTTCAACCGAGTACATCTTGGAGCGCTCAGGATCTCGCGCAGTCCGTGTTCGACCCGAGAGGGTTCTCCACTCAAATCGCCGATTGGATCGCGCTTGAGGAGGGACCTCCTCCACTGCTCGTTCGGCACAGAGAAGGACTCGCGTGGGAGCCGCGCTCCGAGCGCGGTCTTCGCGTTCACTTCGGCATCGTGGCTCCCGGGAATCGCGCGAGCCGCACCCTTGGCGTCGAGGTTTCTAGCTGTCACCGGCTCGGAGCAGTCGAACTGGACGAGGGTGTCGTAATCCAGAACGGCCAGGTTTGCACCGTTCCCGACTCTGTACGGGTGCACCTCGGCACCCGAGCCGAAGCCCTGGCGTTCTCAATCGATGCAAGCTCCGGAACTGACCTAGTCGTCCTCGACGAGGGTTTCCTGTCGAACGCGAGCCGGGACACAGGGAATCTCGAATGGCTCATGCGGACGACGCGGCAACTCCGCGGGGAAATCCCGATCGAGAACTGAGCGGAGATCCGCGTCTTCCCGAGACGCTAACCGCCTCCGGAACGCCTTGATCGCTAGTCACCGCGGAAGCCGCGAACGATCCAATCCAATGTCCGCTCCCCGGCGAGGAACGCCGCGGGGACGAACAGCGTCCAGATTGCAAGAGCGATGCAGCGCTCAATAAGGTCGCGTTGAAATCGCTCGGTGCGCCAACGCGGGACGCGCGTTGCCTCCCATTCGACTCGGTCCTGGTCGCAAAAGCGAACGAGAGCCGCCCGCAACTCCGCCTCCCTCTTCGCCGCGTGCTCCCTTTCGATCTCACGGACCTTCTCGGGGGAGAGAAACACGCCCCGCGGACCGTGGTGGGTCTGCGCGTCGTGAGACGCCTCCATCGCGGCGAGTTGTTCCGCGGTGAGCTTCGTCCCCATGTTGTTCCGCAACTCCGCCTCCCTCTTCGCCTGCGCCGCCGCTTCGTCTACTAATTGCGTCGCATAACCGGCGGCGACCGAGTCCGCCTCGGCCTCTACCTCAGGCGAGTACGTGCTCTTGCTGCAATGGAACTCAGCCGAACCGTCTGGGTCCACGAGGGTGAAGGGCCTAGCTAGCTGGGCACCCAACTGACCTGATCGGGGTTTCTCGGACCAGCTGATTCCTGGGAGAATGGCTTCCGACGAAAGGAAGCCCCCCGTGAAGAAGAGCCGGTTCAGCGAAGAGCAGATGGTGAAG
>VGOZ01000127.1 GCA_016875715.1 Chloroflexota bacterium | reverse complement strand
TGGGCATCGAGGCCGGGTTGGGCATCAAGGCCGGGTACATCGAGGCCGGGTTGGGCATCAAGGCCGGTGGGGGCATCGAGGCCGGGTTCCGGATCTTCGCTGGAATCTGCACCTGGAGGATTCCGACGGATGCCGAGAGGGCAATAACGTGCGCCAGGCTCATCGCCGGCGAGGTCGCCTACGGCACTCTCGTCGAGACCGCCGCGAAGGGCAGCGAGTAACGCCGTGCCGATCATCGACCTGCAACGCCGCGTCCACGAAGTCGGCCGGATTCGGATGGGAGCCAAGACCGCGAAGGGCGCCCCGACCAAGCTCGAGACGTGGCGGTTCACCTCCTCGATCCCGGAGCTGCTTCATCAACTCTCCGAGCAGTACGGCGGCACCGTCGCCCCGTGGGAAGGCAACCCCGGCAAGCACGAGCTCTACTCGGAAGCAAGCTCGCTCCCGATCGTCGTGACTCCCGGTAACGCGATCTCGCAATGGTTCGAGCTCTGGGGCCGATCCGCGTCCGGGAAGCCGGTCGAATGCTTGCGCCGATGCGACGGCGAAACCGAGCACCTCGGAGATCAGCCGTGCCAGTGTCCGCGCGAGTACACCGAACGGAACGAGCTCGCGAAAGACGGGAAAGCATGTAAGCCAAAGACCCGGGTGAACGTGATCTTGCCTGCGGTCGGATCGATCGGGGTGTGGCGCTTGGAGACGACCGGGTTCTACGCCGCCGTCGAACTCGCAGGCATGGTTGAGCTTCTCGCCGAAGCAACCCGCCGCGGCGCCCTCATCCCGGCAACGCTCCGGATCGAGCAACGCCGCGTCGTCCGGCACGGCCAGTCTCAGACGTTCCCCGTCCCGGTGATCGACGCCACGATCGGGATTCGCGGGGTAATGGATCTCGCCGCCGGCGCCCTGCCGACCGAGCTTGATCCGCCTGCCCGTGTGCTCGAACTCAACGCCGGCACCGTCGAGGCGCCGGACGGATATCAGCCGGCGTCCCGTCCAGCCATGACCGCGGCCGCCGCGGTCAGGTCAGCAGCCACGCAGGCCGCGCCGAAGACGATCAATGCGAGATCGGCTGAACCGATCACACCGACCTTCCGGGTCGTCGCCCCCACCGACGCGTACGACGTCCCTCCCGAGGCGACCGCGGCGCCGGATGGGGAAACACCCGCCAGTGACCCTCCGAGCGCAGTGGTAGCCGGGGAGGCGCCGCACGGCGGCCGGCTCGCGTCCTCCGCTCAGGCGAAGCTGATTCACATTCGCGCGTCCAAGGCGGGCCTGTCCGAAACCGAGCTCGACGAGATCCTCCTGCACGTATCCGGCGGCGCCAGCGAAAGCGCAGCTGGGATCCTCGCCTCGCTCGTCGACACCGTCCTCGAGACCATCCCGACCTGGAGGGAGATCAAGTGACGCCTGCTGAAGACGCGATGACCGCCAACCGCGGCCCGCGAAGCGTTCTGAGCGAGCGGCAGGTTTGGGGGTCTCCCGGACGATTGGACGAACCCGGACGGCAAGAGCACGGACAGCAAACGGGCACAACGCGCGGCCCGCGAAATCGTGGTCGCGCGCTGCCATGAACGCGGCCGATCCTGACTGGGACGCCGGAACGGAAGCCCGGTACGAACGACACCGCATCCTGATTGACCGAGACCCCGGCGACGAAACCGTCGAGGCCACGGTCGACGTTGACGACGACCCCGACGCATGGAAGGACACCCCCGACGATGCTTGACACGGCGAACTCCCGCATCCCAAGCCCGTTCCGGTACGCGTCCGGCGAAATCCCGAGGGTCGGCGACGTTCTCGAACTCGACCGCCCGGACGGACGTCGCCACGCTGTCGCCGGCGTCGACCGTGGGCTCCTGATCGTAAACGTCGACGGATCCCTCCTCGACGGGCTCATGCCGAGGCACTACCGCCTCAACGTGCCCGCGACGGTTGACCGGTGCGTCGGAAAACTCGGGTGCATCCTCACCGACCTTAACGCTGTCGCCGACTCGCTCGCCGCGACCCTACAGCGCGTGGGGATGCTCCGGTGAGAATCGATCACATGCCCCGCCTGCCGGTCACGTTCCAAGTGTCCGGGGTGCCGGCACCGCAG
The DNA here is from genome assembly GCA_016875715.1 of Chloroflexota bacterium. GTDB lineage: Bacteria > Chloroflexota > UBA6077 > FW602-bin22 > FW602-bin22 > VGOZ01. The sequence continues at coordinate 4,399 of VGOZ01000127.1, read as the reverse complement.
GGATCGAAAACCGGGATCGTGGTCGGCGACCGTGCCGTCGTCGTCGAGGGCAAGGGCGCCGGCCGTGACAGGTTCCGACAATGGCGATCGGACGTGCGGCACGCCTGCGACGCCGCGATCGACACTCCGATCGAGGGGCCAGTGCACGTTGACATCAACTTCTACATGCCCCGACCGAAATCCCACTATCGCACCGGACGAAACGCACATTTGCTCCGCGATCAGGCGCCCGGGTGGCACACGTCGAAGCCGGACATCGACAAGCTCGCCCGCGCCGTCCTCGACGCGATCACCGGCTCCGCGATCCACGACGACTCACAGGTCGCACGGATGCGGGTCGGGAAGCAGTACGCCGATGACCGCCGGGTCGGCGCCACCATCACCGTCGATCAACTCACACGCAAATGACGTTCGAGGAGGTGCTGTACCGGCTCGCCCCGGAACTCGAGCGGGTCGCCGCGGCCGCCGCCATGTTCGAGCGGAAGCCGCACCACGACACAATCGAAGCCGCACTCGTCCTGCGCCAAGCGATCCGCCGGCTCGACGACATCGAGCGTGACCTCCGATCAGCCATGCTCACCCACGAACGCACCGCGTAGATGGACCCACCCGAACGGATCATTCGGTCATACCGCGGAGAACCGCCGCAACCATCGCTGTTCGAAGCGCCCCGACCGATGCCGACCGGGCGTTGCGACCACTGCCACGCCGAAGGCCGAAAGCCCGTGGACGACTGCCTGCACGATCTCGAACGAGACGAATACGAGATCTCGCCGGCCGCCCAAAGGCCCGCCGGATGCCTCAACCGCCCGAACCCCGAAACCGACAGCATCCCCTACTAGACCGCCATGCGCCTGGGGAGGGACAAAGGGGAAGCAGCCGACCCGGAAGGGCTGCTCCCCCCACACGACATCGACGCCGAAGAACACGTCCTCGGCGCCATGCTGCTATCCCCCGTCGCAACGAACGCCGTCGAAACGATCCTCCAGGCGCAGCACTTCTACCGCGACTCCCACCGCGTCCTGTACCGCGTGCTCGTCGAAATGGTCGAGGCGAACGTCCCAACCGACCTAGTGTCCGTCGCCGCGGAACTCGAAGACCGCGGCATCGACACCCCAGACCGCGCCCGCATCGCGGAGCTCGGGCAACTCGTCCCGAGCGTCTCGAACGTTCGCCGGTACGCGCAAATCGTGCGGGACCGCGCCCGCGCCCGCGACGACCTCCGAGCCGCCCAATCCCTCATCGAAGCCGCCCGCACCGGGAACGTTCGCGACCACCCCGACGCGCTCGACCAAGTACGCCGAATGCTCGACCGACCCGTCGACGCAGACCAAGCGTTGCGGCCACTCAACCTCACCGAGCTCCTCTTCGGGACACCCCCGCCCGTCCCGTGGATCCTCGAAGGATGGATCGCACGAGGAGACCTCGCAATGATCATCGCGCATCCCGGCGCCGGCAAAAGCCTACTCTCACTCCTCCTCGCGATCCGAGCCCGAACCGCCGACCCCGCCGGACTTGTCCTTGGCGAGACCGTCACGAAGATCGAGAACGCCGGCTACATCGACCTCGAGAACCCGAAGGTCGAAGCGCACGCCAGGCTCGCCGCGTACGGACTGACCAGCACAAACCACGACGGGCTCCACTACTTCACGTGGGAGGGCGTCGGAGACTTCACGATCTCAACACCGGACGGCCGCGCCCGCCTCGAAGCAACCGTCGCCACATACAACCTCGACCTCGTCGTGATCGACTCGTTCCGCCGTGCCGCACCCGGCGTCGACGAGAACGACTCAGGAGCCATATCGGCGATCCTCACCCCGCTCCGATCGATCAGTGCCCGCCACGACTGCTCTATCATCGTCATCCACCACGCCCGAAAGAAAGCCCGGGACGGCACGGACGACGCAATCGAAATGATCCGCGGGTCCAGCGACATCGGCGCCAGCCTCGACCAGCTCCTGTACCTCCGAACCAAACCCGGTGACCCCGCCAGCCTCATCCTCGAGCACGGCAAAAGCCGGCGAGGCATCCCGCACTCGGCCGTCCAACTCCGGATCGAACGATCCGACCGCGACGACGGAACCTACAGCCTCGACCTCGTAAACGAAGGGGACGCCGCCGCCGAACACGGCAAGATCGAACACGTCCTCTCCAAAATCCTGAGGGCGCTCGACGACGACGGCGGACTCGTCCCGACCTCCGTCCTCGCGCTGAAGGTCGGCGAACCCCGCAACGGACGCCACTTCAAAGACGCGTTGACCGCCGGATACAACCGATCGCAACTCGCGAAAACCGAAGGACAAGCATACATCACAGGCGGAAAGAAAACGACACTATGGACGCTCTACCGTAACACCCTCGTCGACATCACACAGGAGGACACGTGACATGCGAACCGGATCCATGTTCGCCGTCGCCGGCGATCACGACCTCTACCCCGGCCACGAACGCTCCAGAAAGAACGCCGCAACTCGAACCCGTCAACGCGGCCCGGCATCAGCATCGAGGCGGCGAACGTAGTGAAGCCGCGACCGGGGTTCGGGGCAGGCGCCCCGAAAGGAGGGCTCCGCCTAAGATGATCGTCCAGTGAACGCTTCGCAGTCACACCAACTACGGCTCCCGACGGCCGCGATTCAAGACGACGCATCGTCATCCGACGACTGGTACACCCCCCCCGAGATCTTTGAAGCACTCGACCTCGTGTTCGATCTCGACGTATGCGCGCCCGTAGGCGGAGTGCAGTGGATACCCGCCCGTCGGTATCTGACGATCGAGGACGACGCGCTAACGCATGAATGGGAGGGACGAGTCTGGATGAATCCGCCGTACTCGAACCCGGGGCCGTTCGTGGCACGATGGCTCGAACACGGCAACGGCGTCGCGCTCCTGCCTATGTCGAAGTCGCGCTGGTTCGGGAATCTATGGGCGTCGTCGGCGGCGCTATCGGTGCCGTCGAACTATGCGCTGAACTTCATCCGCAACGGTCAACGCAAGCAGATCTTCCTGCCTATGTTATTCGCCGCCATCGGCCCGGATGAAAACGTCGACGCGATCGGTCGTCTAGGCTCGGTGCGGTGACGCGCTTAGGTCACTACACCGGCGTAAGGCTCGTTTCTGCCTATGCCGGATGCGGAGGGCTTGACCTTGGCTTCGTCCAGGCAGGTTGTGAGGCGGTCTGGGCGAACGACCTCGATCCGGTCGCTGTGGCAACTCACAATGCGCTGCTAGGGGAGAAGGCGGTCGCTGGCTCAATAGACACCGTCCGGTGGCCCAAGCGAGGCAGCGCAGAGATTGTGGTCGGCGGCCCTCCCTGCCAGGGCTTCTCGGTGGCGGGAAAGATGCAGCCTGGCGACCCGCGCAGCCAGCACGTCTTCCGGTTCCTCGATCTCGTAGAGCACGTCCGGCCCGAGGCGTTCGTGATGGAGAACGTGAAGGCGCTCGCGGTAAACGATCGTTGGGCGACGATCAGAGAGGATCTCTTTGCGCGGGCGACCAGGCTCGGCTTTCGCACGTCGCTCCTCCTCCTTAGCGCAGCGGACTTCGGCGTTCCTCAACGCCGGGAGCGCATGTTCCTGATCGGTCTGAGGCGAGACGACCCACCAGCGAAGATCGACGCGACCGTATCGTCCCCGCTAACCGTTGCCGAAGCGCTGGGGCGTCTTCCTCGCTGGGGCGCGAGGGGTAACGAAACGATCTGTACGGCGGGGATCACTCCCGCCAAGCGGCCGATCCTTCGACCCACGGCCTACCGTGGCAGCCTCCTATTCAATGGCAACGGGAGGCCGCTGAAGCTCGACCTGCCTGCGCCGACGCTTCCCGCATCCATGGGAGGCAACGCTACGCCGATCGTCGATCAGCACGAACTGGAGACGGGCGAGGAGTCGTGGATTGTCGGCTATCACCGACGCCTGATGGAAGGTGGAGCGCCAGTAAAGCGTGTCCCCGCTCATCTCCGTCGGATCACTGTCGAGGAGGCTGCGGAGCTTCAAAGCTTCCCGCGCGGGATGCAGTGGTTCGGGACGAACAGCGCCAAGTACCGGCAGATCGGCAATGCGGTTCCTCCTCGGTTAGCGTTCGAGGTCGCTCGGGCCGTGTTGGACGCGCTCGGCGCTTCTCCAGAATCCGCAGCACCTCCGAATTTGCCTGCTCAACCACACCGACTCCTTCCTCTCCCTTGACCTCTCCCCCGAGTATCGGCACGACCCGCACCAGCACCGGGCGAAGCCGGAACCCTTTGCGTGCGGGTGGACTACTGGTGGTTCCTGCCTCAAGGTTTGCTGTCAGCCCGACCCCTTAGGCTTCCGGACGTGTGTTCGGGGCATGTAGTTGATCTCTTCGCGGGGGCAGGCGGCCTTTCGGAGGGCTTCCGGCAGGCTGGCTACAGGATCGTTGCTGGAAT
>VGOZ01000126.1 GCA_016875715.1 Chloroflexota bacterium | reverse complement strand
GGGGTGTCGCCGGTGCGCACCGCCACGCGGATCTCCGGCAGATCCGGGTCGTGCGACCGCACGCCCGCGAGCGGGACGGCGAGATTCCGTTCGATGTCGTTATTCATGGCCTTGAGAGGTGAGACATAGAGAACCCGAACGCCCATTTCCCGGCCCTCGGGGGGCTCACGCCAGAGCCGGTCCAGCGCCCAGAGGAACGCGGTCAGTGTCTTGCCGCTTCCGGTCGGCGCGGTGACCAGGACACTCTCGCCGTCGGCGATCGCCGGCCAGGCTGCGGCCTGCGGCGCGGTCGGCGTGCCGAACCGCTCGGTGAACCACTCCGCGACCGGCCGCGAGAACAGTGCCTAGAGGTCCACCGGTCGTCTACAAGTTCAGATCATCTGTTCGATGGCGTGGTCGCGTCCGCCGCCGTCGAAGCGTGGCTCCCTCGAAGAAGTTCCACGGGCGGCGGGGGCAATCGCGTGCCGCAGAACGGGCAGAACTCGATCGGCCAGTACTGCACGGCCGGCGCGCCGGCGGAGACGGAGAGATGGTCAGTTCCGAACAGCAGCCAGCCGTTGCCGCGGTCTACCGCCTGAACGAACGTCGCGTCTCGCGCTATCTCGAACGCCGGGCAACAGGCGGTCACGCGGCCGATCATAATCTGGCCCGTGCCGCGGGAATTGATCGCGCTCGGCCCTCGCCTACCTGGTTTGCGCGACTACGTCGAGGCACGTCCGGGCCGTGGCGAAATCCTCGTCCGCACCCACTACGGTGCTCCTAAGCACGGCACCGAGATGCACATGTATCGTGCCGATAGCGCGTTTGCGACATCGCGATGGGACCCGCTCATGCGCCTGTTTGTGAAGGATGCAAGCCCGCCCCGTACGTTCCCGCGCACGCTTGGGAACATCGCCGTGGGCGAGGTGATCGAGGTCGGTTCAGGTGTTGAAGGGGTTGGGCCAGGCGACATCGTCGCCGGGTACGGGCCGCTTCGGGAGACTCAGGTATGGGCGTGGTCGTCGCCGGGGGCGTATCCGGGCGTGCGCCGGTTGCCGCCGGGGATGACGTGGCAGGCCGCGGTGTGCCTGGACCCGGCCACCGTCGCGCTCGGCGGCGTGCGCGACGGTCACGTCCGCGTCGGCGATCGGGTCGCGGTCTTCGGGCTCGGCGCGATCGGGCTCGTCGCGGCGCAGATCGCACGTGTGGCCGGTGCGGCGCTCGTGATCGGGGTCGATCCGCTGCCGGGGCGCCGTGCGGTCGCGGAGCAACTGGGCGTCGACCTCCTCATCGATCCGGGTGAGGACGACGCCGGGCTCCTCGTTCGCGACGCCACCGGCGGAATGGGCGCCGATGTCGCCCTGGAAACGAGCGGTTCCTCGGCGGGGCTTCACCACGCGATCCGCGGCCTCGCATTCGGCGGAACGGTGGCGATCGTGGGTTGGCATTCCGGAGCTTCGCCATCCCTCAATCTCGGTCACGAGGCGCACTTCAATCGCCCGAAACTGGTCTTCCCCCGGGCGGAGAGTGAGCCGCACGACGATCATCCCCGCTGGGACAACCGTCGTCAGGCAGACGCGGCCTGGGATCTTCTCGCCTCCGGGCGTCTCCTCTGCGAACCGATCGTCCAGCCGGTCGTGTCGTTCCGTGAGGTTGTGGATGCCTACCGCGAGTACGTCGACGAGCATCCCGAGCGGAGCGTGAAACTCGGCGTGACCTTCCGCTAGAGCCCGCAACCTCCGAACGCTCAGGGCGGCCCGAGCAGCGACCGCACGAGGTCTGGGATCTTTGTGCCCGTCAGTTCGAAGCCGGCCCAGTCGCCCGTGAGGTTGAAAAGGCCGAAGGCGGCGTGTCCGATCATGTACGGGTCTCGCTGAAGCTCCCGCGTGAACCAGGCGAACTGTTCGGCCATCTCCTCATCGGTCACGCGGACCGGCCCAAAACCGTCGCCGAGGCCCGACTCGGTGATGACCATCTTGGTCCCACGGATCCCCGCGTTCTCGAGCGCCTGCTGGATCTTCCGGTACCGGAGGGTGTTCCAGTCCGCCTCGTGTCGCATGTCGCGCGTGGCCGGCGGCGAATAGGCATGGATCCCGAGGTAGTCGCTCTCTCGGATCGCGACGCCCAGGTAGAGCGGGTAGTCGTGCGGTTGGATGGCTCCGGATCCGTTGTTGCCTGCAACCGCGGAGATGCCGTACGTTCCCTGGAGGCGGCGCGCGAAGGCGACCTGTAGTTGACCGTAAGCGATGTAGTCGGTACTCGGGCGCGAGCCCAGCACCTCGTTGTAGCTCATCCACGCGTCCACGACGCCTCGCAGGGGAACGGCCGTCAGGGCAATCTGATCCGCCAGGGCGGTGCCCCGTTCGGCCGGGCGATCGAGCGGCTGGCGATCCTCCCGAAGATAAGTGCGGCCAATGATGAAGGCGCTCGGCGCGGTCTGGCGTACCGCCCGAGCGAACTCGTAGGACGGATCCATCAGCAGGATGACGCCGGGTTTGCTCCGTTCGACGATCGAGAGCTGGAACATCGCGTCGCGATAGATGCCGATGCCCCACTTGTTCTGGCCGTTGCGGGGCGCCGAGTGGACCGGGCGTGCCGACGCCGCAACGATCGCGGCCTGGCTTCTCGATGGTACGACGAGGTCGGCGGTCGGTGTCTCGGTGGGGTGTACCCGTCGGGATGTCTGGATCGTGTCGCCCGACGGGGGCACCAGCGCCGCCGCGCTGGAACGGGCTCCGGTAGGCGGCGCGACCGCCGTCGGACTGACGCGAGGCGCGGCGACATTGCGCGCGGCGAGAGCCGCGTTGATCGCCGCGGTCAGGTCGAGGGGGGCCACGGGAGTCGCTGCGGCGGCAGGCACCCGCGTGGGCGCCTTCTCCGGGGCTGCGCGGGCCACGCTCCGCTCGTTCGTCGGCGCGCGCGCGGTCGTGAACCACGCGAGCTGATTCGCGAACGCGGTCTCCCACCACGTTCGGTCTGCCGCGGGCGGCACAAGCGGAGCAACGGGTTGCGAATCGGGCGCGGCGACGGCCGCCGGCGCGCCCGATTCGCGGACGAAGGCGGTCGGTGCGGGCGGTGGCGCGATCTCCTCGGGCGCCGCAGCTGAGCGATCGAGCATCGTTCCGGCAAACCAGAGCGCCACGACGAGCGCGACGGGCGCCATTCCCAGGCCGAGCCAGCCGGCCAGCCTCGCGGCGTCCCGATCTTGCCCGCGGGCGCGGCGGGCGACCCTTCGTGGTGTCGGGGGCACGACCTCACCCTACAGCGGAACCCCTAAAGGAACCATCCGGAGTTCGCCGTATCTCACCCGTGAGCGTCACCTACGGCGCGTGGCGTAGTTCGATTCAGCGCGGCCCGAGCATCAATTCCGGGCGCACGATCGCGTCGTACTCCTCCGCGGTGACGTATCCCAGCCGAACCGCTGTCTCGCGCAGCGTCGAACCGTGCTTGTGCGCGTCTTTGGCGACTCGGGCTGCCCGGTCGTAGCCGATCTTCGGCGTCAGTGCCGTCACGAGCATCAGCGAGCGACCCACGTCGTCAGCGACCTGGCCTCGGTTGACCTCGATGCCCACCACGCAGTGCTCGCGGAACGATCGACAGGCGTCGCTCAGCAGGCGGACGGAGTGCAGGAAGTTGTGGATCATCACTGGCTTGAAGACGTTGAGTTCGAAGTTCCCCTGCGAGCCAGCGAACCCGATTGCGGCGTCGTTCCCCATCACCTGCACGCACACCATCGTGAGTGCCTCGCACTGGGTCGGATTTACCTTACCGGGCATGATCGAGGAGCCGGGCTCGTTCTCGGGGAGGAGCAGTTCGCCCAGGCCAGCCCGCGGACCGGATCCGAGCCAGCGGATGTCGTTGGCGATCTTCATCAACGAACAGGCGAGCGTCTTGAGCGCGCCGCTGGCCATCACCAGCGCGTCGTGCGCCGCCAGCGCGGCGAACTTGTTCGGCGCGGACACGAATGGCAGACCGGTGAGCGCGGCGATCCGCGCCGCGGACGCTTCGGCGAAACCCATCGGGGCGTTCAGGCCCGTGCCCACGGCAGTGCCCCCGATTGCCAGTTCGAGGAGAGAGGGGAAGACCCGATCGACGTTGCGCAGATCGTCGTCGAGTTGGGCGACGTAGCCGGAGAACTCCTGCCCCAGTGTCAACGGCACCGCGTCCATCAGATGGGTGCGCCCGATCTTGATCACGCCGTCGAATTCCGTAGCCTTCGCCTGGAGGTCATCACGCAGCGCCCGCAAGGACGGGACGAGACGGTGGTGGACCTCCTCGGCCGCGGCGATGTACATCGCGGTAGGAAAGGTGTCGTTGGAGGACTGAGAGCGGTTGACGTCGTCGTTGGGGTGGATCGGACGCTCGGCGCGGATGAGGCGCTGGATCTCGATGAGGATCGCCTCTCGCTCGGCGGCCTCGGCGGTCCGCTCGTATCGATCGGCCAGCGCGGTCAGGGCGTCGCTCGGTCGCAGAGGATGGCCGGAGATCTCGACGGCGCGATTGGCGATGACCTCGTTCGCGTTCATGTTCGATTGCGTGCCCGACCCGGTCTGCCAGATGCGGAGGGGGAAGTGGTCATCGAGCGTGCCGTCGATCACCTCGTCGGCGGCACGCACAATCAGATCGACCCGATCTCGTGGGAGTTTGCCGAGATCGCCGTTCACCTCGGCGCAGGCGCGCTTCAGGATGCCGAGTGCGCGCACGATGGCGCGGGGCATCCGGTCCTCCCCGATGTTGAAGTGGAAGAGCGACCGTTCGGTCTGTGCCCCCCAATAGCGATGATTCGCGACGGCGATAGGCCCCATCGAATCGGCCTCGATGCGTGTGACGGTGGTGACCATGTGGCTCCTCTCTGGGCGATCGTGTCGCGTGGGTGATGTGGCGATCCTGGTCCCATCATACGGTCGTGGCCCAGGACGCAGCGCGATTGCGCGGCGCCAGCCGTACAATGCGCGCCGGCAAGGGAGACCAGCATGGCGGAAGTGATCGCGTCGCGCGCGGGGGGGGGTGAGGCGCCCGTCGTTCTGGAGCGTGCGACGCCCGCGGGCGTGGGCCTGGACGACGGGCGCCTCCAGCGTCTCTACGAACTCATCGAGCGGCACATTGCCGAGGACCGCTATCCCGGAGCGCAGATCGCCATCGCCCGCCACGGCCGCCTCGCGGCGTTCCGTTCGTTCGGTTCGGCGCGGGTCGACCCGTCCGTGGCTGCAACCGACGCGACTCTCTGGCTCCTCTACTCGCAGTCGAAGATGATCGTCTCCGCGGCGATATGGCAACTGGTCGACGACGGGGCACTCAGTTTCTCCGACTTCATCGCCGATCACCTGCCCGAGTTCGCGGCGAACGGCAAGGGTGAGATCACCATCCATCACCTGCTGACACATCAGGCCGGTTTTCCGAATGCGCGGTCGTCGAGCGAGGTCTGGAGCGACCACGAACTGCTCCGCCGTCGGGTCTGCGAGTTCGCGCTCGAATGGCGGCCGGGGACGAAGGTGCAGTATCACGGCGCCTCTGCGCACTGGGTGGCGGCGGTCCTCATCGAAGCACTGACCGGCAAGGATTACCGCGTCGCGATCCGGGAACGCCTGCTCGATCCGCTCGGTCTGACGGATCTGTACATAGGGGTGCCGACCGAGCAACAGTGGCGGTGCGCGTCGATGCATGTCGTTAGGGAGGGCCGCCAGATTGCCGACGCAGAGAGCGACGAAGCCGCATTCCGTGCCGCTGGGATTCCCGGTGGCGGTGGCTACGCCAGTGCGGCGGCGATGGCGGCCTTCTATCAGATGCTGGTGGCAGGCGGGACGCTCAACGGTGTGCGGGTTCTTAGTCCGCGCGTCATCGAGCACGCGACGCGGAACCACACCGGAGACCGCGTGGATGACAATCTCGGTACCGAGATGCATCGGGGGCTCGGTCCGGTCATCCGCGGTCTTGTCCCGGTCAACGACCCTGCGCCGCATCCGGGTCAGACGCGCGGTCTGGGCACCATCGCCCCGCCTCGGACATTTGGCCACGGCGGCGCTGGGAGCTCCTATTCCTGGGCAGATCCGGATTCCGGGCTCTCCTTCACCTACCTCTCGAACACGCGCGCCGAGGAGCCATTCCATTCCCGCCGTCTCGACCGGGTGAGCAATCTGGTCCACGCCGCTCTCGTCGAACCGTAGGCGTACCCGGCGCGAACGCTGTGCCAGTATTCAGCGCCGGGCGCGTCGGGCCTCATCGAGCGCGCGGGCGACCTCGGCCGCCGACGCGGGATCCGGGTGACGGCGCAGATGTTCGAAGGTAGTGGTGAGCGCGCGATCTTCGGCGCGGACCACCGCGCCGGTGAGGTAGGCGCAGAGCGGCGGATTCGCGACCGCCTCGATGAGATCGACAAGGCGCTCGTAGAACTGCGCGAAGCGGCCGCCGATGACGGCATCGCCGAGCACGAGCAGGACGGCGTCTCCCGCGCCCGGGTCCGCGCGCAGGGAGTCGAGATGATCACGCAGCAACTCCCCCAGGAGATCTCGCGGCATCCCACGCAGTGCCTCGATGGCCGCGGCGAGGGCCTCCGGGGCGAGCCCTGGCCGCCGCGCCAGCCCCCAGATCG
>VGOZ01000125.1 GCA_016875715.1 Chloroflexota bacterium | reverse complement strand
CGCGGCCGCGGGCGCGGCGGTGGTAGTGGCGGCGGCAGGCTTCGCCGCGTCCGTCGTGGGCACGGTCGTTGGAGGCGCCGCCGCGGTAGGAGTCGCGGCCGGTGGCGGCGCGGCCGGGCTGGCGGGCGCCGAGGTGGCGGTCGGCACCGGACTCCGTGTCTCAGAAGTCGCCGTGGCGACGGGAAGGCTATCGATCGTCGCGAGCGGCAGATCGCTCGCCACCGAACCGACGTTCCGTCCCAGCAGGGCGGTCTGGTCGCGACCGCCCTGCGCGCCAAGTCCAGTGCCGATGAACCCCCGTTGGGCCATCGCGAGCGATCCCGCGGCCGCCCCCGCCCTGGACCCGGTCGGCCGAGCTGATCGCCGATCTCTTCGAGATGAGCCAGATCGACGCCGACTCGGTGCGTCTGCGCGTGGAGGCAGGCTCCGTCCACGACCTGATCTCCGATACGCTGCGCGGCTTCCAGGCGCAGGCCGAACGGGCCGGGATCACCCTCACCGGCGCCGTGCCTCCGGACTTGCCACCGACCCCGTTCGACCAGGCACGCATCCAGCGGGTACTTGATGACCTGGTGGGCAACGCGCTTCGCCACACCCCCGCGCGCGGGTCGGTGACCATCGCGGCCACGGCCACCGACGGCGCGATCACGATCGAGGTGCGCGACACCGGCGAGGGGATCGACCCGTCCGACTGGGAGCGGGTCTTCGAGCCGTTCTACCGAGGCGACGCGGCCCGCTCGCGCGGCGCCGGCCCGGGGCTCGGCCTCACGATCGCCCGCGCGATCGTCCAGGGCCACGGTGGAACCATCGCGATCGCCTCCGCACGGGGGCAGGGCACGACCGTGCGCCTGACGCTGCCATCGGCCGGACCCGCCGACCCGCACGTCGTGGAGGCGCCGATCTGAGGGGAGGTGGGCGCGTGCCACCCCGGCCCTGCCTCTCCCGGCGCGCGCGACGCCATTCCGAAACCGTCGTCGACGCGTGGATCGCACCCGTCCCCCTCTCCCGTCGCGGCGGGAAAAGGTTGGGGTGCGGGCACACCCCTCCATCAGTGTCGCCTGCGATCGGGCGCGATCCCGACCGACCCGATGGCCGCGCCTCTCACCCTCCGCTTCGCGCCACCCTCTCCCGCGTCGGCGGGCGAGGGTTTGGGGCTGCCGTCGCCCCGTCCTCGATCTCCGTCTGCCGACGCTCCGCCTTTGCCAGAATTGCCCGGGCGGCGAGGAGGTCCTGCGGTGCCACTGGATCCCCTGGTCTCGGGCCTCCTGTCGCCGGTCGTCCTGGCGTTCTGGCTCGGCGTCGTGGCGACATCGGTGCGGAGCGAACTCCGCTTGCCGGACGGCCTGACGGCGGGATTGTCGATCTACCTGCTGCTCGCGATCGGCCTGAAGGGTGGCGCGGAGTTGGCCGACGAGAGCCTCGCGGTGGTCTGGAGGCCGGCGCTGGCCGCTGGAATCATCGGCGTGGGGATCCCCGTGCTCGCCTACGCCGTGCTGCGCTGGCGCGATCGGTTCGGCGTGGCCGACGCAGCAGCGATCGCAGCGCACTACGGGTCGGTCTCCATCGTGACCTTCGCGGCCTGCCTCGCGTTCCTGGACGCGGTCACGATCCCCTACGAAGGGTTCGTCACCGTGCTGGTCGCGCTCCTCGAGGTCCCGGCGATCGTCGTCGCGCTGGGAATCGCCGCGGCGCGCCGGCCCGGAACCGCGTCGTGGGGATCGGCGCTGCGCGAGGTCGTTGTCGGTCGCGGTGTCTTTCTGCTCGCCGGTGGCGTCGCGATCGGTTTCGCCTCAGGCGAGCGGGGGCTGATGACGGTCTCCCCCGTGTTCGTCGACGCGTTTCGCGGCGTGCTCGTGCTGTACATGCTCGATCTGGGCATGGTCGCGGCCCGCCGCTTGCGGGACATCCGGCGCGCCGGAGCGTTCCTCGTCGGCTTCGCGATCGTCGCGCCACTGGTGAACGGGGCAGCCGGCGTCGCGCTGGGCACGCTGGCGGGCATGTCGCTTGGCGGCAGCACCGTTCTCGGCGTCCTGGCCGCCAGTGCTTCGTACATCGCCGCGCCGGCGGCGGTCCGCGTGAGCCTGCCCGAGGCGAATCCGTCGTACTATCTCGGCGCGGCGCTGGGGGTCACCTTCCCTTTCAACCTGACGATCGGCATCCCGTTCTGCCTCGCGCTGGCACGCATCATCCATCCGGGCTGAGGAGGAAGATCACGGCCACCGTCACGCTCAAGCTCATCACCATCGTCGCCGAGGCGCTGCTCGAGGAACGGCTCGTGCGCGCGATCACCGCGCTCGGCGCGCGGGGCTACTCGGTGGGCCACGTGCGCGGCCAGGGGTCGCGCGGGGTGCGGGCGAGCGACTGGGAGGGGCAGAACGTGCGCATCGAGACGCTCGTCCTGCCCGAGGTGGCCGAGAAGATCCTGGAGCATCTGACCCGAGAGTACTTCCAGAATTTCGCGGTGATCGCCTACACACAGGACGCCGCCGTCGTTCGCGGCGAGAAGTACACGTAGCGGACTGTGGGCGGTGGGTAGCGGGTAGCGGACCCTCAGAAGTTGGGCGAAACCGGCCGCATCTCACGAGGCACAGGTCTCCCGTTCCACGCGGTGGAATGGCGGTGCGGCACGATGCCGCTCCCGTGCTGAATCGTTCGGCCGCACGGGACGGGCGGGACGAGACCGATGCGCGGCTGGCGCCTCCTATAGTCGGGCGCGATCGTGCTGCCCCGCGCCGACTACCACATGCACTCCGAGTTCTCGCCCGATGCGCGTTCGACGATGGAGAACATGGGCGCGCGCGCGCTCGCTCAGGGGCTCGAGGAGATCGCCTTCACCGACCACCTAGACATCCACCCACTCGATAACCCGAGCGACTTCTACCGGCCCGACGCCTATTTCGCGGAGCTGGCCCGATGCCAGAAGGTGTTCGCGGGGCGGTTGACGATCCGCGCGGGCATCGAGATCGGCGAGAGTCACCGTTATCCGGAGAGGGTGCGCCCGGTCCTCGGCGCCCACCGGTACGACTTCGTCCTCGGCTCGGTCCACTGGATCGGCGACGAGATGCCGTTCGGCAACCAGTACTTCGCGACACACGAGAAGCACCCCACCTTCGCCGGGTACTTCGGCGAGATGGTCGAGATGGCCGCCTCGGGTGAGTTCGACGTCGTCGCCCACCTCGACATGCCGAAGCGTGAGGGCACCGCGGTCTGGGGTCCGTTCGATCCGCGCGCGTACGGCGACGAGATCCGCCAGATCCTGCGCCGCCTGATCGATCGCGGCAAGGGGATCGAGATCAACACCAGCGGGTGGCGCCGCCCGAACGTAGAGTGCTGTCCGGACCCGCTCATCCTCGCCTGGTACCACGAACTGGGCGGTGAGGTCCTCACGATCGGCTCCGACGCCCACGGACCCGAGCACGTCGCCCTGTTCCGCGAACGCGCCCTCGACGTCGCCCGCGCGGCCGGCCTGCGCTGGCTCACCACCTTCACGGAACGGCGTGCGACGCAGCACCCGCTATAGAAACGGCCCGGGGCGTACGATGCGCTGTGTAACGAGGTGCTAATGGACGAGAAGCTGAACCCCGAGCGGACCGCGCTGATCTGCTACGACGTGTGCCGGCGCATGCTCACCCCGCGCGACCCGGCCCGCAACGCGGCGGTGCGGCCGGTCCTGGAGGCATGGATCCGCCTCATCGGCGCGGCACGGGCGGCCGGCATCCCCCTGCTCTACACGACGCCGGTCAGCCGGGCTGACGGTGCCGACGTCGTGCTCCTGCCGACCGATCTCAGCGTCGAGACAGGCGTGCCCTCGCTCACCAACTCGATCGAGGGCACCTGGGACGCCGAATTCCCGGACGAGATCGCGCCACGGCCCGAGGACTACGTGTTCCTCAAGCGACGGCCCAGCGCCTTCCACGGCACCGGCGCGATGGAGACACTGCGGATGCTGCGCCGGGACATCATCATCATCGGGGGCGGGGCGACCAATCGCGGCGTGGAGACCTCCGTCCGCGAGGCATTCAGCAACGACATGCTCAGCGTGATCGTGCGCGAGTGCTGCATGAGCGGCGATACGCGCGCGCACGAGAACAGCCTGCTCGCCATGAAGATGTATGGGAAGGTGCGCTCGCTCGATCAGGTCGTCGCCATGCTCGGCGGCTGAGTGATCCGCGGCGCAGGCGTCGTGCAGCGGCACCACGCTGCCGGAGTATGGGGTGTCCCCATAGAGACTATTCTCCCCCCGCTCCCGCGTCTTCGGGAGCGGGGGCCAGGGGGTGAGGGATGATTCTCAGGAACTTCGGCAGAACCACCTACCGAACCCATCCCCTCTGTATGGGCGGCGCCGCCCTCGGCGACATGCCCGAGACCTTCGCCTACAGCGTGCCGGCCGAGGACGCCCACGCGACCGTCCGCGCGCTCTTCGACTCCGAGATCAACTTTCTGGATACCGCCAACATCTACGGCGATGGCGAAAGCGAGCGGCGCATCGGCCACGTCATCCGCGAGCGGGGTGGACTCCCGGACGGATTCGTCCTCGCGACCAAGGCCGATCGCGCTCGCGAGACCGGCCGGTTCGACGGCGACCGCGCCCACCGCTCGATCGCCGAGAGCCAGAAGCGCCTCGGCCTGACGCACCTGCAGATCGTCTACTTGCACGACTTCGAGTACTGCGACCAGGAGCAGATCCTGGGCTGCGGCGGCGCGCTGGACGTCCTCGTGCGCTACCGGGAGCAGGGGATTATCGGCGCGCTCGGTCTGGCCGCGGGACCGATTCCCGAGATGATCGCCTACCTCGACCGCGCCGACTTCGACTGCGTCATCTCTCACAACCGCTACACCCTGCTCGACCGCACGGCCGAACCGCTCATCGCCGAGTGCCACCGGCGGGCGATCGCCTTCGTCAACGCCGCGCCCTACGGCAGTGGGATGCTCGCGAAGGGCCCGAGCGCCTACCCGCGCTATATGTACCGCGAGGCCAGCGACGCGCTCGTCGCCCGCGCCCGCGCCTGCGAGGCGGTGTGCCAGCGCCACGGCGTGCCGCTCCCCGCCGCCGCGCTCCAGTTCTCCCTCCGCGATCCGCGCGTCACCGCCACCATCGTGGGCATGACCAGGCCAGAACGGATCGCGCAGACGCTCGCCCTCGCCGCCACGCCGCTGCCGGAGGAGATCTGGGGTGAACTGGTCGATAGCACCGCGAGTGGCTAGCTCTCAGGGAGTCGATCGAGAAGCCGAACGCCTGGCACGGATAGGCCCTAACGTGCCGAGACGATCTACCACCTCTGATGGACACTGTTCAGCGAAAAGACGCACAGGATACCCCCGCGGTCGACTCGGGCGTCGTGACGGTGGGGCGAACACGGCAAGGGCACGCCTCCTCAGCGCGGCCCGTCGGTGTCTCGCAAACCCACGGCGGGGTCCATCGCCGCCAATCCAGTACACTGAACGCTGCGTGACCGCCGTTAACAACCGCATCCACCGCCCCGGACGCCGCTCTCCGGCGGCGGGTTGGTCGGTAACCCCACGTGGCACGCTCTTCCGAGCGAATCTCCATCGGCAAGGGGGTGATCGCGCACTCAAACATGACCCCTTATCCCCCAACGGGGACTGAAACGTTGGCCCGATCCGAGGACTCTCCCCGGACATCCTCACTCTGTCGCTGCGGTCGCACAGGAACTGGCAGAGCGCGCCCACATCGCGTTGGACGATTTGTGACGCGCCGACCCGTTTCCCCCAATACACCGGGGCATTCCTCACGCCACTGGGGGACTGGAGCGATCGGGGCATCGATGGCCAGGCCGCGAGGCGGAGCGGGCCGGCCGCAGGGGACAAAGCGCCTTTCTCGGCGGGATTCGTCGACTCGGAATGGGGAAGGCTGATCAGGATGGAAGCCTTACCTCCTGAGATGTGCCCGCCGTGCGCCGTGCCCAATAGTCCCCGCTGGCCGTCGACCGTCACCATGGCCGGCGCCGCCAGCTTCGGGTCGAGGTACGAGACGCGACCACACCGCTGGCAACTCGGGCACCCCTGCGCCTGAGCCAGCGGCGCCCCACAGTGGGCACACGAGCGGGGGTCCTCCAGGAAGCGACTCCTGAACTCCCGTAGTGTGGGGATGTAGAGTACCTGAGGCCATGCGCCCGCCCGGCGTTGGTGACGGGCGGGGCGCGGTTCGCCAAAACCCAGGGGGGCAGTGGCCCAGATGGACCCGGGTCTCAGCAGGCTGCAGGAGTCGGTCAAAGGACTGATCAAACAGGGGCGCGTAGGCGATCCGGCGGTGGTCCGGTGGTACATGCGGATGCCGGCGACCCGCCACCGGACGCCGGACGCCCTGTCAGAGGCGATGACCACGATCGCCGGCGACTGGATGGGAGGGCCGGCGATCTCCGAGAACGTGGTCCGTTCGGGCAAGGAGCTGGTGACTCACCTGGCCTACGGCTCCGGCGGATTCGCGATCGTCACCGCAGCGATTGGACCTGGCGAGCCGGCCAACGACCTGATGGTCTTCGGCTCGAGGGGCGCTATCTACCACGGCCGGACCCCGGAAGGAGGTTCGCTCTAATGGCGAAGTACGGCGTCCTCCTCATCGGCGGCAACCGGACGCACCAGGAAGGGTACGGGCGCGCGTTCGC
>VGOZ01000124.1 GCA_016875715.1 Chloroflexota bacterium | reverse complement strand
GCCTGCCGACGAGTCCGGTGGAGGACATGGGCAATCACTTCGCGGTCCGCCTCCAGCGCGCCGTGATCCAGCTCTGGAAGGTCGACGTTCCCTGGGCGAAGGCCGGCGAGACGACTGTGGCGAACGGCGGGGACGTCGCCAAGGAAGCGGGCCTGGTGCGGGCGGATGCGCTCGTGCCGATTCGGTCGCCGAGCCTACGGGCGTAGGGATTCCGCCTCCGGGTCTGCTGGCCTCCGGCCCACAGGTGGCCACAGCGGGCGGTACGGACGCGGCCCGGTCCAGAGGAGAGCACGCACCAAAGTTGGCGGCATCGGTTCTCGGCCTAATCGACCGTGCTCCAGCGCTGCGCATCGCACCGATCGCGCGGGAGCACGTCCTCGTCTTCGATCGCCTCGGCGACATCGCGGAGATGCACGATCGGTTCATCGCCGCGGTCGGCTTCGTCAACGACGCGGCGATCATCACCCGCGACGCCGCGATCCGCGCGAGCCACGCGATCCGGAGCGTCTGGGCCTGATCGCCGGAGCTACCGCGCCAGCGCGGCCAGCCGATCGGCCAGGTTGTGCGCACCCACCAGACGCAGCGCGTCCGCCCCGCCCGCCCAGTCCGGCGGACCAGTGCGCGGCAGGGTGACCGCGGCATCGTCGCGCATTCGGGCGACCTCGCGGTAGGTCATCGCCAGCGCCGTCTCGGTCGGGTTGCCGCGTGCGCCCATTACGCCTTCGAGCGTACCGTGCCGCAGGAGCAGCGCCGCGGCCGCCTTCGGCCCTACGCCGCGCAGGCCGGGGATACGATCGGAACTGTCGCCGGCCAGCGCCTTGTAGTCCGGCACCTGCTCGGGCAGGACTCCGAAGTAGGCGACGACCTCGCGGGGACCGACCCGCTCGATTTCGCGGACGCCGCGACGGGGCGAGAGGACGGCGACGCGATCGGTGACGAGCTGGTATGCGTCGCGATCGGTCGTGAACACGAGGCAGGAGCCGCCGGCGGCGGTCTCCGCCCGCACGGCTGCGGCCATCATATCGTCCGCCTCGCGGCCGCGCTCCTTGCCGACGCCGAACCCGAACGACGCGCAGAGGGTGGGCAGGAGATCCAGTTGCTGGACGATCGCGTCGTCGAAGACCCGCCCGCCCTGATACCCGGGGAGTAGCTCGTTCCGATAGGTCGGCGCGCCCAGCGTGTCCCAGCCGATGAAGACGCCGCGGGGACGCTCGGCCTGCCAGAGGTTGGCGAGCATGCCGAAGAAGCCGACCACGGCGTTGAGGGGGATGCCGCCCGTGCCGGTGACGTTCTTTGGCGTGGAGTGGTAGGCACGATGGGCGAGGTTGTCGCCGTCGACGATGAGGAGGGGCCGCGTGGTCTCAGCGTCCAGTTCGGTATCCCCGGGTGGAGCGGCGCCACAGCCACCAGAGCAGGCGAACGCCGAACAGCGCGAGCAGGACGCCGCCGTAGATGAGCGGTTGCGTCAGGTCGGCCTTGACTCTCCAGATGAAGTGAACGATCGCGAGGGCGCCGGCCAGATAGACGAGGTGGTGCAGGCGGTTCCAGCGCGCGAAGCCCATGCGGCGGATCGATCTCTTCGTCGAAGTGAGGGCGAGCGGGATCATCGTCACGAAGGCGAGGAACCCGACGGTGATGAACGGACGCTCGGCGATATCGGCGACGATCGCGCCCACGGCGAGCAGTTGATCGAGAAGCAGATAGACGAGGACGTGGAGCACCGCGTAGTAGAAGGCGAGCAGGCCCAGGTCGCGCCGGATCCGCGCCGGCCAGGTCCAACCGAAGACGTGGCGTGCCGGCGTGCAGGCGAGGCAAGCGACCAGGAGGATGAGCGCGGCGAGGCCGAGTTGATTCATGACCTCGGCGATTGGGTTAGCCGAGAGGAGTCCGTTGGCCGCCCGCCAGAGGATGACGCTGAGCGGCGCCGACGCGCCCACGTAGATCCCCGGCCCCAGCCACGGGTAGGGAGGATTGCGTTCGCGTGTGGCCGGGGCGGCTGGCTCGGCGATAGCCACGCGACTCAGTAGTTCCTGCGCAGGTTCATGCCCGCGTACAGATCGGCGACTTCACTGGCGTAGCCGTTGAACATCAGCGTCGGGCGGCGGCCCACTTCGCCAATCCGCCGCTCGGTCGCCTGACTCCAGCGCGGGTGATCGACCCCCGGATTGACATTGGCGTAGAAGCCGTACTCCTGGGGCGCCTGGAGCGCCCATGTCGTCCTCGGTTGATGTTCGACGAATCGGATGGTGACGATCGATTTCACGTTCTTGAAGCCGTATTTCCAGGGGACCACCAGTCGCAGTGGCGCGCCGTTCTGGCCGGGCATCACACGGCCATAGATCCCCGCGGCCAGGATCGTCAGGGGGTGCATGGCCTCGTCCATGCGCAGCCCCTCGACGTACGGCCAGTCGAGCAGGCGGTACTTCTGCTCGGGCAACTGCTGCGGATCGTGGAGAGTAACCATCTCGACGTACTTCGCGTTGCCGGTCGGTTCGACCCGTTTGATGAGGTCAGCGAGCGGAAAGCCGTTCCAGGGGATGACCATCGACCACGCCTCGACGCAGCGCATGCGGTATATCCGCTCCTCGAGCGGAAACCAGGAGAGGAGCGTGTCGATATCGACCGTCATCGGGTTGCGCACCTCGCCCTCGATCGACACTGTCCACGGACGCGGTTTCAGACTGTGCGCGGCCCGCGCGGGATCGCCTTTGTCCAGGCCGAGTTCGTAGAAGTTGTTGTAGGTGGTGATCGCCTGGTACGTCGTCACGGTTTCGCCGTCCGGTCCCACACGCACGACCGTCGGCGTGGGCGCGGGGACACCGGCGGATTCGACACCCTCCGCGCCCGTCGCGACCTCCCCGAGTGGCATCGTCAGCGGGGCATCGGGTGGTGGGCCGCGTCCGACGAGCCATTGAAAGGCGGTGCCGAAACCCAGGGCGGTCGCTCCGGCATAGACGCCGTTCTTGATGAAGGCACGGCGACGCAGATAGAGCGACTCGGGCGTGATTTCGCTCGGACGCGGATCGGTGGGCTGGTGCCGGCGGCGCATTGCCGGCAGTATACGGAGAGGCACCTTACCGGTCCCTTACAACGCTTGCCTCATCAAGCCACCGTGGAGCCAGACGACGCCGCGACGAACCGGGCCAGCCGAGCCGGGTCGAGGCGGCCCATGGTGCGGACGCCGCTACACACGTCCACTCCATAGGGCCGGACCCGAGCGATCGCTTCGGCGACGTTTTCGGGGTGCAGGCCGCCGGCGAGAAAGATCGGGATATCGAGCGCATCGCGGACTCGGCGGCTGACACTCCAGTCGTGGACGCGCCCGGTTCCGCCCAGCTCGCGGTGTGATCCTTCCGCCGACGCGGCCCCGGCGAAGACATTCCCCGAATCGAGGAGCAGCGCGTCGGCCTCCCGCGCGAGGTCACGCGCCTCTCTGACCGCGTCGTCGCTGCCGACGTGGAGCACCTGGACAATGCGGACACCCGGAAGCGCGGCGCGCACGCGGGTACGGATCGCGACGGAGACGGGTTCGACAATCTGCAGGACGTGAGGTCGGGCGGCGCGCGCCTGGGCAATGATCTCGTCCGCCGAAGTACGACTGGTCAGGAGAAAAGCATCGACACCCGGCGGTACGCCGCCCGCGAGATCGCGGATGAGATCATCGCCAATGACACCGGGGCCGCTCGGCATGGCGCTCACCAGACCCACCGCGGCCGCCCCAGCGGCGATCGCCAGATCCCGCTCAGCCCGGTCGGCGATGCAGCAGATCTTCACGCGGGGCCGTTGTGACGCGATCGCGGGGTGGAGTTCGGGTTCCATCGTCTCTGCTGGGAGCATAACCCTGCGAACGGCTGCGCGACGGCCTGGTCGGGAGGTTCCGCCACTCTCGCGCCAACGCACGGGCCGTTATCCCGCACGTGGGTTGGGGGCAACGACTGCATCACGTCGTCCCACCATGTACTTCTTCTCTTACCAATAAGATCGTCGCCGTAACCGTCGGGCTGTGGATAAGGGGACCCTCCTCTGGGCTGCCGATGGACAGTCGGCGCGGACAAGTCCGGGGTCTGGCCGGGACGCATTGGGGATCGCCGGCGGGACTTTTCCACTGATGCCGGCGCTTATCCACAGAATCTGGCCGTTTATCCACATAACTTACGTCAAGCCGCAGTATCGTCATTCCCGAATCGCACGCCCGCGCGAGGGCAGCGCCCCGGAGCAGCTACACCGAGAGGCCCTTCGGCCGCAACCCTCGCTTACATAAACTGGATGCAGACCGGGTTCGGCACCTCAACCGGATCGAGCGCGGTCAGCCGCCCGGTCGCATCGTCGATCCGGAACGGAACGATCGTGTCGCTGTTCTGATTGGCGGCGTAGAGGAACCTCCCGGTCGGGTCGGTCTGGAAGTTCCGCGGCGTGCGGCCGCCCGTCGACTGATGGCCGACGAGGGTGATGCGGCCGGTCTCCTGGTCGATGGCATGGATGGCGAGACTGTCGTTCCCGCGGTTCGAGGTGTAGACGTAGCGGCCACCGGGCTCGACGAGGATCTGGGCGGTGGAGTGGCGATCGCCCGGCGCTCCCGTGGGAAGAGTGGGCTCGGACTGGATCACGGCCAGTTCGCCAGTATCCACGTCGTAGGTGCAGGCGTTCACGGTCATGTTCTGCTCGCCGTTGACGTAAGCGAACCGGCCGCTCGGGTGAAAGGAGACGTGCCGCGGACCCGCTCCGGGAGGCATCGCCAGGAACGGGGGATCTGAGGCGCGGACGGTTCCGCTCTCGGTATCGAGGTAGTAGAGCATGACCTTGTTGATGCCTTTGTCGCACACGACGATCCGCTCGCCGAACGGATCGGCCATCACGCAGTGGGCGTGCGGGCCCTCGTGGTACTGATGGGCGCCGTGGCCGTAGTGCTGGACGATATGGCTGGCCGGTTGCAGCCGCCCGTCCGCCTCGATCGGCAGGACACCGAGGGTGCCGGACTCGTGGTTGGCGACGAGGAGGAAGTTGCCACTGGAGTCGACGCAGAGGTAGCACGGATCGCCACCGCCGCTCGGCTGGCGGCTCAGGAGGCTCAGATTCCCGGACGCCTGATCGATCGCGTAGGAGGCGACGCCGCCGCTCAACTGGCCCTCGTACTCCTTCGTCTCGATGACGGCGAAGAGGAAGCGTCGCGAAGGGTGGACGCAGACCCAGGAGGGGTTAGCGATATCGCCAACGGTGAGGCGGTGGTGGAGCGCGCCGGTGGTGGGGTCCTGACGCATCACATAGATGCCCTTCGACTTGCCGGGCGCGGTGTAGGTGCCTACGAAGACGGTGCGTTCCGGTGCCATCCTGAGTCTCTCCTCGTTCTGCCCCGCGGCCGCGGTGGCCGCTGCGGAATGTACCACCTGCGCGCACCGCGTCCGGGCGCATCTCCGCGCGACGGTGCACGCAGCGGTGCGCCGCGAATTGCCGGGTTCCTGCAGACCCGTACCTAGAATGGCGAGATGGCGTTCGACGCGGCGCGGGCGATCGCCCGCGGAGGCGATGGCGGGGCGGGGGCAATCTCATTCCGGCGCGAGAAATTCGTGCCCGAGGGCGGCCCTGATGGGGGCGATGGCGGGCGCGGCGGGTCGGTCTTCATCGTCGCCGATCGGAGCGCGAGCACGTTGCGGTCGCTCCAGCGTAAGCGTCACCTGACCGCCGCGTCGGGTGGGCGGGGTGCGAAAGCGGAGCGGCACGGCGCGCGGGGCGCGGACCTGCGCGTTGTCGTGCCGACGGGAACGATGGTGTACGACGAGGCCGCGGGGACGCTCCTCGCCGACCTGACGCTGCCCGGCCAGGACGTGATGGTCGCGCGCGGCGGCCGCGGCGGACTGGGAAACCGCCACTTCGCGACCTCGACGAACCAGGCGCCGCGCCACGCGCAGAAGGGCGAGCCGGGCGAGGAACGGCGCATTCGCCTCGAACTGAAACTGGTCGCGGACGTGGGGATCGTCGGTCTGCCGAATGCGGGAAAGTCCACGCTCCTGGCCGCGCTGACCCGGGCAAGGCCTGCGATCGCCGACTATCCGTTCACGACGCTGGAACCGAACCTCGGGGTGGTCGATCTCGACGACGACCCGTTCGTTTTGGCGGATATCCCCGGCCTCATCGAGGGCGCGCACCGCGGCATCGGCCTGGGACACTCGTTTCTTCGCCACGTTGAACGGGCCCGTGTCTTCGTCCATGTGCTCGACGCGAGTGCCGAGGATCCGCTCGCCGCCTACGCGACCATCGAGAACGAACTGGCACTTTACGACGTGGATCTGCGGGATCGGCCGCGGGTCGTCGCGCTCAACAAGATCGACCTGCCCGAGGCGGTCACGGCTCTTGCATCGCTGCAGGCCCACTTCGCGATGGAGGGACTCCCCTGCATCGCCATCTCGGCGGCGACAGGGGAGAACTGCGTCGCACTCGCCCGCGAGGCACGCCGGGTGTTGCGCGCCGAGCAGGCGAAGCCGCCGCCCCCCCTCGCGACCGAGGAGTTGCCCGTCCTCCGCCCCCGCGCGGACGAGACATTCACGGTGAAGGCGGAGAAGGATGGGTATCGGGTCAGCGGGCGTCGGGTCGAAAGAGCGGTAGCGATGACCGACCTGGCGAACGAGGAGGCGGTCGACTTCCTCTGGCGGGTGCTGGGGCGGACCGGCGTGACGGCCGCACTCGAGCGGGCGGGGGCGACGGCGGGAGTCTCGATCCGGGTGGGGTCGGACGAATTGCCGTACCGGGGTTAAGGGCTCCTTACTGCGAAAGTCCCCCACGACCGGCCTTCGATCCGACATGCTGGAACCAGGGTTGGGTGATAGAGTCGTACGTAGACGGATGAGGTATCGTACGAGGAGGCGATGGCCGTGGCTTTGACAGCATCTGCTCTCCGGCAGAACGTCTATCGGCTTCTGGATGGTGTTCTCGAGACCGGCGTGCCTCTCGAGATTGAGCGCCACGGACGCCGGCTGCGCATCATCGCCATCGACGCACCCCGCCGCACGGATCGACTGATCGCCCGCCCCGACGCGATCATCGGCGATCCGGACGAGCTTGTCGAGATGGACTGGT
>VGOZ01000123.1 GCA_016875715.1 Chloroflexota bacterium | reverse complement strand
CCGACGACGGGCGACTGGAGCCAGGCCGATGTGCTGGCGATGCTCGTGCTCGATCGGCTCGATGCCGGACCCGGCGATGTGCTGCTCGACTGCTACTCCGGGGTTGGCGTCTTTGCTGCGCTGGCGGCGCAACAGGTCTCGCGCGTGGTCGGGATTGAGTACGCCGCGAGCGCGGTGGCCGACGCGCGCGCGAACTGCGCTGACCTGTCCAACGTCCAGTTCTTGCAGGGGAAGGCCGAGGAGGTCATCCGCGAGGCCGGCGGCGGTTTCGACGTCGCGATCGTGGATCCGGCGCGGGTTGGCTGCGCAAAGTCCGTCGTCGACGCGCTGCTCGAGAGTCGCGCCTCACGCCTGGTCTACGTCTCCTGCGATCCGGCGACTCTGGCGCGCGACCTGCTCCTGCTCGTCGATGGCGGGTTCGCCCTGCGCGATATTCAACCGCTGGACATGTTCCCGCAGACGCACCACATCGAGTGCGTGGCGATGCTGGATCGGTAGCGATCTCACTTCTCAGTTCAAATCGACGTGATACGCTCACCAGGACGCGAGAAAGGGTCTAGCTGCAGCGCCACTCGACGTGATACCTCGATCGGCCTACGCCAAATGGCCACGTCGAGCGCGCCATCAAGTACCTGCGTCACAAGGTCTGGTCGACGGACCAGTTCACTGACCTGCCTGACCTCAACCGCCAGCGCCGGGGCTGGCTCGCTGGCGTGGCCAATGTACGGATACAAGGCACGGGACGGCCAGGCGACCGGTGGGCCGCTTGTTCGAGGAGCACCCTCGGCTCCACTCGCTGCCGGCACCGAGGCATTGACTTCCTTCGATCTCTACCGCACGGTCGGTCGCGATGGTCCTGTCTGCTGGGAGCGCTCCTACGTCGGCGTGCCGTGGCGCTGGGCCGGCAGCACGGTGAAGGTCGCCGCGCGACGGCGTCGTCGACAACACGGGCGAGTAGACACGACCTTGGCCTGGATGCGTTCGGAATCCTCACCGTCCCTTCGGGCGTGCCGACGCCGAGCGTGCCGCTCTCCTCTGGGAACCCACATGGAGAGCCGGTCTATCGATGCGAGACCGCGCGTGCCTGGCCCTGGCAAGTGGCTCGGCGCGCCGGCATTTACGGTTGACCGGTCGCTGACGGCGGTGTCCGTCGGCGTTGCCGTGCGGGCGAAACGTTAGCGCGCCCCGGCCCGCCGCCGCGCAGGGTGGCAAAATCGCGGCCGATCGTCCTCAGGGCTTCGCGGGATACGGGCCGGTGGGTCTCGGGGTGACCGCCACCTTCGGTGGAGCCGGGTACGCGCCCGCGGGGACGGCGGTTTGAACGGTCGCCGGTCCTGCCGGCGTCGGGAGCGCCTGCTGCTCGGTGGGTAGGTTGGAGGGCCCGCCGAAGCGATCGCCGATCTGGATATCGCGGGCCATCGGACGTGCGTCGGTGGTGATCAAGGCGAAGCGATATGGCTGAAATGGCTTCGCAGGCGTGCTTCCGGAGGGGACGACGGCGGAAACTGTTCCTCCAGAGTTGATGTAGATCGTCTGATGCGCGACAGCGATGTCACCGGTATCGAGCGGTACGGTCACAGGCCGGGGCAGAACGAGGAAGACCGCGTCCCGGCGCTCGATGTCCGCCCACTCGACACGGGGAGCGGGCCGTTCGATGATGCGTGCGCCGATCTGAATGGAGCGTGTGGCCGTGGAGAACGTGAACGTGGGATCGAGTACCTGATCGGGGGCGATGTGGATGCGATCGAGAATCTGCACGCCCTTGACCGACGCCAGGGGAATCTCGACGGCGGCGACTGTGGGACGGGAATCCACGGCGGTAGCAATCTGGGTCTTCCGATCATCACCAGGCCTGATGATGAGAGCGCTGAGAAACCCGACTAGCGCCACCACGACGATCGTGACAATGCCGAACCGTAGCCGGCTCCTCGGTGGCTTCGGCGCGCCGGCGCGTTTGGTTGCCATGGCGAACGCCAATTGTCACACAGGTCGGCCCCGCGAGGCCAAGGATTGATTCGGCCGCCCGCGGCCGCTCGGGTCGGTCCGGTCGTGGCCGGGTTGCTGGCTCTCGCCCTGTACTTCTGGACTGCGGCGCCGTCGATCGTCTGGCGCGACGGTGGCGGCGACAGCGGCGATCTCGCGACCGCCATCGCGACGGGCGGCGTACCGCACCCGCCGGGATATCCGCTCTACGTCCTGCTCGGCAGGACGCTCGCCGCGATGACCGGGATCGAGAGCGCCCGCGCCGGCACCATCGTCGCCGCGCTGGCCGTCTCCGTCTCGGCGACCCTCCTCGTGATCGCCTCGCGAGCGGCCGCGGCCCACAATCGATCCGATCCTGGCAGCACGCACGCCTGGCCCGCGACCGCGGTAGCGCTGGCGATCGCGCTCGGGCCGCTCTGGTGGGGACGAGCAAATCACACGACCGCGCACAGTCTGCACCTGCTCTTCGTGGCACTGGCGCTCGCTGTGGCCTGTGGCGGTGTCCGTGCGACCGCTGTGATGCGGGGTCTGATCCTCGGCCTGGCGGCCTCCCATCATCCGACTCTGCTGATGATTGGTGCCCTCCTCCTATGCCCGTCGGCCCGATTCGCGGTGGGCTTCGCCCTCGGTTTGTTTCCAATCACGATCCTGCCGCTTCAGGCCTCGGTGCCGTGGGGATGGGGGGATCTGACCACAGTTGCGGGAGTGTTCGATCACCTCACCGGTCGGATGTACCACGGCTATCTGCTCGCGTACGGTGACGCGCCACTTCTGGACCGACTGATCCGCACGCTTCGGACGCTGCTTCTCGACGGCATCGGGCTGCCTCTCCTGGCCCTTCTGGTTGTCACCGGGCCCTCCGCGGGGTGGCTCCGCTCGCCGTTGCGCCTGCGCGTGGGCCTCACCGCCGCGGCGCCCCCGCTGCTCTTTCTGGCGTATCCCGCGCGCGACACCGATGCGTACCTGGCGCCGACTGTCGCCTGCCTCGCCCTGCTCGCGCTGCCAGGGGCTTCGCGCCTGCTCGGCCCGGGAAGGGGAGCGTTCGTACGCCGCACGATCGTGGCAGCCAGCCTGCTGGCCTGGGCCGCGCATTCTGCTGTGACGAACGATCGGCACGCGGATCGTGAGGCGCTCGACTTCGCGGCGGCGACCCTGGCCGCGGCTCCACCGCGGGCGGTCCTCCTCACCGAGACCGACGCGACGACGTTCGCGCTTTGGTACGTTCAGGCCGAGTTCGGAGTTCGACCGGACGTCGTCGTCGTCGATCGTTCGCTGTGGGCCTTCGGCTGGTACCGGGCTCGGACAGCACCGGCGATCCCGATGCCCGCTGCGGGAGCCTCCGCCATCGACGATGCCGGGGATATCGGCGCAGCCTCGGGCCGTCCGACGCTCGCGGTCTCAAGCGATCGCGCGATCCCGTCCCGGTGACGATCGGCGCGCTCGCAGCAAGTCGGCGATCCCGAGCGCCAGCCCCACTCCCTGTGCCGTGGCCCGAGCGAGCGCGAGCGGGGGCACGAATGGAGCGAGGCCAGGGTCGCTGGTGAGAGACCGCCGCAGCAGCGATAGAGTGCTCAGCCCGAACGCTGAGACGGCGCCGAGCCAGAGAGTCTGCGGGAAGCTTCCGAACGGAATCAGTGGTGCGAGGGAGAAAATCGCCGCGGCAAGAATGATCTGGGGACGAGTCGTCGGTGGGGTGTACGAGTCCCGTACGGCCTTCCTCGGGAACTTCCGGTACACCACGACGCGGTACCGACCGTAACGCGCCTTACGGCCGAGGAAATCGCGCAGCGACTCGGGATGTCGGTGCTCGACGACCGCCGAGGGGGCGAACACGATCCTCCAGCCGTCGGCGGCAAGGCGATAGCCGAGGTCGACGTCCTCGGCCGAGGGAGTGGCGAAACCCTCGTCGAAGCCGCCGGCAGCGCGCAGCGGCTCGGCCCGGAAAGCGGCAACGCCGGTGTCGACGAAATCGATCTCGGCGGCTGCCGCAAGCAGTTCGTACTTCTCTTCGAATTCGAGCTGGGCGAATCGGGCCACGAGCGAGCGCTGTGCCGTCACGTAGCGACCCTTCACCGCGCCGACCGTCCGATCGGCGAAGGGCGCAACCAGCGCGGGGATGCACGCGGTGCGCGGCGCGGTGTCGGCATCGAGAAACAGCAGGACGTCTGCCTCGACGCTGCGTGCGCCGAGATTCCGGGCCGCCGCCGGTCCCCGCCCCTCGCCGTCGATGACTCGAGCGCCGTACTCCCGCGCAACTGCCGCCGTGCGATCGTTCGACCGATCGTCGATGACCACGATTGCGTCGAGGTAACCCGCGGCCGCGGCGTCCCTGAGCGCATCCAGGCAGGCTCCCAGGCTGTGCGCGGCATTACGTGCCGGGACGATCGCTGCCA
Source organism: Chloroflexota bacterium (assembly GCA_016875715.1). Classification (GTDB taxonomy): domain Bacteria; phylum Chloroflexota; class UBA6077; order FW602-bin22; family FW602-bin22; genus VGOZ01. The sequence goes on along the minus strand of VGOZ01000123.1, from coordinate 2,922 downwards.
CCCTCATCGTCGGCGCAGCCACGTTGAGGCATTGGCGATGAGGAAGAGGGCGCCCAGTTCGACGAGCAGCGCCCCGTGGAGTAGGAGTCCCGCCAGTGCCGCCGCGCCGGGATCGACCCCGGCGGTCATCAGCGTGCCGGCCACCACGCCCTCGAAGACCACGACGCGTGCGGGTGGCGCGGGCGCTAACCCGGCAAGATAGACCCCCACCAACATGCGAACGGCCAGATCGAATGTCGGCGCGATTCCCGCCGCCGCCAGGATGGCCAGATTCGCCATCGTCCCGCATGTCCAGACGATGACCGTCATCGTCAGCGCCAGCGCTATCTGGCGCGGACCGATCGACGCGAGGACAACGGCCAGTTCGGCGATGCGCAGCTTTCGTACCAGCGGCACGCGATCGATCAGGCGCTGGGCGATCGCGGGTTCACGCCGGACCCAGATGATCGCGACCAATCCGCACACGGCGAGGACGGGCGGAATCCATCGCAGTCCGGCGAACTCCGCTCCGACGATGAGCGCCGCGATCCCTGCCAGACAAAGCGCGTCGATCGCCTTTGCCGCGGCCGTGGACACCGTCGCAACGGTCAGGAGTGATCCCGACCAGACGATCATTCCGATGCGCACCGCGTCCCCCGCCCGAAGCGGCAGAAGCGCGTTGGTCAACTGCCCGGCGACGAGTGCCCGCAAGCAGTGGGGGAGTCCAGGCGCCCCCGGCCCCAAGAAGATCCGCCAGCGGAAAGTCTTCGCACATTCGACGAGAACCAGGCTCAGAACCGCGAAGGCGGCGAGCCCGAACGCGTCGGAGTTCAGAGGGCTGACTTTCGTTATCAGCGAGAGATCGATGGCCTGGTACCCCCGGTAGGATTCGAACCCACGACCTCCTGGTCCGAAGCCAGGCGCTCTGATCCGCTGAGCTACAGGGGCGTCGATCCGATTATAGAGTCGGCTCGCTCGCGATCCTGGTGAAGATGCACCCGGACGTCATCCCTGAACCGGGGTCGCTGTCTCAAGCGCGAGGGCGATCGCCTGACGCTCCTCTTCGGTGAGCGTGTACTTCGAGGTCCCCTGCGCGACCGGCTTGGCGAACGTCCGCGTGCCGGTGCGGCTGTACAGCGACGTGATCACGATGCCTTCGCCGGAGCCATCGAGAAGTGCGATCGAGAAGCTCTGGTCTCCGCCCGTATCGTGAAAGGGGTTGTAGCGCACCATCCCGACGTTCTGAACGGCTCGCTGGAGGCGCACCTCCAGGCGCCTCTGGCTGCCTTCCAGCGATCGAAGGTCCTCGGCGATCTCCTCGACGGTGCTCAGATGTCGATCGAGTACCGCCTCCAGATCTCCACCATCTACGTTCTGGGTCAACCGTCGATAGTGCGTCCGCATCGAGGACACCTGACTCCGCAGGTGCAGGTGGAGCAGCGCCAGCACGCAGAGCGCACCGCCCAGGGCGATGACCAATGTGAGACTCGGCGGGGCGCTGGCGAGATCGAGCCCCTCCATTCGAGGGCAGGATTCTACGATCTATACTCTCAGCGTGCCGCGTCGGCGATTACCGGGCCACCTTAGCCGCCGCGCTCGCCGCCGGGACTCCGGTCCCAATCTCCCCGCCAGTTCGAACCTCGAGTCCGTCGGTGCGCCCGAGTCGTTCGTGCGCGAGAATGCGCAGGCCACGCCCTCGTCGCGGCCCACGTTGCGCCAGCGCGGTGCGCCAGCGTCGAGGCAGACCACACTGACGTTCGACTATGCGTACGTGGCGCAGGATATGCGTCACATCGGCGTTCTCACCGCGCTGGGACTGGCGGTTCTGCTCGGTCTGACGTTCGTCATCCGCTGAGCGCGCCGCGACGGTCGGCCGCCGACCCCGCTAGGAGCTCTCGCGCGAGGTCGATCACACGCGCACTGCCGATACCCATGAGGCAGTCACGCGTCGCGCAGCCATTGCGGAAACCGAGCGCGTGGCCGCGATAGAGGCACGGGCGGCAGGGGAGCGGGCGCTCGACAACACGAGTGCGCGTCTGCAGCCAGGACTCGGGGCGATACGGGCCCCAGGCACGCGCGTCGGTCAGGCCGTAGATCGCCAGGATGGGGACGTCGGTGGTCGCCCCCACGTGCACGATCCCGCTGTCGCTGGAGATGAGGAGCGCCGCGCGCGAGAGAACCCGCCGCAGGACGCGGAGCGGCGTCTGGCCGGTGAGGTCGATGGCGCCGGTCGCTGCCGCGAGGGCACCGTTGAGGTCGGACTCATTCCCCACGACGATCAGGCCATGCCCGTCGCGAGCTAGCGCTCGACCGACTTCCACGAAACGATCCAGGGGCCACCTTCGCGCCACGCTGTACCCGCCACCACCGGGATGGAGCGCGCAATACCGATCGCCTGCCGCGCCGACGATCGCATCCGCCCGTGCATCGGCTGCCGGGTCGTCCGCAAGACCCACCCGCCGGGGGGTTGGGTTGGCTCCCAGTCGCGAGACAACCGATAACCAGTGATCCGCCTCGTGCCGCGTCCCGAAGCCGGCATCCGGCACGCGGTCGGTGAGGAACCAGCCTCGGCCGTTGTCGAGCCCGATGCGCCGCCTCGCCCGGGTCGCGGTCAGAGCGGCCGCGTAGCGGAGCGCCCCGGCGGGGGTCGTCAAGTGCTCCAGAAGAATCGCGGCCTCGTAGCCGCGCCGAACCAGGGATACGGCGAGTCGAAGTCCATCGATGCATCCGCGCAGGAGATGGGGGTGCGATGAGGGCAGCGGCAGCACCTGATCGACCAAATTGAGATCGCGGAGCACCTCGCGGGCCACCCGCGATCCCAGGAGGTCGATGGTTGCCTCGGGGAGCGCGTCTCGTAGTGCCCGAAGCGCGGGGAGCGTGAGGAGAAGGTCGCCAAGATCGCCCCGCTTGACGACCGCGATGCGTCTCACCGGTTACCCGTCT
>VGOZ01000122.1 GCA_016875715.1 Chloroflexota bacterium | reverse complement strand
CGACAGCGGACTCGGTGGATGCGGTGCGGATGGGTGAGGTTCGGGTCGCGCGGATGAACCCCTCGACGATCTTCGGCGAGAACTGGCTGCCCGCGCCCTCGCGCAGGCGGACCACCGCCTCGTCGCGGTCAGCGCGCGCCGGTGCGGTCTCGCGCTGGTCATGGCCTTGTAGGCATCGGCGACGGCGAGGATCTGCGCCAGGGGGTGGATGTCCTCGCCCAGCGTGCCGTGCGGGTATCCCTGGCCGTCGTACCGCTCGTGGTGCTGCAGGATGATTGGCACAACCGCCTCCATCCGCGGGACCTGGTTCAGGGTGGAGACGCCGAGGATCGGGTGACGGCGCACCATCTCCCACTCCTCGCCGGTCAGATCGCCTGCCTTGCTCAGGACCGTCTCCGGGACGCCGATGTGCCCGATGTCGTGGAACAGCGCCGCCATCTCGAGCGCGTCCTGCTCCTGCGCCTCGTACCCCATCTCCCGCGCCGCGGTCAGTGCCAGATCCCGAATGCGCTCCGCGTGGCCCGGCGCGTACCGCTCCCGCGCGTCGACCACCGTCACCATCGCCTGGATCGTGCTCAGGTAGCTCTGCTCGATCTTCTGGTACAGGCGCGCGTTGTGCACCGCGGTCGAGGCCTGCTGAGCGAGGGTCGAGAGCAGCAGCATCTGATCTTCGGTCGTGTCGTGCGCGCTCGCGTAGGTCACGACGAAGACGCCGCCCATCTGTCCGCCGAAGTGCAGGGGTAGGGCGAGGAGGGCGCCGACGCCGTTGTTGGCGAGGCTTCCCTCGCCGGCGGCGACCGTATCGGCCATCACCACCGGGCGTGATTCCTGGTACGCGCGTGCCACCGGTCCGTCGTACCGCTGCAGCGCCTCTGCCGCCACGCCGCTCAGTCCGATGGCGTTGGCCACCCGCAGCCGCCCGCTCGCGGGGTCCGCGAGAGCCACGGCCGCGGCCTGTGCGGGCACCAGGCGCAGCGCCGAGGTCAGGATCTCTCCTAGCACGTTGGCCAGGTCCAGCGAACCGTTCAGGCTCAGGCCGATCCGGTTGAGCGCGCTCAGTTCTGTCACCCGCTGCGACAGGCGAGCGTTCGCCACGTCGAGTTGGGCGTTGGTCAGTCGCAGTTCCTCATTGCGTCGCCGCACTTCCTCGGTGCGCGACATGTAGAGCTTGAAGCTGTACCAGGCCATCGTGAGCGGGATGAGGAAGATTCCCGGTCCCAGCAACCCCACCGTCGCCACGGCGGTGGCCATGCCGAACCCGACCAACCCCAGGCCGAAGAAGTTCGGCGCGAGCCATCGGTAGTTCAAACCCCAGACGCTGCTGAGCGTGGATGCCGTCGTTGCCGAGATGGCTGCGGCGAGGAGTCCGGTGTTGACGAAGAAGTACGCCACGATGGCGACGATCACCGGCCACAGGTTCGCCCACTCCAGCGCGGCAGGCCGGATGGAACTGCCGAGACCGGTGTAGGCCAGGCCGGCGGCCGCGGTTGCGAGGGACAACTGTCCGATGTTGTAGGCGACCTTGTGCAGCGGCTTGGGGCGGGGTCGGAAGCCCATGACCAGACCGTCGCCGAGGTTCGCCACGACCGCCGCGGCTGGGCCCAGGTAGATCATGGCCGCGATGGCGATGGCGAAGTTGACCGACATCGAGCTATTCCGGAACAGCGGCACGGGCATCGCCTGTGCCAGGGCGCAGAGCGCGAAGAACAGTGCCACCTCGAGCAGGTACGCTGATTCACCGCGGCTCACCTCGCCCAGGCTGTACCCGAGCACCGCCACGCCGAGGATGGCGATCCCGTAGATGAACGCCCGGAGGAGCACGGCGCGTGCGCCAGCGGCCACCGGGGCCACGTGTTTCCTCTCGTCGCGTCGCATCACGTTTCCCTATGCCTCGTCCGACCGCGCTCTCAGTTGCCCGTCGACTCTGCGCCGGCGCTGCTCGTGCTGGCTGTGGTAGTGCCTTCTTCAAGCGTGTGCGGCTCGTCCGGCGCGTCGTAGTCCATGATCTCGTCGGTCAGGCCCGGCTCGAGCGCATCGTCGACCTCCGCCGCATCCCACTGACCCGAGTCCCACGAGCCGCTCGCCCATCCGGTAAGGCTCTCCCAGCTGACGCTCGACCAATCGGCCGACGCGCAGTCGATGCACTTCCAGCAGAGGTTGTCCCAGGCCACGCTATCCCACGAGCCGGAGTCCCAGTTGCCGCTCTGGCGCCAGATCAGCGGCGCGGCGTAGGCGAGCGGGTAAATCGACCGGGCGAAGATGTCACTGGGCCGCTGCCTCAGGTTGGCCTGGTTCGAGCCCACGCCCTGGTAAGCCAGATGGACCGCGGCGAAAGCATTCACCGAACCGGCGCCCTGGGCGCTGACGCTGATGCCGCTGTGCTTTCGCGCCGTCTTGGTCAGGACGTACTTGACCTGATTCGGGGTCAGATTCGGGTTCGCCGTCAGAATCATCGTCGCCGTGCCGGCCACGACGGGCGAGGCCATCGAGGTGCCCGAGAGGCGGAAGTAGTGATCCCGGCCACGACGTCGACGCCGAAATGAGCGTTCAGTTCTGGGCTCGGGTGAATCCCGCTGTCCAGCACCGCGACGGTCACCGAACCGAGCCTTGGCAGGCGCGCCCGACAGGCGTCCATACCACGCGCGCGTCGGAGACGCGCGTCGTCCAGGTGCAACATTTCGATATCCATGGATTAGTCCCGCTGCCTGACCGGCGTTCGGCTGAATCGCCCCGACGTCATCCGCGCGAGCGGCCACGGTCTGAAGGCTCAGGATGCGGGTGTCTGGATCGAGCGCAGCTTCCAGCGTGCTGATGTCGAAGGTGTTCGTTCCCGCATGCAGCGTCACCTGGTGATCGCCAGAGATGGCGCGGACGCCGGAAGTGCGCGCGAGTTGGAGGATGCGCTTGCCCGTGAGGGTTGCGGCGTAGCCGTTGACGATGCCGAGCGAGGCCTGGATCTTTCCTTCCTTACCGTCGACCTTCTGGCGGATCTGTGCCGCGACCTGCTTCTGGTTCAATTCTCGGCTGGCCTTCGTCTTCGCCGGCTCGGCCTGGACGATGACGCGGAACTCCTTGCCGGCGTTCTTGGCGATGGCGGCAGCAAGTGACGGCTCAACCTTCGGCGTCTGGACGGTTGTGGCGACTTTCGTCGCGGCCGTCACTGGCGCGACGATGCCGAAGAGCCTCGCGGCCAGGGCCAGGATCGGGAGCAGGTGGCGGGTGCCTCGCACGCGCCCCCAACCTCCTGCCTTCGAATCGCTCTTCGGTCTCACTCCGTCGGGAAGATCGCTACCGAGAGTAAGGCCGGCCCGGCCCACCGGATGTTGCAGACTCGTTGCAGTCGAACCACCGGTCGCAATCATCCTCAGAAGGAACGAGCGGTGATACTCGTGACTATGCGTACCGGTGGGGCCGGCGGTACCTAAACTGGTACCGATGGATTAGGTACAAGAAGGGCCGATAGGGCGCCGCACGGCGGTGCGTATCATGCCGGTCGTGCGCTTCGAGGCACGAGAGCGCTTCCCGGTGAAGCCCGAGGAACTGTGGCCGCTGGTCTCCGACACGCACCGGCTGAACCGGGCGATGGGACTGCCGTTCATGGATTTCGCCGCCGAGCCGCTGGAGACCGGCGGATCGAGGGTCACCGGCACCCACCGGGCCAACGCGTCGATCCTGGCGTTTCTCGGCCAGATCCTACCCCTGGGACCGAAGCGGGTCGCGGATCCGACGCTGCTGCGCCTCCTGCCGCGGTTCACGATCGCGCGGTGGATCGAGCACCCGTTCGAATTCGCGGCGCCACGGCGCTACTCCGTCTATCGCGACTATTTTGAGAGCCCCCTGGGGTTGTTCCCTTTCCGCACGTTCCGCGGCGGTGTTGAACTGATACCTCAGGACGACGGCATCACCGAGGTCTGTACGTTTGCCGACATCGAGTCGCGCAATCCGCAGGGAGCGCTGGTCACACGGTTCATCGTCGGCCCGCGCAGTTGCGATCTCGTCATCGCGCAGTGTCCGAACTTCGTCCGGTTCCTGCGCGGCGAAGCGCCGACGCCGTTTCCTGATCTGGTACTCGAGATTGGAGCGCCTCTCTCCGAAGCGGAAACGAAGCCGGTCGCCGCGGAGGAGGCCGACGGCCCTCGGCCGGTGGCGCCGGTGGCATCGCCGGTGAGTGGGAGCAGTCGCGCGCGACCGACGTTTCGGACACGCTGGTCTCACGCCTGCGCGAGCATCTCGAGCGCGCGCCGGATGATGAGATCATCAAGATGCGGCCGTTCGCGATGGCCGATCGGTGGGAGGTTGATCGACGGGAACTGCTCACCACATTCCTGCGCGCGACGACGATTGGCATCGTGGAGATGTCGTGGGATGTTCTCTGCCCGGGGTGCCGCCTGCCGAGTCGATCGACGAAGACTCTCGCCGAGATGAAGGCTGAGGCGCACTGCGATTTCTGCAACATAACCTACGACGCCAGCGTCGACCGACAGGTGGAGGTGCGCTTCACGGTCGCGGCCCATCTGCGCGACGTGAGCGATCGGCGGTTCTGTACCGGCGGGCCGATGAACGTCCCCCACTTCGTCGCCCAGGTCGAACTGGCGCCGGGTGAGGAGCGCGCGATGGCGCTCGACCTCATCGAAAGCACCTATCGTCTCCGCTCGCGCCAGGTCCAGGGGACGGCCATCATCGAGGTGCACCCCGACGCTCCCGAGACGGGCGAGGTCGCGGTAGTCCTGCGAAGCGAAGGAGTCTCCCCCTCCATCGCGGCGTCGCGGGTGGGCACGCTCCACCTGCGCCTGCGGAATGAGACTGGCCTTCCCGCCTCGGCGCTTCTCGAGGAGCCGAAGTGGCCTGACGATGCTGCCACGGCCTCGATCCTCAGCACCTTCCAGGAGTTTCGCGACCTGTTCGGTTCGGAGGTCCTCGCCCCGGGACTACAACTCTCGATCCAGCGTCTGGCGTTCGTCTTCACCGATCTGACCGGATCGACCGCCCTCTACCAGAACGTCGGCCAGGCGCGCGCGTTCCGGCTGGTCCAGGACCACTTCGGCCTGCTCGGCGAACCGATCGCCCAATCGCGCGGCGCGGTCGTCAAGACAGTCGGCGACGCGATCATGGCCGCGTTCGCCCCCCCGCGACGCGCTCGCCGCGGCCCTGACGATGCAGGAGGCGATGCGCGGCCTGAACACCGCCGTCGCGGCGGACCCCGTCCGATTCCTGAAGATCGGCATCCATGCCGGGCCGTGCATCGCCGTCAACGCGAACGGGAAACTCGACTACTTCGGCACGACTATCAACACCGCGTCGCGGGTAGAGCACGAATGCCGCGGTGGACAGATCGTTCTGACCGACGACGCGCTCGACGATGCCGCGAGGGAGTTCCTCGCCGAGCGAGGGATCGTGCCTGAGATGACACAGGTCCACCTGCGCGGCCTGAGTGCGCCGATCGCTCTCTATCGGATCGCGCCGGAGGCGAGCGCATCCGCGCCGATCGCGGCGGCGTGAACGACCGGCAGTCCACGCGCGCCGCGGATCTCCTCCGCGTTCTCGAGGAGCGAACCGCCGACGCGCTCGGGCGCCGACTCCTCGGCCTGTACCTGACCGGTTCGCTGGTGACGGGTGACTTCGATGAGCGGGTGAGCGACATCGATCTCGTCGCGGTGCTGCCGGACGAACCGCGGGCGGAGGATCTCGCGCGCCTCGGCGTGATGCACGATCGCATCGCGCGGGAGCATCCGGAGTGGGACGACCGGGTGGAGGTGATCTACATCGGCGCCGACGCGCTGGCGACCTTCCGTACGCGCGCCTCGACGATCGGCGCGATCAGTCCGGGCGAGCCGTTCCACACCAAGGCTGCCGGCATCGACTGGCTCATCAACTGGTACCTCATCCAGCGTTACGGCCGCGTGCTCCGCGGCCCGCCCTTCGCCGAATTCGCTCCCGCGATCGGTGATGAGGAGTTCGTCGCCTCGGCGCGTAGCCTGGCGCACCTCATGCGGCCGGGCCTGGATGAGACGACAACCACCCGCTCGCGGGCGTACTACCTCATCACACTCTGCCGCGCGCTCGTCACCGTGACGACCGGGAGGATGCCGAGCAAGGCATACGCGCTCGCGTGGACTCGCGAGCGCGTGCCGGACTGGGTCGGGTTGCTGGATCGGTGCGCCGCGATCTGGCGCGGTGATCTGGACGGCCCCGTGGAGAAGGTGCTTCCGCTCCCCGAGGCGCAACGATGTGCCGACGAGATCCTCGCCCGACTGCGCTGAGGCGCCGCCGAGGGAGAGGAGCAGGTTGAAGGCCCTCGTTGCTGCCCCGCCGCGATGGTGGCCGCTCGAGATGGAGGCGGGCGAGAGCGCGTCGATGGCAGACGTGCTGGCCATCCGCGTCTCGCGATCCGATCCGGGGATAGACCGTGTGCGAGACTACTGATCCAGGATCGCGACGTACGATGACGGAAACACCGTATTGCCCGGGCGTGGGCGATCCCGTCCCGGAGATCGTCTTGCCGAGCCTCGACGGCGATCTGATCCGCCTGTCTGCCCATCGAGGGAAGCGGCTCCTCCTCTTCATGTGGGGGAGCTGGTGAGGCTGCCGAGCCCAGCTGCCCGTGTGGCAGCGCTACTTGCAGGAGACGGCGCGCGATCGCATCACCTTCCTGAGCGTCGCGGTGGATACGAATCCCGAGCGCGCGCGCCCGTACGCGGCCGGCTACCCCTTCACCACGGTGGTGGATTCGACGGGGGTGCTGGGACGCATCTTCGGGTTCGACGTGATTCCCAACGGTGTGCTCATCGACGAGCGCGGTGTCATTCGCCATCTCCACCTCGGCGGCTTTGACATCCGTCGGCCCGAGGTCGCCGAGCGGGTGACGGCGTTGCTTGAGGCGGATTTCGCCACCGGCGCACCGCCGCCCTTCACGCAGGAACCTCTCGACGTCGAGACATTTCGCCTCGAACTGATCGACCGCCCAGACGATCCGGGTCTTCTGGTCGCGCTCGGCGACGCGCTCGTGCGCGCCGGGGATAATGTTGAGGCCGAAAGGGTCTTCCGCCGGGCGGGCGACCTCGATCCATCCGACTGGTCGTCACCCTTCGCCGTCGGGACCATCCTGGAGGGGTGGGGCGACTCGGCCGGTGCCCTCGACTGGTGGCGGCGCGCGCTTGCGCGGGACCCTGCCAACTTCACCATCCGGAAACAGATCTGGCGCACGGAGCACCCGGAGAGGTTCTCTCCCGAGATCGACTTTGCCTGGCAGAAGGAACAACTGGCGCGGGAGGGGTATCGAGCGTGAACGCCATTGCCGCGGCACGCTGCGGCTCGACGCGGCCGCGATGGGAGACGTGAGAGGGACGGACTCGCGCGATCCTGTGAGGGTCATCGCGAGTCCGGTCACGCTCGGCTGGCTCCTGGACTTCGGCACGGTCGCCCTGGAACGGGCCGCGTTCCTCGAG
>VGOZ01000121.1 GCA_016875715.1 Chloroflexota bacterium | reverse complement strand
TTCAATCCACGCCGCTCTTCGATCAGAGCGGCGACTGTCCGCGCACATCGCTCGCTACATCGTCATGCAGTTTCAATCCACGCCGCTCTTCGATCAGAGCGGCGACCACCGCGGCGTAACCGCTCGAGGTTCCTCCGGTTCTTGAGCCGCCTGCGCGATCCACCCTGCGCAGGGCCTTCGGTCGGAGTCGCAATCAGCAATTCTCCTCTCCAAGTGTTGGTCACCTGGCACATCGCGAACCCCCCGGACGGATCGGCTCGCTCAGGGTTCGCGCACCCCGGTGCGCGCGCTAGGCGATGAGAGGTCCCCTGAGGTCACGGGGCTCTCGAACTCCGTGGTGCTCCACGCGGTCGCGAACGTTTGCGTCGAAGACATAGAACCGAATGCTGTCCTGCTCGTTGTCGAGGATGCTGAGCAAACGCGCCCGCAGGGCGACCCATTGAGCCTTCTCGAGTTCGACCTCGAAAACGGAGAACTGCACGCGCTGCCCCCAGTCGAGGCAAGCGCGAGCAATTCGTCGGAGTCGCCTTCGACCTGGCTTGTCGATCGTTGCGACGTCATATGTGACGAGGACGTACATCGGCTTCAGCGCAGCGTGAACGGCGGATAGGCATCGAGGTCCCCTCGCAGGTGCCGCGCCAGGAGGCGCGCCTGGAGGTGTGGAACGACGGCCCACGGCACTGTTTCCTTTAGAAACGGATGGTTCACCTCCTCCTGCTTGCGCGTTTGGTAAGTCGCAAGAAATTCGCGGCGCGCGGTCGCCGTCAGCGTGACGCCGCCTGTTGGCTCTGCCGTGAAGTCGCTCGGCGTCACCTGCCCGCGGTTGATGAGGGCGAGGACCATCCGATCCGCAAAAGGCGACCGAAGCTCTTCCATGAGGTCGAGGCCCAACGACGGTCGGCCGGGGCGGTCGCGGTGAAGGAAGCCGGCGTCCGAGTCCAGCCCGACGCCCTGCAACGCCGCGACGCAGTCGTTGAGCAAGATCGCGTACGCGAAGGAAAGCAGCGCATTGACCGGATCACGCGGAGGCCGCCGCGAGCGCTTCTCGAACTGGAATCCCGGTGCAGAGATGCAAGAGCCGAACGCTCCGAAGTATCGGGCTGCGGCGTCGCCTTCATATCCACGGATCTCGTCGGCGGTCTCGGCTCGCGTGATTGACGGCACGAGGCGCGATAGGTGACCGGCGGCAGACGCCAACTCTGCAGACGCTTCGGGCGACTCGGTTTCGCGCGCGCGGCGCAGCAGGAGCTGTCGACTGTTGGCGACCTTACCCAGCACAATCGCGCGCGAGATCTCCCTCGTCGCGGCTGAGTCTTCCGAGGTGCGAAGCTGTGCCCGCCGCAACCTCAGACTTCCGCGCCCAACGCCTTCGACACGCGCGACGAACCGGCCCGTTCGGGAGAAGAACGCGACGAGGACTCCGTTGGCCGCCGCACTGCCCATCGCGCCGGGGCTCATCATCACGTGCCCGAAGCACACCACGGACGCGAGCCCGTGGATCGGGACGCGCATTCGGACTTCTCCCTCGACCGTGACGACGAGGTTCAGGTGGTCCTTCGTGACATAGGCGCCGGGCGACAGCACGAAGAGCGTGTTCAGAGCATTCACGCGCCCCCTCCCGCGGCCTCTCGCGCGATGGCGGCCAGATGCGCAGACGCCGCCTGCCGGCCTGGCGTCGCGGGTTGGCAGATCTCCCGAAGCGAACAGCGCCGGCATTTCGGTTCGAGTGTGCCGCTCGGTATGCGACCATCGTCGAGCATCTCCCGAACCGCTGCCGCGATCGCCTCCGTTCGGCGACGGAGATCGGGGTCGAACTCGACGACAACTCGTCGGCGCGACGCGTGGTAGAAGATCGCCCCGCGCGGAACGGCCGTTCCCGTCATCTCCTCGAGTGAGAGGGCTTGTGCGCAGAGTTGTATGCGATCCGGCGCGCGCTCCGACCGACGGCCACGCTTGTACTCGACGGGAAATGGAACTTCCGCGGGACCTGCCTGAGGCGCCGGGAGGAACTCGACGAGGTCGGCCTGGCCGACGAGACCGAGCCGCTCACACCGAAGCTGAACTGCCCGAGCGACGCGCCCCTGGCCCGAGATGCCCGGTGTGTCCACCTCCCCATGAACGACGCGGCCTTCCGCGGTCAGTTCGTTCTCCGCCCACGCGCGCTCGACGTGGATCAGCGCGCACTGCCGTTCGCAGAAGGCGAAGTGCTGGAGCGCGGAGATCGGGACGAGGCGGTCGTCCTCGGAGGCGTCGGGCATCGCGTGCTCAGAGCATTTGCAACATGCTGACTCCCGCGGGCATACTTTCGGTTCGCACGTTTACCTTGTAATCGGCGAACGCGCGTGGCGGGCGCGACGCATCCTCCGACCGTCGGCGCACCTCCACTCGCTCGAACAGGTCGGCGGCGCGCGCGTTGCCGAGCGGCGAGCCGTGTTTGAACACGATGAGAGAACGCGAGGTCATTAGGCCGCGCGCCGCGCTGCGGTCTATGTCGAACATGTTCTTGATCGCCTCCCAGAGGAGATCGAGGTCGGCCTGCGAGAATCCTGTTTGCGCGGCGAAAGCGGGCGTGACGAAGCCGTGAGCGCGATAAAGGCCGTATGGGACGGTGTTCTTCCGACCCATCGTTCGGTTGTCGCCGCCCTGCTCCTCAGCATCCTCCTCTTTCGTCACAGCCACTCTCGTGATCGAGTGCTCGAGGGTGACGATTGGATCGACTGAACGGCCGAAGGTGAGTTGGATCGGGCCTCTGACCTGCCCGGCGTTCGCCCCCGTGCTCATCACAGCGCCAAACGCGCGGACATCGAAATAGCGGCGGCACATCTCGGCTCGGGCGGACTCGACCTCGCTCCCTTGCGCCTTGCCTTGAACCAGTCGCGTCTCTCCATCTTTCTTCGACGCGGGAGGCTCCTTCAGATTGATCCCCAACTTCTCGAAGGCGCCCTCAATCAAACGATTGAGAACTGCCTTCTCCTTCACGAAGAGCTCGAAGCCCTCGGACTCCTGCTTCGCCGCTAGCACGTAGTTGCGCAGTTTTCGCTTGAGGCAAACGTCTGTGACCAAGCCGTGGCCGCTCTCAGGGTCGATCCGAGGCAGATTGCCAGCATCCGGGTCGCCGTTTGGATTCCCGTCTTGGACATCAAAAAGCAGCACGAAATCGAAGCGCTCAGAGATCGTCATTGATGGTCCTTTCTCAGGTTGTTTCTCGTCGTGAATGTCAGCTTGCAGGCTCGCCGTCAGCAACGGAGCGCCGCTTAATGAACGCCTCCCGCTGGTGGTAGTACCCGACAGCGAACAGGCCCTGATCCTCGAGGCTCAGCGTTCGCGGAAACGCAGCGGCGGGTAGGCGCACGATGATCTGCGCCTTCACACGCTCTGCCCAATCTCTGCCTGCGCCCTCCGCCTTACTCGCGTGGTGCGCGGAGACGCGCAGCAACCGCGGGAAGACAATGCTCGGCATGGCGGACGCCGAGCCGAAGTATCGATCGCGCAGTCCCGCGTTTATCTCGCCGAGAGCTTCGCTCTGGAGTTTCTCCATCGCAGCGAAGAGGCGGCCAAGTAGGTACGGAACCGAGACGTTCGTTTCGTCTAGCGACACAGAGATCTCCTTCTGCGGTTGAAGCCGCAGCAAAGTTGCCTTGATGAGCGCCACGCGGGCGCGGAGCGTCCCGCGCCCCTCGCGGTCGAGCGGCGGTACACGAAGCCGCGCGAGCGCGGCATGCAGGAGTTCACGAGGGAACGGGGAGCCGCGTAGAGCCGCATGAAAGAGCCGCGCACTAAGCGCTGGTGCTAGGCCACGCTTGTCGCGCCGCGCGGGCGGCTCCCGGAGCTCTCGCTGCTTTCGCGCACTAAGCGCTGGTGCTAGGCCACGCTTGTCGACCGCTGACGGAGTGGCCTGCAGCGAATCAATGAGACGGCTAATCGAAAGCGGAGAGCCGTCTCCGACGAGTTCGAGGTCATCGAAGTACTGCCGAACGTTCGCCTTCACCTCGGCCGCGGTCGTCTCGATCCAGTCCCGCACGACGACGCGCGCTTTGTTCCCGGCCAACGTCAGTGCGTAGAACTTCGTCGCATCGACATCTCGTGGTGCGAGCCCCTTCCACGCCGCCTCGAACTGTGCGCGGAGTTGTTCGTCATCCCCTGCTGGCGGCGCGAAGAGTGAAACCAGAACATCGCTCGTGTCGTTCTTCTCGCGCGTCCAGAAAACGATCACCGAGTCGTCGCCGAGCGAAATACCCGAGCGGAATCGCCGTTTCCCTTCCTTGTCGAGAAGCGAGTTGAGTGCTCGGACGTATCCATCCGCAGCGATCTGCGACACGGGGGCGTTGTGCCCTTGCTCGAAGCGTTGCGATTGGAAGGCTGGCTGATTGAAGGCAACGAGCGATCCCCCGGATGTCGTGGCACCCGGCACTCTCTTGATCGTGGGATGGACAACGGCGATTGGGCCCCAGTCACCGGTGATCAGGCAACGTTTGGTCTCAGTGCTCGCCGGCTCCGACCGTTTGCGCGCCCAATAACAGCGCACCGCTGCAACTTCATGAACGTCACCTCCCAAGGGTGGTTCTCCGTCGCGAGCGATCGCGACCACTTCGTCGCCGGTCCACTCATGTGACGGTGCCATCGCAAGCACTTCCTGAGTCCGCATCTCGCGGTCTCCCGCGAGCCATTCCAGAAACCGCTCGATCGCCGCAAGACCCGAATCGCGCGTGGCAGCTGATGCGGTGTGGACGAGGTCGCAGTATCGGGCATGGCACAGTTTTGCGCGCTCGACTGCTCTAACCTCAGGCTCCTTTCCCCTTGTTCGCTTCGGATATCCAAAGAGATACGTCGCCTTGTCGACGAGGAACTCAGCCGTGATGTCGTTGGATCGCTGCTTGATGCGTGCCGGAACGCAGAGCTTCTTCCCGCGCCCTTCGTCGCCCAGCGGCACCAGCCCGAGGGGCCGGCCGGCGTCCGAGATCACGAGCCGGTAGTTCACCGTTCGCGGCCCAAAGCTCGGGTCATCAATGAGGTTCTCCCTCTTTGCCAGCTCGTAAAGCGCCTTAAGCATCATTGCGGCGCTCCGGAGTCGGCGCGTAGAGACTCTCGTGGCGGTACGCGCACAACCCCATCTGTCAGTCGCGCCTCGAAGAAGAGCGGCATGCGCGCCTCGCTCGCCTTGTGATCCAGACTGTGGTCCGGATGTCCTTCGAAACTCGTCCAATCGAAGTCGAAGAACATCCACCCGAGTGGACGGTTAAGCTTGATCGGCGGCGGCGACGACTCGCCGGGTTCCACGCGCGCCGCGAACTCGCGGCAGCCGAGGAATGGCGCGCTGTGATGCTGCCCTTTAACGAGCCGCCGTTCGAACATCTCCTCGAATTTCCGAACGTTGTCCTCGGGGCCCAAGCGTCGCGTCATCTCGAAGCTTGCGTGGATGACGTAGTCCACATCGCGCAGTGCGACCGTGTTCCGCTGCGCGCGGTCCTCGTCGGCGAAGATCACCCGCATGGTGCGATCTGACGCCTTGCTGTTCACTTCATTCCGGCGGAAGCTGATCCAACGGACCGGGGCGAGAACCTCGATCGCGTGCACTCGCCAGGCGATCGCGGGCTTCCAAAGCACCGCTTCGAGAACTCCGCGCGCCGCGGACGGCGTCATCACTTCGTAGCTAACGCGCTCGACCTTCATCTCGGGGCGCGTGAAACACGCGATTTCGCCTCGCGCGCGCACTCGGAACTCTCGGCTTACCTGGGTCATGGGATCTCCTTCGCTCCGTTCTCTCAGCCGTCCACGATGAACGCGTGCGGGTCAACGCGCGCGACGCGCGCGCTGAGGAGCCCGAACCGGTCGTCGTAGGCCGTCACGTTCCCCGCCAGATGCGTCACGCCCGTCTCGCTGTCGCGCGTCGCGGCTCCCGTTTTGATCCACTCGGAGACCAGTTTCTTCTCGACGTTGACGCTGAAGCGGCCAAGTGCGCGCAGCCGATCACGCGACGGACCAAAGCGCGCGAGCGATTCGAGGAGTTCCGGTGCGCGTCCATAAGGGACCACGACGGGTTCCGACCAGTCGTCCTCGATCAGTTGATACGCTTCGGCGACTTCCTTGAAGTTCAGCCGCTCGCGCGCGGCCTGGATCCCCTTCGCGTCAGTCTTAACCGCGCTATAGAGGTGCTTGAAGAAGTCGCGGTGCGGAGCTGCTGACGACAGATCGAGCGCAGGGTCCGCGCGAAGCATGCGCTCGGCGATGGCGCGCGCTTGACGAAGGACGCCCTGCGGTGGTTCTGTCTCGGGGACGAAGACGCGAAGCTCGCCACGCTCGAGATTGCCTTCGCGATTGCAACGGCCCGCAGCTTGCGCGAGCGAATCGAGACCGGCGAGGGCACGGAAGACGACCGGGAAGTCCAGGTCAACGCCGGCTTCGACGAGCTGCGTGGAAACGACGCGCACCTCGCCGTCTCCGCGCAGTCGCTGTCGAATGTCGGCGAGCACACGCGTTCGGTGCTCGGGGCACATGAGCGCGGATAGGTGCACGGTGGAGCGATCACCCAAGCGCTCATCGAGGAGTTCCGTCAGGTGCCTTGCGTCCTTTCGGAGGTGAGTGATCGCCAGGGCTCGGCGCGTCGCAACGAGGTCGTTCGCAAGCGCCTCGTACGGCGTCGGGTCAAAGGAGGTGGGCCAGCGGACATCAACGCGACGAAGCCGCTCGAACGCGCGGACCTTCTCGGGGGGAACGATCTCCCGCACGCCCGCGAGACCGAAGGTCAGCGAATCTCGGCCAAGTGCAGGCTGAGTCGCGGTCGAAATCACGAGGCTCGAGCCGTAGTTGGAGACCAAGTCGCCGAGTACTTCGACCGTCGGCTCGAGAAGCGCGGGCGGCATCGTCTGCGCCTCGTCGAGCAGAATCACGCTTCGGGCAAGGTTGTGGAGCTTTCGGCATCGCGAGGGTCGGCGAGCGAAGAGGCTCTCGAACAACTGCACAGTCGTAGTCACCACGACCGGCACGTCCCAGTTCTCGCTTGCCAATCGAGAGAGGGCCGTCTCACGCTGGGGATCGAAGCTCGAATGGTGCTCGAGCACCGCGGTGTCGCCAAGTGCGGCGCGATACTCATCGGCATTCTGCTCGATGATCGACGTGTACGGAATCGCAACCACAACCCGCTGCAGGTGATTCGAAATCGCGTGGCGGATCGCGAACTCCATACCCGTGAGGGTTTTTCCGCCACCCGTTGGAACAGTGAGAGTGAAGGCGCCGGGCGACCATGCGGCGGCGACAACTGCCTCGCGCCGCACTTCCTTGCGAACGCGATTCACCTCTGACGGGTGACTCTCGCTTTCCTTCCGATCGATGAAACCAGTCAGGCGAGCGAGGAGCGTGTCGAGTGACGGGCTCCTCGCTTCCGTCCGCGCCGCGGTCTTTGATGGATCGAAGAACCCCTCGGTATCCAGAAAGTCCGCATCGCAGAGCGCGGAGAAGAGCATGCGGATGAAGAACTCGACCCGCCGGTGTCCGTCGGCGGGTGTGAATGGCGACGCAAGCGCACGCCGCTTG
>VGOZ01000120.1 GCA_016875715.1 Chloroflexota bacterium | reverse complement strand
ATGGCAGCTGCTGTATTTTCGCTGCACGACATAACGAGGTCGCAATGAGGTCGTTCTTGATCTTGGCGGCGCTCGCGCTTCTGGCGATCGTCGCCGCGGAACTGCCGGCCGAGGCGCAAGCTCCGTCGACGCGGTTCTACCTGCCGATGATCGGGCGAGACCCCACCCCCACCCCCAGCCCCACCCCGAGCGCGATCCAGATCCGCTACGAAGGGCACGCCGAGAATCACGGGTGGATGGGCTGGCAGTCGGAGAGTGCCATCGCCGGGACGGAGGATGACACCAAGCGCCTGGAGGCGTTCCGGGCCGAGGTGGTGACCGGCTCCGGCATCACGATGCGCTATCGAGCGCACCTCAGCGGCGTCGGTTGGCAGGAGTGGAAGCAGAACGGGGAGATCGCCGGCACGGTCGGCGAGCAGCGACCCATCGAAGCGATCCAGATGGCGCTCGTCAATGCCTCCGGTGCCAACTGGCTGTCGGTGGAGACCCGTGCCGAGGGCTGGGGATGGCTCGGCCCCGTCAAGGATTCCTGGATTGCGGGGACGACCGGTCAGGCGCGGAAGATCACCGCGTTCCGCGCGCGCGTACGCCACGATAAGGCGGAACCAGCGGCGGTCAAGGTCGCCTATAACGCCGCGTTACAGGACACGGGCGAACAGGGATGGAAGCGCAATGGCGAGGAAGCCGGGGTCACGGGTGAGCAGAGGCGGCTCGAAGCGCTGAGAGTGTTGCTCTACAACCATCCAGAGTCGATGGGCATCGACGTGCGCGCGAATGTTGAGGGCGAATGGCAGGACTGGAGGTCGAACGGTGCTCAGGCGGGCACGACCGGTGTGGCCAAGCGCATCACCGCCGTCGAGTTGCGCCTCACCAGCGCCTACACCGGCACGGTGCTCTCTTACGGAGCACACTTCCAGAACCGCGGTTGGATCGAATACGCCTCGGACAACCCCAGCAAGAACAATCCGATCCTCGGCAACCCTACCGACCTGTTCCGGCTCGAGGCCTTTCGGCTGGGTCTCGGCAACGCGGCGGAATAGCATTTGGTCGGGCGCTCGTTTCTAGTGATGGGCTAACGGGTCCCCCTCGCGGGCGACCGTAGAATCGGCGCAATGCTCGGGAGCGCCCGCGACCTGCTGGGTTCGCGCCTGCGGTTCAGTGCGCGTGACTGGCAGACCGTCGCCCGTGCAACGACGCGCTCGAGATTGCCGTTCCTCGAACCGTGGCGGCCGAACCGCCTCGAACTCGGGCTTCTCGGCGTCCTCATGGTGTTCGCGCTTCCTTTCGTCCTCACCTCCGCTGGCGGCGAGCCTGTCGGACTAGGTGGTGTCGCCGCGCCCCAGACGTGGGATGCCATCGGCCGCGCGGGCGCCGCCGGCCATGGCGGGTGGCTGCCGCGACTCTCGGATGGCCCTCCGGATAGCCCGCTCTGGACACTCCTGCTCACAGTCCTCGCGATACCACTGCGATGGGCGCCGGAGGAGTCTCTTCCGGCGACGGCGCGCATCCTTGGTCTGCTCTTCTTCTGGATTGGCCTGACGAGGCTCCTACGGTTCTGTCGCGATGTGGCGTCGGGGCATCTCGCTATCGGCGTTTGCATGGTGGTGACGGCCTTCGACCCGTGGAACGCATTGGGTCGTGCTGGAGGCAGTGAGGCGAACCTGCTCTTCTCCTTCAGCGCGCTCACGGTGGTCTCCCTCGTTCGTGGCGACGATCGTTTCTTGCGTGCGGGTGCGCTTGGCCTCGCCCTTGTTCAGCCCCATCAGTGGCTACCCATCCTTGGTCTGGTAATCCTCCACCTGGGGCGCGGAATTCCCTCGCGCCTCTCCGGCCAGCACCCGGGAGCGCACGTCTGGCGTACAGCCTCCGTGTTCGCGCCAGCAGGCGTCGCCGTCCTCCTCGTCGCGCTGTGGGCGCAGGCGGCGCAGGTCGGGCCAGCCGGCGGCTCGCCGATTCCGGAGATCGATGCGCTCGTCCGGTCCCTCGCCTGGCTCGACAAGATGGGGGGCATTCCCTTCGGCGGCGCTGTCGTCGGCACGTTGCTGATCGCCACCGTGGTCCTGATCAACCGGGTTGGTCTCAGTGCTCTCGCGCTGCCCTGGATGGTGGTCTCCTCATTCTTGTGGATCGCAACCTCGCTCGGAAGGGCAGGCGCGTGGGGCGCGGAGTCACTCTGGGAGGCTCATGGTTCGCTCCTCGTGCCATATCTCGCTCTCGCGCTCGGCCTCGCCCTCTCGGCGCTGGCTATCGCCTCACGGTCTAGCTTTCTCACGCGCGTGCCCAGGTACCTCGCGCCGGTCGCTTTCGGTTTTGTGGTGGGCGGGCTCTGGGCGATGGGCGGACTGGTCATCTGGCCTGCGCTGACGTCCGGGTATGCCCAGGGTAGCCGCGACGTGCGGGAGACGAGCCAGGCGGCGGCGCGATGGGTCAATGCGAATGTCCCGGCAGGAAGTCGAATCGCGCTCGGGCGTGGCGCGGAGCCTGCCGGTGTCGTCCTCACCGCCGCGCCCCATCTGACGCTCTCCACCAGCGTTGACGCGGTGGAGCGTGCCTTTGCCGGACGCGAGATCAGCTACGCCATCGTTCTGCGTCAGGATCCGCTGTCGGGTTCGCCGCGCCTGCGCGAGGTGGCCAGTACCTATGGCGAGCGTTACGACGGGACGCTGCGCACGGGCGCGTCCGTCTTCCATTTCCGGGACTCCGCCGCTCTGCCTGACAGTAGCGCTCCCACGCAGATCCAGGTCGGCCCGTATGCGATCGTCGACCACCTCGATGTTGCCGATGCGAGTAGTGAGGTCGCTCACTTCTATCAATCGGCTACCCAGGGTGAGAGTCGAGAGCACGTGATCGCGATGCGAGATGGTTGGATCGTGGAGAAAGGTCGCTCGCAGGAGGCGGGCCGCGGTGAAGAGTCGTTCGTGCTCCGCACGACGGCCGGGAAGGACGCCCTGCTCGGTCTGCGCTACCTCAACGACGGTGGAGCGCGTCTGCGGGTGGACATCGACGGCACGGTGCACGTCATGGACCTTCGACCCTGTCCCATTGTCGTCTGCGAGGATGTCGTGCTCGTACCGGGCGGTGCCATAAAGAGGGCTTCCACGAGGTTCGTGGTGACCAGCGAGGCGCTCGGGCCGAGCCGAGGATCGGTGACCACGCTCCGCTATTGGCTCTTCGAGCGCGCCTGAGCGCCCCGATCACCCGCGCCTGGCGAAGGTCCAGTATGCGTACGAGGGCGACACCCCGCCGACCTGCGCCAGACTGATCTGAATGCGCACCACATCGCCGCGTATCAGGTAACCGGGGACGGTCAGCGAATCCTCGCTGACGGCGTACATACCGCGGCGCGGGCGCCACTCGTCCAGTCGCTGGCCATCGATTGCGATCATCAGGAGTGCGTCGGAGTCCCCCGATCTCCGAGCCAGGATCAGATCGCGCGCGCGCATCGCGCGCAGTGTGAAGGTTTCAGTCGCCGTGAAGGCCCGCGCATCATCATCGACAGCGGCGCGTTCGGTGACGCGGCTCACGCTGCGGGGAAGGATTTGCGAATCGGGCGCGCTGTAGTCATGCGCCGACTCGGAAGTCGGATCGCCGACATCGAGGTAATCGAGGCGTTGCAGGGCGTCGAGCGAAAACGCGTGCGGTGAGTCACGCGGGGACAGTGGTCGGGGCGCGATTTCGAAGAACCCCACCGAGGTCCCGCCAATCCACGGCGGAGGTGCGAACTCCGACCGGAGGGCCAGGGAGGGAATCGAGAGGAAGGCCCGCTGCACGGGGAGGACGGCGTACTGTGCGCGAGCCGTGGCGAGCGCGGCCACCGGAGTCATTTCCGCGAGGTCACGCGTGTGCAACCCACGAAGATCATCGACCGGTCGGCGGGAGACGTACCGCAGCGTTCCGGGCTCTGTGGCCGCGATGAGCGCATCCTCGGGCAGCGTGGCGCGTGCAGCCAGCGCGGCGGCGAAGTACGTATCGTTCAGGCGGCGCGTTGCGGCGGCGTAGTCCGCTATCTGACGCGGCCAGAGATCACCCATACCCCACACTAGCGTCGCCGCGCAGATCATCACAAGCACCCGCGGCAGGGAGGCGCCAAAGGGCGCTGACACGATTCTCCCACCTGCGCCGAGCAACCACGAACCGACGGTTCGCGCGCCCATTACGATGGCGATGGATGCGAAAGGGATGCCGGCATCGAGAACCCGACGATGCTCGAACGTCCACGGCCCGGCGCCATCCGCGTACAGGACCGCACCTCCCAGCCACAGCAGGACGGGAAACGCGGCGATCGGTACGATCCTCCAGTCACCCAGGCGGATGATGCTGACCGCCCCGATGAGGAAGAGCGGTAATCCCACCACGATCGCCGCACCCAGAGCCCACCATGTGACGGCATTGAAATAGCCGCGCAGGAGCGATGTCGGGGAGAACCCGGGAGCCTCGACCCACAGTGTCAGGGCACGACCGGTCGCCCGAGGGACGAAGCCACCTGTGGCCATTCCATCCAGCAACCCCCAGATAAGGAACCCGACAACGGACAGGCCCAGAGCGGCGACCGACAACATCGCGCGGTTAGGTACCAGCGGTACGGGGGGACCACCGCCACGCCATCGGGCTGCACCGGCCAAGATCGCACCCGCTCCGAGCACACCCGCGAAGATCAATGCCTCGGGCCGTGTAAGTGCTGCCAGCAGAAGCAGGCCCCCCGCAACCGGGTATCGGCGGTGTGAGAGCGCGAGGGTGGCGCCCACGAGAAGCGCGGCGAGCAGCGTGGTTTCTATTCCGGAAGCAGCCGCGAAGGCGAACTCCGGGTCGATAGCCACGACCAGTCCGACTCCGAGAGCGAACATCCCTGAGGCGGTCAGTCGATGCGCCAGCCGAGCGCTCAGGATGGCCGCGATGACGGCCGCGATGAGACTGGCTCCCTTCGCGAGCGCGACGACGCTGATGCCCAGTGCTCCAAGGGTCTTGATGAGCGCGGCGAGGAGAAGAACCCACAGCAGACTGCTCACACTCGCCTCGGCCGGACCTGGATTGAACGCCAGCCGGCCCTCCAGCGCCACAGAACGGGCGTAAACGAGCCGTGTCCACGCTTCGTCGAGCGGTAGCCCGGTGAGGCTCTGAGCCGAGGTGAGCGTGCCATGGACCATGACCGCCAGGCCGGCGAGCATCGCGGCCACTCCGACGACCGAGGTCACGAGGCGCGGTGAGACCCAGTGGGCGCCCTGGTGGTGGCCCCCCGTGCTGCGATAGATACGGTGACCGCAGTCACGGCAGTATCGCGGCGTTCCCTCATAACGCCAGCGGCAGTAGGCGCAGTACGGCACGGAACGCGCCTAGAGGGCGCTGAAGACGATGGTGCCCCCCTCGGGGCCAGACTTGAAGAGCACCGGTGGATCGTCGATCCCCGAGATCGCCGCGATGATGGCATCAGGTTCGGGGCTGCTGAAGCGAGCCTCGATGGCATCGCCGGTGGTCCTTGGTCCATCGATCATAGCGAAGCCGCCTCGCGCGCCGATCTCCTCGATGGCGATCTCCAACGCCGCACGGTTTGCCGGTCCAACTCCGGTGATCCGAATCGTGGTCGGTACGGGCGGGGTGCGCTCCGATCCGCCCGCCTCGTCGTCGCGACTGCTGCTCAACCGCAGGAGATCGACGATGTTCCGACGCATCGCTTCGAGTTGTCCCCCGAGTTGCTCGATCTCGGTCAGGAGTTGGATGCGGTGCGCCTCGGTCTCCTGGAACATTTGAGACCGGCGTTCGGTGGCGAGCTGCCGTTCCCGTTCGAGGTCGTTCAGGATTCGACGTATCTCCGTTGCCTCGACCTGGAGATCGTGTGCCTCGCGGCGCAGGGCGTCGACCTCGTCTAGGAGCCGCTTCCGTTCCGTGCCAATCCGGCGCAGGGAAAGGCGGGCCTCTTCCTCGACCCGGGTCCGACTCTGCATCGCGTTGCGCAACGCGTCGACGACAGCCGACCGGATGGCGCGTTCGATCGCGTCGTAGACCTGCGGGCGGCCGCGAACCCATCCACCCTCGATGTCGAGGAGGAGGGAGTCGGTCGGCGCATCGCCTATGTCCGGCCACCGCGAGCCAGCCGGCGCATGGACGCTCGATGGCGGCGATGTGGCGACGGCAGCACGAGGTGGGGCCGTCGTCTCGACGGGTGGCGCCGGTACGCCTATCGGCCCCCCGATGGCGACCGGCTCGGGCATCGCCGGATCCTCGCCGAGATCCAGTTCCGCCAGATCGGGCGGGAGGTCCGGGAGGTCATCCTCGGCCGGTGCGGGCAAATCCGCTGCGGTCACATCATCCGACTCCTCTCCGACCTCGAGGGGTGGCAGGTCCAGGTCGCTATCGTCGCCGGATGCGTCACCGGTGGATGAGGCGTCATCCTCATCATCGAACGAAAAGTTGAACGCGTCATCATCATCGTCGAGGCCCGGAAGGCCGCGATCATCGCCCTCCGTGTTCGGTCGATTAGCCGCCATGCTTTCGGCCGCCCCCGCTTGGTAGGAGGCGCTCCTCTCCAGAATGTAGTCGCTGAGGGCATCCGCCCCCCTCCGAAAATGATCGTTCGCCTCGGCGATCTCGGTCTGCGCGGCTTCCACCGCCGGACCGGACTCTCGCACCGCGAGCGCGTTTTCGAGCGAGACGAAGCCGTGTACGAGCCGCACGGCACCGGAGACGAAGTCTCGATGGATCTCGTCGAGTTCGGGTGGCGGGGTCATCTGCCGCAGGCGTTCGAGGGCCGAGGAGAGGTGATCGCGCACCGACGCGGCGGACTCGTTCTCCCAGGAGAGATCGTTCAGCGCTTGGAGCGCCTCCGACTGAGCCGCGATCTCGGCCCGCACTCCCTGGATCTCCTCGAGGTAGCGATCGGAGAGGCGCGCGTCGTCCGCCCCCGGCGGCAGACCCGGCTCGGCATCGATCGCCGCCACATCGTCGTCAAGACTCGCGAGAACATCATCGAGATCGTTCTCCAGGGGTGGCGGCGCGATGGCCTGACTGCACCGAGGGCAGGTGCGTGCGGTTTCCGCATGGCGCGCTCCGCATTCGGTGCAGTAGGGCATTGGCGCATCATCCTCGTCTCGCCGCGAGCGTCGCCATAGGACATCCCCCTACGACGCCATGTCGCACGCGATGATGATGATCGATTCGACCGAAACGTGCGCGCCGGTGACGGATTGTCGGATGGCGCGGCTAGAGCGTCCACCGGCGGATCGACTCGGAACTCCGTCCGGCGCCGCCAGAGACGGCGGGGATGATCGAGAGTTCGTCGCCATCCTTCACTGGCGTTTCGACTCCGTCCGCGTATCGGATGTCCTCGCCATTCACGTAGATATTGATGAACCTGCGCAGTACGCCGTCCTCTTCGCACAGGCGATCCTTGATGCCAGGGAACTGGCGCTCCAGGTCTTCGATCAATGCCCCAACGGTTGGCCCCGCAGCCGCCACGTCTCGGGCACCGCCGACGGCCTTCCTCAGCGGAGTGGGCACGCGCACCATCACAGTCATCGTCTCACCTCGCGCCGGTAAGTTCTCGTTCCCGCCAGACCCGCTCGAAAGCACTGAACGCGGCTGGGATCGACACGGGCGCCTCCACTTCGCGGGCAACCGCCTCCTGCGTCTTGAG
>VGOZ01000119.1 GCA_016875715.1 Chloroflexota bacterium | reverse complement strand
GGCCACGAGCATCACCCCGATGAGGAGGAGGAACGAGAGGGCTAGGATCTTCACGCTCGGATGACGGGAGACGAAGTCGCTCACCGGCCCCGCCGAGATGAGCATCACGCCGACCGCCAGCACCATCGCCACAACCATGATCGGGATCTGATTGACCATACCGACCGCGGTGATCACCGAATCGAGCGAGAAGACGATGTCCATCAGGATGATCTGCACCAGGACCAAGGCGAAGGTGGAGGCAACACCCACCCTGGTCTCGGTGTGGACGGCCTCGAGCTTGTCGTAGATCTCCCAGGTCGCTTTGCCAACAAGGAGAAGCCCGCCACCCAGGAGGATGAGATCTCGGCCGGAGAATCCACGCCCCATCAGTTCGAACAGCGGCGCGGTCAACCCCATCACCCAGGTGATGGTGAACAACAGGCCCAGGCGCATCAGGAGGGCAAGCGTGAGGCCAAGACGCCGTGCAAGCACCCGCTGGGACCGGGGAAGGCGGTCGGCGAGGATGGAGATGAAGACGATGTTGTCGATTCCGAGGACGATTTCCATCGCCGTGAGCGTTGCAAGGGCGATCAGCGCGTCGACGGTAAAGAATTGCTCCACGCGGCCCTCCGGAAGAGTCCGTCGATTATGCCGCTCTCTCTCTTCCGCTCACCATTGGCCGAATGGCGGATACGGGTGGATCAGTTCCGCTGGCGCGGCGGCGGCGATCCCGCGTGGCGCGGCCCCGTTTTCAGGCTGGCAGCGCCGATTGTCTCATCCCACCAAAGGGGAAGACGGGGGATCGGGATAGGTGGGGACACCCACACCCCGGCAGCGGCGGGTCGCTGCACCACGTCCGTGCCAACGCTCGTATCCTGGCAGCGTCACACCGCTGCGCACCAACCGCGACGTGCGGTCGCGGGTCAGGCCTCGGCTATCACCGGGTTGCGCAGGACGCCAAGACCCTCGATCTCCACCTCCACCGTATCGCCCGGTGCGATCGGGCCGACCCCGCTCGGCGTTCCGGTCCAGATCGTGTCGCCGGGCTCGAACGTGAACGCCTTGGAGAGCTCCGAAACGAGGTGGGGCACATCGAACAGGAGGTCGGAGGTACGCGAGTCCTGCTTCGTCTGCCCGTTCACGCGCAACTGAATGCGGAGGTCCGAAGTGTCGATTTCGGTATCCACCGCCGGGCCCATGGGGCCGAAGGTGTCCATCCCCTTACCCCAGAGGATGAATCCATTGGCCATCTCCTTACGCTGCCAGTCGCGGGCGGAGATATCGTTTCCGATGGTGTAGCCCAGAATGTGCTCGGCGACCTTCTCACGGGGGATCCAGCGCCCCTTCTTCCCGATCACGACGACGAGTTCGGCCTCATAGTGCACGTTCTGGCTGATCTTCGGGTACACGATCGGCGCGCCGTGCCCGATCAGGGCGGTACGCGGCTTCATGAACAACATGGGAAACTCGGGCCGTTTCGCGTTGCTCTCCTCGATGTGCTTGATGTAGTTGAGGCCAACGCAGATGGTCTTGCCGCTATCGAACGGGGCGAGGAGGGTCAGCCCCGCGATCGGACCTACGCTGGCCCCGAGCGCGGGGAGATCGAAGGGAGAACCCGCTAGCACTCGGACCGAGCCATCTTTCTGAAGAGCGCCATACGCCGGCCCCGTGCTCGCCTGGTAGCGCACGATCTTCATCGATCCGTTCCTCCTATTCCCTCGCGGCGGCGCATTCTACGACAGCCGTCGGCCGGGCGCCGCCGTGGCCGAGCAGGGCACGACTCAGAAGCCGCCTCGGCGATTCTCCCCGGCGATTACGGGACCAGCGAACGGCGAACGGGTCAGGTCGCGGTGGATGTCGTCGGCGTAGAGGATCTCCGAATCGTCCTCCGGCGCGTAGCCGATGACGCGGCGGGCGTTCGCAATGCTCCAGAACGAGCGGGTATTGCCCGAGATGCCGTAGAACACCTGCCAGGGCACGCCCCACTCGTTGGCGATGCCCTCCGCCTCGATGGACCTGACGAACAGTTGCGTGAGGTCACGGGGTGAGACATAGGCGCCGAGATCGCGCGTATAAGCAACAGGGTCGTTGCGCCCGCCGGAGAAGAAACGCGACGCGTCAATGGGCCGCGGCGCGCCGATGCGGATCTGGACATTCTCGACGATGGGCCGACCGCCGCCACCGGAGGCGAAGACGAAGCCGAGGTGTTCGTAAGCCTCCTTGGCCCAGCCGTAGAAGTTGTCGGAGAGGGGCCGCGGGCTCTCGGGCGAGATCTGATCGATGCGCCGTTCCCAGATCGGGTACTCCCAGAAGTCGGCGGCGTGATTGGAACTGGCCATCACCACGCGGCGGCCCCCGGCGCGCTGGGTCAACTTGAAGACGTTGTACGCCATGTCGACGTTGACCCTCTCGTCGAAATAGTCGCGGTCCGGGTCACGGGAGCGGCGGTTGTAGGCGAGATGGACGACCGTATCGACGCCCTCGAAGAGCGCGGCGTTCCCGCTCAGGTCCCCATTCGCCAGGTCGGCGATCCGCACCCGGCCAGCGACTGGTGAACTCGGATCGGCCGCCCGCACATCGCAGAGAACGAGGTCGTAGCGCTCGGCGAACGTCGGCAGAATCTGGCTGGCAATGTAGCCGGTCGCACCGGTGACGAGGACACGTCGGGACATGAATCACCTCCCGACTCGAAGCATACGTGAGAACTCCGGGCCCACCGGTACTCACGTCATCGAGACCGATGACATGAAAGGGGTCGATCAGGCGGCCTCGGACGTGCCTCCAATCCGGCCGCTGCGCCATCAGCGCCACCAGATCCTCGAAGTCGTCGACGGTGAAGGCGATGGCAACGCAGTCTTGGCCACTCCCGAGGTAGCGGGTCGACTCAACGTTGCCGACACTCGCCGGGTTGGTCGGTGCGCCGACTCAGACGGAGGCGCGTCGCTTCGCAGCGAGGAGGCGCGCGGCGGTGCTGGTGGGCGCGGCACCGCCGGAAGTCACCGGCGCGGACGGCGGATCGCGACGGGGTGGTGCGGCGGCCGGCCCCGCCGCGATTCGACCGGTGGGCCGGCGCGGTATCGCCCGTGCGGACGCATCCTGCGCGATCGGTGGGGCGGTTCGCGTCTCCGCCCGTCGATCTCGCCGTGCCCCGGCCAGGTGGCTGGCCAGCCGCGTGCCAGCGGGGCTCTTGGCTCCGCGCGTTCGGGAGGCGAGGAGTCCGGCCAGTTTCGACTGCGCCAGAGGAACCGGGACGCGCGCGGTCGGCAGCACACGAATCCGCGCCAGTACGCGCTCGACGGCACCGAACGAGACGCGCAGGCGTCGCACCGCGACATCGGCCAGAAAGACGGGTATCGCCAGGGCAAGGAGCCACGGCCGAAGATCGAGTCCGGCGCCAGGCGCGACCAGATCGTGCCGGAAAGCCTCGACCGGGGCGGTCAGTAGTCGACCTCCCGTCTGCGCCGAGAGTGCGGCGAGAGACGCGGGGTTGGGCCGCAACTGCGCGTACTCTGCGGCCGCCCCCCGTGTGAAGCCCGTTGTGGGGGCGGCAACCAGATTGCCCGCCGCGTCGTAGGCAGCCACCTGAATGAGGTGGGGCACATCCAGGGCGATTGGCGCCGGCGCCTCGTACCGGCCGGGTCCGACCTGGGCGAGTTGGATCTGGTGCGGAGACCCCGTCACGGGAACGAGCGATGCCCTGACGGTGAGGTCGTTTCGGAAGCTCCGATCGTCGTGGAGCGCGTCCACCTCGATTCGTGCCCCGGCGCCCGCGAACGCGACACTCGCCTGCACGTTGTGGTCGATCCGCGCCGGCACCGCACGCTTGACGACCTGACTCCAGAAACGGCTGAACTCAGACCATTCGATCCAGTCGGCCGCCCAGCGGTTCTGGACATCCGATGTCCAGGCTATGACCTGCCCGAGCCCATACTGCCACTCCGCGAGGATGGCATCACCCTGCCGACTGCCCAGGACGACCAGACTGGCAGGCTTTGGCGTCACCGCCACGTAGCCGCGGAGATCGGGCAGCGAGGCGGGGGCGAATCCATCGAGGATGGGGCTGGAGCCGACGATGATCGGTTGGAACGGCTCCTCGACGATCGCGGTCCGCGCCACCTCGAGCGTCTCCTTGACGAGGATCTGCGGAAGTTCCATTGCGTCGCTTCCCTCATAGAAGCGGCCGTTACCACGCGCAGCGAGATCGCGCAGGAAGGTGACATCGGCGTCGTTCCCGATCCCGATCGTCGAGAGCGTGATCGCGTCGCGGCGCAGGCGCTCCGCCAGACCCTCGTAGTCGCCGGCTGGGGAAATGCCGTCGGTCAGGAGCACGATGTGACGTACGCGGGAATCCGAGCTCTGCAACTGCTCATGGGCGACGGCCAGAGCCGGGTAGATCGCCGTCCCGCCGCCGGTCGCCATGGTGCGGATCTCCCGGATCGCACCCTCCGGATCGAGCAGTTCGCTCAGTTGGCGGAGGATCCGCGGCTGTTCATCGAACACCACGATCCCCAGCCGATCCGACTGCGTGATCAGTTCGAGGGTGCTGGAGGCGGCCTCCTTCGCCAGGTCGAGCTTGGACATTCCCCCGACCGACTCACCCATCGAGCCCGAAACGTCGATCGCGAGGACCATCGCCACACTCGAGGTCGCGCGCGTGCCGCGCCGCTGCATGGAGAGGGGGGAGATCTCTTCGAGTGGGGTGCGCTGGTAGCCGCCCAGAGCAAGACTGCGATCGCCGCCGACGATCACTAGGCCGCCACCCAGCGTCTGCACGTAGTTCTTCAGCGCGGCGATCTGCGGCGCGCTGAAGTCGCTAGCCGGGAGGTTGACCAGAACCACGGCGTCGTTCTCGCGGAGCGTCGCCAGGTCGGAAGGCAGCGCGTTCGGCGCCACGACGAGCGTCTCGATCCCTCCCGCCTGAAGGGCGTCGCGCAGGAACGCCGCCTGACCAGGAACGGACTCCACCAGGAGGACGCGCGCGCGCCCGGAGACGATCGTGAAAGCGGTCGCGTCGTTGTTCTCAGCCACCGTGTCCAGCACGGGTTCGATCTGCACGCGGAAGGTGTGAAACCCGGGTGGGAGTGGATCGTGCGGGATGACGATGCCGTTGGCGCCCACCTGGAGGGGTATGGGCGCTGTGAGTCCGGCCGCGCCCTCGTCGACGCGGCCATCGGTGATCAGTGTCACCCTTGCGCTGGTCGCCACCGTCGCATCGATGTTGAGGCGCAGCGCGAAGGTGTCTCCCCCACGGAGCGCGCCGGGCGCTTCCACGCTCCGGAGGGCAACCTCCACGCCGCGCTCCTCGCCCAATACCACGTGATCGATCGGCACGCGGAGACTCGCCGGAACCCGCGCCTCCTCACGGGCCTGCCCGAGGTTCTCGTTGCCGTCGGAGAGCACCACCAGCCGTCGCGCGCCGTCGGTCGGGAGGACGCCAAGACCCACCCGAAGGGCCGCGGCGAGATCCGTCGCCGATCGATCGGGCACAGACGCGAACTCCGTGATGTCACGAGCCTCCGACGATGCCCGCTCGACGAGCGGCTCCCTCCCAAACGTCACGATGGCGGCGCGATCGCCTCCGGGCATAGTCCCGATCGCATCGGCCACGAAGCGCAGCGCCCGGTCCTCCGCGGCCCCACCGACGCTGTCGGAAAGGTCGACGAGGAACGCGACCGAAAGTCGGTCGGCCGCTCCGCGCAGGCGAGGTTCGGCCAGAGCCATCGCGAGGAGCATCACCAGCAGGATGCGAATGCCGAGCGCCGTGTACATGCGTCGTGCTCGCATCGCGCGGTGGCTGCGCAACGTCAGGTAGAGCAGCGCCGGAACCATCAGGAGGAGTAGGAGACCAGCAGGCTGCGCGAAGGTAAGCATCATGCCCGGCGGTGGAACCACCACCATTCGAGGAGCAGAAGCCCGCACACCGCAACGATCGCGGCGAAGGTCAGTTCGAACGATGCCGGAGGCAGGTCGGGGCGCTGTCCGGCGCTTTCCAGCGTGCCGGCCCGGGGCCGGGGATCGGACTCCTCGGGATCGGCGAGATTCACCGCCAGAGCATCCACGCCGAGAACCCGCGTTCCCGCGGCCTGCACGAGTTGATACAGGCCAACGCGGCTGGGCGCATTGATCGTCTCTTTCAGACCTCGCGGCGATCCGCTCCAGACGACGCCGGACCCACTCTCGATGCGTATCGCCTGCGTCTCCGAACGAAGCGCCACGTCGATCGCCTGACCCGGTCGCACGAGTGGCGCCGCGATGGTGGCGGGGGGTTCGAGATAGCCGACCACGTTCGACATCAGGATCGGGAACGAGGCGGCCAGGGGGAGGGTGGAATTCCGCACGTCGAAGAGGAACACCACGGTCCGCCGCCCTTCGTACTCACCCGCGAGGATCGCGGGTGAGCCTTCGGCTGTAGCGACAACACGCGCCCACGGCGGCGGCGTCACCCGCGCCACGCGCGAGACCCGCACGTCGCGCAGATCCACAAACCGCAGCAGGGGATCCTCGCCCTGGCCGACAAGGCCGGCTGGCCGAGGGTCATAGCCGCTGATGGAGAGAAAGACACCGTCTTGCGGATTGACGATGAACAGGGGGCGACGAGGCAGAACGTCCGGAGTCGTTCCATCGTAGGCGATGATGTCGTAGGCGTCGATATCGATCGAGCCAAGGCGGCGCGGCAATACCCGGTACGACTCGGCGCCCGGAAGCAAGCCCAGGATCTTCTCGAGGAAGACGTTACCGGCGGTGACGAGGAGGATCTGGGTTGGTTCGCGGCGGTCGATGGCGATCCAGGCGCGGTCGTCGCTGGCAAGGACGTCGCCATCCAGGAGGCGCGCCTCGAAGATCGTGGCCTCGGGCGGAAGATCGGTGAATGTGGCCGTCGCATCCGCCTCGGGGTCCAGCAGCAGGGTCCGGGAGTCGAGGATCTGCTCGCCGGTGCGGAGCGCGACGATCGCGCGGGCAGGTCCGGCGTCGTAGTTGCGCACGCGCACGAACAGTTGGATCCTGCGCTGGTTCGAGGGCTCGGCGCGCGCATCGATCGCGACGATGCCGCGATTCGTGGCGCGCCCGCCGACCGACGTGGAGCGGACAGGCACGGCGCCGGTCTCGATGGCAGGCGGAGCGTACGCTCCGTCGCTGAAGACGTGGACGGTTCCGGCGGAATGACCGCGCGCAAGCGCCACCGCCATCCTCAACGCGGCCGCCATGTCGCCGGATCCGTCCGTACCGTCGGCGGACGCCAGGGCCTCGAGGACCGCTGCGCGGTCATCGGTCTCGGCGACCAAAACTCGCGGCGCCGTTCCGGCCAGGATAACGGTAAAGCGCGACCCATCGGAGAGTTCGCGGACGCGATCGCGGGCGAGATCGCGCGCCGCGGCGAAACGATCCGGTGCCACGTCCGCGGCCCGCATACTGGCTGAACTGTCGAGGACGAGGACGGCGAACTCCGGCGGAGTCCCGGCCGAGAGGAGGGCAGGGCGCGCCAGGCCGAGGGCCAGCAGGACAAGAATCGCCGCCTGGATCAGCAGGAGAAGGGAGAACCGAGGCCGCTGCCACGGCTCGTGGACAGCCAGATCGCGCCGGACCTGCTGCCACAGATAGATGGAGCCGACGACCTGATCGCGAAACCGGGCCTTCAGGAGATAGAGCA
>VGOZ01000118.1 GCA_016875715.1 Chloroflexota bacterium | reverse complement strand
CGGCCGCGAAGGCGTGGTCGAAACGCACGCCCTCCGCGGCGAGGCGATCGAGGTGCGGCGTTCGCGCGTATTCGGTCCCCGGCGCGACGCCCTGGTAGCACCCGAGGTCCGGGCCGATGTCGTGGCAGGTGATCCACACCACGTTGACAGGTGTCGCGTCGGTCACGCGTCACGGCCCCCCACGGTCCGGGTATCCATTATCGCCGTCGAGCGAGGAAGGCGGAGCGGCACCACCTGGATCAAGTGCTCCCACCCTCGGCCGCCACCCGGCGGGACAACGAGTACCGCGCGGCCATCGCTGTCCTCGGCGGATGGCAGACAGTCCTCGCCCGCCGCGGCGTGAGAGGGCGAACCACGGCGCCGTCGGCTCCGCCGGACCCGCTTAGCCCAGAAGGAGTATGGAGGGCGCCTGCCCGCGCGCGAGATCGTCACAGCCGTGCGCGACCGGCCGTCGACCCGGGACGGCCCGCGCCCTGTCATACTCGCGCCGGAGGAGCGAACCGATGCCGCGGATCGTCGCGATCCACGAACTCGATCTGAAGGAAGGGGGGCGATCGCACCACCTTCGAGGCGGTTGTCCGAAGGGAGATCGCCGATCTAGGGCGCGCGATGCCGGGACTCGTCGACCGTCGCTTCCTCGTCGGGTACAAGGCGGCGCGCCAGGGCGAGTACGCGATGCTCTGGGTCTTCGAGAACCGCGAGGTGCTTGAAGCGCTGTTCGGGACCGATGCCGCGCCGAAGCCGGGTCCGCCGGAGTTCGTCCGGTACGAGGCGGCGATCGGACCGTTCCTCAGCGCCTCCCGCCCTGATCTGATCCGCTACACCGACTACGAGGAGATCGACGGTTATCCCTGAGCCGCCCGCCCGTCAGTCTCGCGGATGCCGGATCGCCTGGCTCAGGCGATAGTCCCGGACGGTCGAGGAGCGGCAGGACACCACGATCGCGATCACCACGGCGATCCCCGAGATCGTCGCCGCGATCGCGCGCGGGCCGACGAGATCGGCGCCGACTCCCGCGAAGAAACTGCCCAGCGGTGAGAGCACCATGTTCAGCGTCACGATCGCGGTGACGCGCCCGCGCATCTCGTCCGGGATCGACAGCTGGAGCAACGTCTGATTCGTCGTCAGGTACACCATCTCGCACGCGCCTGAGATGACGAGGAGGGGTAGCGCGACGACGAGTGTCGGGCTGAACGTAAAGCCGATCAGCGAAACGCCCGTCCCGAGCAGGGCGGCGAGTTGCACCAGACCGCGCCGCTCGAACTGTCCCAGTGAGGCGGTGAAGACGCCGCCGGCGATGCCGCCCAGACCGACCGCGGACATGAGCATCCCCAGCGTCTCCGGTCCGCCGTGGAACACATCCTTCGCGAAGATCGGCGGCAGCGTGGTGTAGGTCGGAATGATGAACAGGGGAAGCACCCAGCCCATCATCACGAAGGTGCGGGTCGTCCGCTGGGTCGCGATGTAGGCGAACCCCTCGCGGAGGTTGCTCCACATCCCGCCCCTCCGTCTGCCACCCGAGCGCGGCGGAAAACGGATCCAGAAGAGGTTGAGTGCGATGAGCGCGTGGGCGGTCGCCTGAATGAAGAAGTTGCCGGAGGGGCCAAACCAGAGGATGAGCCCGCCGCCGATCGCCGGGCCGAGCGACCGCATCAAGCTCCATCCGGTCTGCACGAGGGCGAGCGCGGTCGGGGCGATTCGCCGCGGAACGAGATCGAACACCGCTGTCTGCCGCAGCGGCAGATCGAAGGTCTGCGCCACGCCGCCCAACAGCGCGAAGACGAACAGGTGCCAGATCTCACCGCGATCGAAAGCCAGCAGTGCCCCGAGCGCCAGCGCGATCGCGAAGAGCCATCCCTGCACGCCAAGCATGAGCGGGCGCCTGGCCAAGCGGTCGATCGCGACCGCGGCGATCGGGTTGAAACTCAGCGACCCGGCGGATCGGGCGAGATTGACCGAGCCCAGGATGGTGCCCGAACCGGTCATGTCGTAGACCAGCCAGCCGAGGGTGACCTGCTGGATCCATTGCGACGCGTTGGAGAGCGTCGTACCCACGAGGAGGAAGCGGAAGTCCCGGATCGCCAGCGCGGCGAACGTCCCGTTCCGCTCGCGCGCCTCTTCGGCTACCGCGGTGCCACCCGCCATCGGCGGGTGACTCTAGAGAGCGGCGGTCCTGAAGGCGGGATACAGCGGCGTCGCGCGTGTTGCCCGAGCGTCCCGGTCAGCGTATTCGCTGACGAGCCCTCACCGTGCCGGGGAGATAGTGAGGGTGGAACGGAGGCACACCCATGGAACCGACCAGTCGCCGACAGTACGTGACCGACGGCCTCATCGGGATCGGGTTCGGACTCTTCTGCCTCGCATTCGGGTGGTTCTTCTACTGGATCTTCGCCTCGGCACCGGGGATGGGCGAATTGTTCTTCACCTGGTCGATGCGTAACCCGGTCGCGGCCGGGCTCACCCGTATCCTGCCGTGGGAGGTCTTGCAGATCTTCGCCCTGCTCTGCACGCTCGTCGGCGTGCTCGGCGGGATCTTCTTCATCGGCGCCGGCTTCCAGAAATGGATCCACCTGGTGACCCACTACCGGCAGGTCTCCGCTTTCGAGGAGGAGATCCGCATGGGACGGGAGCGCCGCGCCGCGCGTCTGGCACGGGAGAAGGCGCACGAGGCAAAGTCCGCTGAACGGACGCCTCCCCAGGGGAATGCTGGCGACGGAAAGACCGGGAACCGCGCCGCGTAGCAGGTAGCCCACACCCGGCCCTCTCCCGTCGCTGCGGGACAGGGGGTCGCCGGTGATCGCCGCGACGCCTCACATCTGAGGCTCGGCGCGCGCCGACAGTTCGTTCCACGTATCGGTCATCGCCGCGAGCGTTCGATACAACTCCGTGATCTGCGCCGCCATCGCGTCGAGCGCCGCCTTCGCCGCGAGGGAATCGCCCGTGGCGAGGGCGCTCTCCAGTCCGGGACCGACCGATCGGTGCTCGGCTGCGCACGCCTCCGCCGCGGCCGCGACCATTTCCACACCAGCGACGTGGGAGCGCGCCAGCGCGGCGTCGGCCCGCGCCGTTGCCAGGCCCGGACTCACCGCGCGTGTGCCTCCGTAGCGGGGCGGAAGGCGGCCTCCCTCCTGGCTCCACATCGTGTGCGTCGGCTCGACGTGCGGCGTGACGGAGAGATAGATCGTTGCGGGGCGATCGCCGATCACGCGCAGGTGGTGCGGTTCGTCGACGAGCGCGTAGCAGGCCTGCCCGGCGGTGAGCGTCGCCTGACGCCCCGCGACGTCGAACGCGATCTCTCCCTCGAGGACCAGGAAGATCTCGATCCCCAGGTCGTGGGTGTGCGACGTGGTGACCGTCCCTGGTTCAATCCGCATGAATCGCGATCGAATCTGCGGTGTGACCAGGAAGTTGATCAGATCGCGGCGACAGTCGAAGACAGCGAGTTCCAACGTGGTGCCTCCTGGCGGATCGCGCGCCATGGTCGCCGGCGCGTCCGCGCGAGATCCTAGAGTAGCGTGCGATGGAACGACCCGTGCTCCCCATCCTCGATTTCTCGCGTATCGGTCCCCCGCTCGGGGAGCGCTTCCCGGAGGTCGCGCTGCCGGACCAGACGGGCATGTTGGTCGATCTCCATCGGGCGCGCGCGGGACGTCGTGCGCTTGTCGTGGTCCATCGCAGCGCGCGCTGGTGACCCTACTGCAAGACCCAGCTCGTCGAACTGGGAAAGCAGGCCGCGGCGCTGCATGACGCCGGCGTCGCTCTCTTCGCGATCAGCTACGACTCCGTCGAGGTCTTGCGCGGCTTCGCCGAGACACGTGGCATCGACTACACGCTTCTGGCCGATGTCGGCAGTGTCGCGATCCGCCGCCTGGGCCTGTACAACGAGCATCGTGTGGCCCAGGCCGCCGCCCACGGCATCGCCAACCCGGCGTCGGATCAGGAAGGCATTCCCTACCCGGGCATCTTCGTACTCGACGAGGCGGGCATCGTCGTCTCCCGGCAGTTCGAGCACAGCTATCGACCTCGTCCCTCGACCGCGGCCGTGCTCGAGACCCTCGGCCTCGCCTCGGCGGAGCGGGTTGTCGTCGCGCGGGGCGGAACCGCGGAGGTGGAGATCCGCGCCGCGATGGTCGCGCCCCTGTACCGTCCCTACGAGATCGAACGGATCTGGATCGACCTCGCGATCGGGCCCGGCCTGCACGTGTTCGGCTCACCGATCCCGCCGGACTACACACCGCTGCGGATCGGTCTGAGCGGCGACGATGTGCTGGTCGCGGGAGAGTGCGTCCTGCCCGCGCCCACGCCGTACGCGATCGAGGGGTTGGACGATCGGCTCGTCATCCACGAGGGACAGGTGTCCGGCCATCTCGACTTCCGGGTGGAAGGCGCCCGCGGCGACCTCACCCTCACGCTGACCTGCGCGTTCCAGGCCTGCTCCGACACCATCTGCTATCCGCCGCGCCGGATTGACCTGCCCCTGTCGCTGACCTTGGAGCCCCTGATCCGGGACTGACCGACCGCGCCACGGGCGGCGCGCGACACCGCACCGCGAGGCCGTCTTCCAGCATCCCGCCAGTGGCCACTGGCCCCGCGCGAAAAAGTCGATCGGCTTCTCGTCAACGAGCGCGGGAAGCGGCTTGTGCAGCCAGATCGGGACATATCGCCGGTCCACCACCCGGGCCAGGCGCTCCCCACCCCCAGGGCGCCGCGCCAGCGCGGCGACGATTCTGCGGGAGAGGCAATGTTGATGGGCGATCCTTCGTCGCACCGCATATAGACTGAATCACGGGACATGCGGCGCATCTTTCCGGCACTGAAGTTGATTCTGCGAATCATCATCATGACTGTGCCCTCAACTCTTGCCCTATCCGCAGCGTACACGTTTCTGGTCGAAGGCACGTTCCTCGTACACCCAGACGTCTTTCCAACGGTGTGGGCGAACGTGGTCTGGGCCATACCACTGCTCCTCTCTCTGGTCTGTCTCTGGTTGCTCAGTCGGCCCGCGTCTGAGTGGCACCGCGCGTCGGGCGTCGCGAATCGAGTACAGCACTGAATTCGATCGTGCGCCTCTCACGCTCGGAGCGTCGAAACGCCGACGCCGGTGCGGCGTGCCACCTCGCCAATGCCGATCAGCACGCTCGAGTGGTTCGCGCCCGGTCCGGCGCCCGCGGGTGTCTGGCTCACGATCGAACGATGAGCGCCGAAAGGTTGCCAAGACTGCGTGTCGCACCTCGCACCCAGGCGCCTTGCGGTCGCCTCGACGGTGCCGCTGAGATGGCGGAGGTGACGGCGCCGCGTGAGACGCGAGCCCTCTCTCTTCGGACGAGGAGTGCACCTACAGGGGCGTCGGGATGCCGACGGCGCGGGCCGCGCACCAGCCGCGCCGCGCTTCGTACAGCGCGAGCACGCCGCCGGCGGCGAGCAGCGCGGCCGCGATCCCGAGAAGCGGGTTGCCGAGCACAAGCGCGCTCATTCCGACCCCGACCGCCGCGGCCAGCGACACCCTCCCGCCCATCAGGCGCACGCGCCGCCCGCGCGGGTTGATGTTGCACACGGGGCTCCCGAGTTGGCGCATGATGAGTCCTCCTCCAACCGATGCCGAAATGGCCCCGAAGTACAGAATTCTTGTATAGATTGTCGCGGAGCGACAAACGGGTGTGCATTGGGACGACTCGGGGCGTGGGCCGCGTTCCTGCCGCCGAGCGCTGGCCTGGTACGCCGTACAACTGTACCTCAACGCGCTCTGGTCGACCGTCTTCTTCGGACCGGGCACGCCGCGGATGGGAGACCGTGGCAGCCGCGAGGGGGGTGTCCAGGTGAATTGCTCGCCAACGTCCAAGCGCGATCTCTCTGAAAGCACGAGCGCGCTGACGCTGGGACCGAGCGTCCGGCGCCTCCGGCGCGTGCAGCGGCTGAGCGCCTCGATCGACGCCGCCTGGGGCTTCTTCTCCGACCCGGCCAACCTGGCTCGCATCACGCCGCCCGGGCTCGGCTTTGAGGTAACGTCGCCACTGCCGGAGCACATCTACACTGGCCAGATCGTCACCTATCGGGTGCGGCCCCTTTTCGGCGTGCCGGTCACCTGGGTCACCGAGATCGCGGCCGTCGACGCGCCGCACCGGTTCGTCGACGAGCAGCGGGTCGGCCCGTACCGCTTCTGGCACCACCAGCACCACCTGCGGGAGGTCGACGGCGGTGTGGAGGTCGAAGACATCGTCCACTACGCGCTCCCGTTCGGGCCGGTCGGGGCTATCGTGGACCGACTGCTCGTGCTGCCGCGGCTCCACCGCATCTTCGCCTATCGCGGGCGGGTGCTGGCCGACACTTTTGGCGAGCTCGCGACGCCCGGCCCGCGCCGGTCGGTGGCGACGCTTGCGGGGGCCGACCGATGACCGCGCGCCGCGTCTTGGTGGTCCGCGCGCGCGGGTTCTGCGCCGGGGTCGTCCGCGCGATCCACACAGTGGAACGGCTGCTCGAGCGGCACGGGGCGCCCGTCTATGTCCGCCGGGCGATCGTCCACAACCGCCACGTCGTCGCCGACCTGACGGCGCGCGGCGCGGTGTTCGTCGACGAGTTGGACCAGGTGCCGGGCGGCGGGCTGGTCGTGCTCAGCGCGCACGGCGTGGCGCGGCGCGTCGAGCGGCAGGCGGCCGAGCGCGGATTGCGCGCCGTCGACGCGACCTGCCCGCTGGTCGCGAAGGTTCACCACGAGGTCGAGCGGTTCGTCGCCGAGGGCTACGACGTCGTGCTGGTCGGCCACGCCGGGCACGACGAGGTGGTTGGCACGCTCGGCCGCGCGCCCGGCGTCAAGCTCGTTGCGCGGCCGTCCGACGTGGCGAGCCTGGTCGTGCGCGACCCCGACCGGGTCGCGTGCGTCACCCAGACGACACTCGTCCCCGGCGAAATTGACGCGGTCGTTGCGGCGCTCCGCGCGCGCTTCCCTCGGCTGCGACTGCCGCCGACCGACGACGTCTGCTACGCAACCCGCAACCGCCAGCGGGCGTTGCGGTGGCTTGCCGACCACCGCAACGTCGTCCTGGTCCTGGGCGACGAGACGAGTTCGAACGCCCACCTGCTGCGCGAGGTGGCGTCGGACTGCTGTCCGGCCCACCTGATTGGCTCGATCGCCGAGCTCGATCCCGACTGGCTGGCCGGGGTCGAGACCGTCGGCGTCACCGCCGCCGCGTCGACGCCCGAGTCGCTCGTGCGGGCGGCAGTAGACTTCTTCGCGGCGCGCGGCGCCACCATCACCGAGGAGGAGTTGGAAGTGGAGCCGACCTGGTTCCCTGCCCCGGCGATGCCGGCCTGAGCGCGGCCGAACGACAGCGGCTGCTCGCCAGCCGCGCCCGCACCTTCGCGCTCGCGACGGGCTTTTTGCCGCGCGGCGACCGCGAGGCCGTCGCCGTCCTCTACGCATTCTGTCGCACCGTCGACGACCTGGTCGACGAGCCATCTCCCGACATGTCCCGCGCCGCCGTCGCGGCGTCGCTGGCCGCGTGGCGCGGCTGGCTCGAGCGCGGCCTGCCGCCGCGGGCCGCGCCGCATCCGCCCGAGCTCGCAGCGGCGCTGCGCGAGGTGGTGCGCGAGCGCGCCGTGCCAACCCGATACCTCTGCGCCCTGATCGACGGCGTCGCCTCGGACCTCGAGCCGGTCCGCGTGCCCGA
>VGOZ01000117.1 GCA_016875715.1 Chloroflexota bacterium | reverse complement strand
TCACCATCCCTCGCGCAAGCGACTCGGCGACGGGAACGGGGCCGTCCGCCGTCTCCGGCAGTGTGGATGTCAGCGGCAGGACTCCCAGCGAGCCATGGGTCGCCGGGATGCCCGGCCGCAGCGCGGCGAGCGCCTTCAGGAAGATCTCCTGCGCGCTGGACTC
Source organism: Chloroflexota bacterium (assembly GCA_016875715.1). Taxonomy (GTDB): domain Bacteria; phylum Chloroflexota; class UBA6077; order FW602-bin22; family FW602-bin22; genus VGOZ01. Next base: position 7,739 of record VGOZ01000117.1, on the reverse strand, counting down.
CGTCATCGCCGCGCCCCTCCACGGTCGCCCGCGCCGATAATACGCCGACGGGCGTGCTGGCCGTTCAGGCTCCCGTCGCGTCCAGGCGCGCGGTGGCGTCGGCGAGGAGAGCCGGAACGTCGCTCACGGTGACGGTGTGGACGCCCGACTCCCCCTCCAGTGCCGGAAAGAGGAGCGCGATCGTCTCGACAGCGGTGCTGGGCAGCGCACGGGTCAGCGCCAGGGCGTAGAGACCCACCTGGAACCGGTGTTCGGCGACCCGCGCGGCGAGCATCGCACCGGTCACCCGATCAGTCTTGAAGTCGATGATGCCGACCCGCCCCGGCGCGATCTCGTAGAGCAGGTCGATCCGCCCGACGACCACCCGATCGTCCACCGGAATGGCGACGTCGTACTCCCACCAGCGACGCGGCGCGGCCAGGGCGACGCGGAGCGCCGGACTCGCCACGGCGCGACCGGTGAGATCGCGGACGTAGGTGAGGTCCGTCGGCGTCGGTGGCTGCGACGCGCCCGTGCCAGCCCCGACCTCGGCGAGCGCCTGACGCGCGGCGGCCTCGGAGCCCTGCCCATCCCGGGCGCACAGCGCAATTGCGCGGTGCACCGCCTCGCCCAGTTCCGTGGCGGCACGGTTGGAGCGCGGTCGGGTGATTGGCCGCGGCGCAGGTTCCTCCGGATCCGGATCGTCGGTCGGCGAATCCATTCCCGGCACATCCGAAGGCACCAACTCCGGTTTCCCATGAGCGCCGAGCGCGGTGGTCGCGACCGTCGCTGATCGGGCCGCGGTGGCGATCATCGCCTGGCGCTCCGTGACCCACGCCTGCTCGTCCGCGCGATGAGCGTCGATCGCGGCGGTGTCGGGTGCGGTAGGTGACGGGGAGTTGGGCGCCTCGACGGCCGACGGAGGATCCGGGGTCCGGTCGGTCCAGAGCATCGGCTCGATGCCGAGCAGGCGGGGCGCAATCCGGTCGGCGTGAATCTCGGGATTGTTGCCATTCTCCTTCCGGTGAAGAGAGAGGATGAGGTGCTCCTTCGCCCGCGTCGTCGCAACGTAGAGCAGGCGCCTCCGCTCGGCATCCTCGTGCTGCCTCTCACGCGCGGCCGTCACGGCGAACCCCTCGGTCTCGAACGAGACCCTCTGAGTGCCCACGCGGACCTCGCATCGTCCCTGGCCGTTCCGATGCACCCAGGCCGACCGGGACGGATTCGCCCTGGCATTGCCGAGACCGCACAGCATCACGACCGGGAACTCCAGCCCCTTCGCGCCGTGCATCGTGCGGATCTGGACGGCATCCTCGGCGTCGGGATCCGGCTCGTCCGGCAGGAGGATGTCGGTCCGGAACACCTCGTCGAGATCGCGGAAGTCCTCCCGCTGCAGATCCTCAATCCAGTCGATGAAGGCACGAAGGCCGATTCGACCTGTCGCGGCGAGTGCCTGCGCCCGGGCGGCGACGTAGCGCAGGCGCCGCATCGCCTCGTGGGGATGGGGAGACGCCAGGGCGTGAACGGCGAGCAGACGCTCCTCGATAAACCGTTCGATCAGGGCCGGCGCGGGGAGATCGGCGCGGCGCCAGTGGTACGTGCGGAGGCCCTCCATCGCCGCGGCGACGCGTCCGATCGCGGGATCGCCCGACGACATCAGGTCCGGACGCGACGGCAGGTAGGCGAATCGTCCGTTCGCCTCGCGCCAGCGCAGGAGATCCCGATCGGAACATCCGAACGCGGGCGTGCGCAGTGCCGCGACGCAGGCGACCTGGTCGCTCGCATCATCGATCGCCCGCAAGCAGTTGAGCAGGTCGCGCACCTCCTGGGTTTGGAGCACGAGTGTGCCGCTGGCGACGCGATAGGGGATGGCGGCGGCGTCGAACGCGCGCTCGAGCGCGGGCAGGCTTACGCGCGTCGGGATGAGCACGCACATGTCTGCGAAGCGGGCCAATCGGCCCCCTTCGCCGTCCACGCGCCACTGCCCTTTCGCGGTACGGATGGAGGCGACGGCGAGTTCGGCCTCCGCGCCCCGAGCCTCGCCGATGGTCGGATGCGTCCTGCCGGCGACGATGACCCGCGCGCCGCCCTCGGGTCGGTGCGGCGGCGGCAGCAGATCGACGTACGGTGGCTGGGTGCCCGGCTGATGGGCGAAGTCCTCGAGGAGCAGTGCGTTGACGAAGCCAAGGATCGTCCGCGTCGAGCGGAAGTTGGTCGCCAGGGTGAGGCGGTTTGCCTCTGGAAACCGCGCGCGCACCGCGTCGTAGAGGGAGAGGTCGGCGCGCCGGAATCGATAGATGGATTGCTTCGGGTCGCCGACGATGAAGAGGCGGCCGGAAGCGGGTGCCGCGTCCTGCCAGGGTTCGTGGAAGTCGATCGGATCGCGCGAGGTCAGGCGCCAGACGATCTCGGTCTGGAGCGGGTCGGTATCCTGAAACTCATCAACGAAGAAGAGATCGAAACGGGCGCGCGCGGCATCCCGCGCCTCGGGCCGATCGCGCAGCAGGTCGCGCGCTCGTACCAGGAGATCGGTGAACGTGACCCGCCCACGTCGTCCCCGGTCCGCGAACGCCTCGCGGAGCGCTGCGGTGAGCGCCGGCAGGAGCGCGAGGAGGGCGCAGCGCCGCCATAGTGATTGTGTCTCAGCCAGACGATCCCGCTCCCTCGTCAGGTTGGACTTGATGGACGCCAGCGATCCGCGCTTCCAGTTCTTCGCATTTCCGGCTGTGGCGCGCAGGTCCAACCGCACCAGCGCCGCGAGCGCGGCGATCTCTTCATCGACCTCGAGGAGCAGCCTGGCGATAGGGCGCAACTCCCGCAGGCGGACGGCCATCGGGTCGGCGTCGTGGAACGCCTGCCCGACGACTTCCTCGCTCGTCTGTTCGGCGAGGAAAGCGCCGATCTGCCGCGCCACGGGGATCGGATCGATCCACGGCGGCGGTGGAGGCCAGGCATGATCGCTCCCGATGAGCGCATCGAGATGCTCGTCCAGGCGATGCGCCAGCGCGGTCAGGTGTGTGAAGGTCATCCCGAGCGCCAGAGCCCGTCCCAGCCCCTCGCGCAGCGGGGCACTGCTCTCTGCCTCCTCGATAACCCACCGCCGGAACCGCTCCCGGAACTCCACCTCACTCTCGATCTGTTCAAGGACCTGGAAGCCGGGCGGCAGCCCCGCGCCCAGCGGATCGGCCGCGAGCAGTCGATTCGCGAAGCCGTGGATCGTCTGGATCGCGGCAAGGTCGACATCTTTCGCTGCGTCGGCCAGACGCGACCGTTCCGCCTCCGTTCGAGCAAGGTCGTTCGCCGCCCGCTCCAGTTCCCGTCGTGCCCGCTCGCGCAGCTCGGCCGCGGCGGCTTCCGTGAAGGTAATCGCGGCCAGCCGCGCCATCGCGGTGAGGCGGCCGCGCGCGATCATCGCGACAATACGCCCGACGAGCGCGGTCGTCTTGCCCGTGCCGGCGCCCGCCTCGACGAGCATCGTTGCATCGAGATCGTCGTGGATGCGCGCGCGGGCCGCGGCATCGGGGAGGGGCGACCTCACGCTCCAACCTCCTCGTCCGGAGGCTCAGGCCGATCGTCGCCGCCAGGCGCCAGGTTCAGGAACGGCTGGACCTTCGGGTCGGCCTGCTTTCGCTCCCAGCCGAGGTCGCGGCCGGCCGGGCAGACGCGATCGTACGGGCAGTAGCGGCAGTTCTCGAAGCTGGAACGATCCTCTTCTCCCGGTACCTGGGGAAAGCTCCCCGTGGCGATGCCCGTCGCGATCTCGGAGAGGACGGTGCGAAGCCGCGCGTCCACGTCGGCGCGCTCGTCCACCCGGACGGATTTGAACTCCCCCCGCGCCGTGACGAGCGCGTAGCGCGCCCCGATCGACTCAACACCGCGGAGCGCCGCCCGCACAGCCTCGCGGTAGAGCGCGAGTTGCAGCGTCTGCCCGCCCTTGACCGGATCCTTCTCCAGCTCCTTGTAGCGGTCGGCCCCGGTCTTATAATCGTGGACCTCGGCGCGGCGGCCGTCCGCGGAGAGGTCGACGCGATCGATGCGCCCGCGGAACGAGAGATGCCCGCCCGGGACCTCGATAACCACCGGCGGCCATGTCGTGTCGTCGCCGCCGAAGGTCTGCTCGGTGTAGCGCGGTTGTACACCTCGTTCGGCGCGGTCTCGCGCGTCGTACCGCAGGTAGGTGGACAGATCCGAGCGCAGGGTGGACTGCTCGTTGGTCCAGGCGACGGTGCTGCCGACCGCACCGACACGCACGATGTGGCGGTCGAGGATCGCGACGAGACGCCGCCACTCGGAGGGCTCGATCAGGTCGCCGGCACCTTGCGCGGACGGCGAGTTCCTGAAGAACTCATCCAGCACGTCGTGGTAGAGGCTCCCACGCTCGAGCGCATCGATCGTCCAGATCTCCTCGGTATCGCGCGTCTCCCGTACGCCGAGGACGCGGCCCAGGAAGTACCGGAACGGGCAGGTGGCGTACATCTCGATCGCGGTGGGTGCGACGGGTGTGGTGGTGGCGAGGACGGCGGCGATGAGGCGACTCGGCCCCACGCCACCATCGAAGTCGGTCAGCATCGCGGTGCGCCGGGAGTCGCTGAGGTCGAGTCCGCGCGCGAGGGGGAGGTCGGGCCGGTGCGCGATCGGCTGCGCCCGCGCGTGGGCCCTCGCCCTCGCCACCTCGATCCGACGTCGGTCGTCCAGGTTCAGCGGCGTCTCGGCAGCCCGCGCCGACCCGGCCGGAGATCGGAGCGTCGTGAGCCAGGCCGGGGTCCGCTCCTCTTCGGAGAGGGCGAGGAACCGCTGGCCGTCGAGCGGTGCGCCGTGAAGCGCCGAAGCGACCTCGATCAGGTAGCGCGAGGGGTTCGTGACCCGGCCGCCGATCGTATCTGGCATCGAGAGGATCACCTGGCCATCCAGATGCGCGGCCGTCGCTAGCGCGGCGACGAAGGCGCGTCGCTCGCTCGCCCGGCGCTGCACGGTCAGATGGAGCGGATCTGGTCCGCCGGCGGGAAAGAATGGATCGTTGGGCGGCGCGGCCGGGAATTGACCTTCGACGAGCCCAAGGATCTGGACGCGATCGAAGCTGAGCCCGGCGACGTTCCCGACACGTCCGACGAAGACGCCGCCTCCCAGGTGGAGACGCGGCAGCGTCGTGCCCCGGAGTGCCTGCTCCAGGTCGGAGAGGAACTCGACAAAGGGGACCCTGTGGTCGGCGAACCGGGTGTGAGCCGTCAGACCCCGGACGCATCGCTCGACCGCGGCCGCGGCGACACGCCAGCGGGGCGACCAGTCGCCGGTCGAGCCGATCGTCGTACCAATGAGGGCGAGCGCCGCCTCCACGTGATCCGACCAGGTGCGGTCCGGCGGCGCCGCGCAGGCGGCGGCAAGGTCGCCGACGATCGCCACGATTGCGTCGGCGCTCTGCGCGTCGCGCTCGAGAGCGCGCGCCATCCCCTCGCTCGCGTCATCGCGCGCCAGCGACTGACGGGCGCGCTCCCGTATCTCCGCGGCCAGCGTCCGCAGTTGCTGCTGCCACGACGCCGCCCCGCGCACGATGCGCGCCTCGCGGGCCAGCCGTGCCCACACCGGTGCGTCCGGGAACTCCCGGGCGCGGTGCGCTGGCGGACGGGTCTCGAGCCAGCCGAGCACGCGATCGACTACGAAGTCTTCGGCGCCGAGCGCGAGCATGCCCAGGAGCGCCCGGCCGGGCCGGGTCTCGGCCAGAGGATCGCCCTCCGAGGTGTAGCAGGGAACATCCGCGCGGGCGAGCGCATCGACGAGGAGCGCGCGGTATGGGTCGGACTGGCGGTAGAGGATGGCGCAGCGATGGAACGGCGCGCCCCGTTCAGCATGGGCGACGAGCGCACGGACCGCGATGCGCACTTCCTCGGCCGGGTCCGGCACTCGCCGGATCGCCCGCCGCGGGGGAAGCGTTGGCTCTCCGGCCGCGGGTTCGATCCGCGCCTCGGTGATGCCACAGGCTCGAGCGAGCATTCGCGCGTGGAGTCGCTCCGGATCGTCCTCGGCCGGAACGCCATCGATCGCCACGAACGCCGCGCGCATCGGCAGCCAGCGCGCGAGCGCAGCAAGGAGGCGAATCTGTCCGGCGTAAAGCCGGGTCGGGAAGGCGAGGACGATCGCCCCGAGTGCGGCCACCGCGGGCGGCACGGTCGCGGCGCTCGCAACCCGTCCCGCCGCGCGCCGGAGCACCTCCGCGCGATCGACAACCCGCGCCATCTCGGCATCGAACGTGCGATACGCCCTCAGCGCCGCGCGCGCGGCGGGGACAATCTGCTGCGCCTCGATCTGTGCCGGGTCGGCCTCGGCGCGGCGCAGTTCGCGGAAGAGGGAGCGCGCCGCGGCACGCAGATCGACCCCGCTGACTTCGGCGAACTCGGCCTCGCCGGCGATCGCGTGCCGGACGAGCGCGTTCTCGATCTCTGGGGTGAGCGGCTCGTCGGCGCCTGGCAGTCCGACCAGTTCCGAAGCGAGCGCGTCGATCGTCAGAACTCGGACCCCGACGCAGCCCACCCGACCCGCCGCAATGACGATCTCACGCGTGGCGACGTAGTTGGCGGCCAGGATCGTGACCGGAGCGATCGGATCGCGCGACTTGAGCTCTCTGAGCGTGTCCAGGACCCAGCGGATGCCCGGCGCGCCGGTCTGGTGCATTGCGATGCGCGCATCCGCCGGCGATGAGGCGTTCACGTAGCGCAGGATACGGCACGGTCGCGACAGCTAGGCTGTCGCATACGCCCGAGCCGTCACACGCGGAACTCGCCCACAAGCCGTGGCCTGAGGTGTCGATTTCGCGTCGGCTCGTTCGACGTATCGAGTGAGGGCTGGAGAGACCATCCCTTCAAGAGCGATGAAGGAGATGGTCCCGTGCGCGTGATGGTTATCGTGAAGGCGAACAGGGATTCGGAGGCCGGCGTGATGCCGACGGAACGCAGCTTGCCGAGATGGGCGCGTACAACGAGCAGCTGGTGACCGCCGGCATCATGCTGGCCGGCGACGGCCTGCACCCGAGTTCGCGCGGCAAGCGTGTCCGGTTCGGCGGCGCGTCGCCGACCGTGATCGACGGCCCTTTCGCGGAGACTAAGGAGTTGATCGCCGGTTTCTGGCTCTTGGAGGTCCGATCGATGGATGAAGCGGTTGAGTGGCTCAAGCGCGCGCCGTTCCCGGCCGGCGACGAAGTAGAGATCCGTCGGGTGTTCGAGGCGGAGGACTTTGGCGCCGAGTTCACGCCGGAACTACGCGCCCAGGAGCAGCGCCTGGTCGAGGAGATCGCCCGCTAGCGCGGCGCCTGACCTCGACGCGGCGGTCAGCAGGGGGGAGCGTCCCGGCCGATCCGTCCCCGACGCCCCACGTCCTGTAATGGCCCGGTGGAGCGGGAGGCGACCCATCGCGCGATCGAGGCGATCTGGCGGGTCGAATCGGCTCGCCTCATCGGCGCGATCGCGAGGGTCGTGCGCGATATCGGCATGACCGAGGAGCTCGCTCAGGATGCTCTCGTGCTCGCCCTCGAGCAGTGGCCTCGCGATGGCATCCCGCGAACCCCGGCGCCTGGCTCACCGCGGCGGCCCGACACCGCGCGATCGATCTCGTCCGCCGCCACGCGACGTTCGACCGGAAGGCCTAAAGTGAGTTCCCGGTGAGATGCGCAGCCGCCATGTTATGTTCACTCGGCTCAGTCGGACTGGGGTCGATTGGGCGGGAGGACACGGGCGTGCGCACGATGCCGGCGGCGCTGGCGCGGTGGAAGC
>VGOZ01000116.1 GCA_016875715.1 Chloroflexota bacterium | reverse complement strand
GATGCCGGGTAGCGGCGCGATGGCCCGTACGAAATCCACCGCCGCCCCGACCTGGACGCCGAATCGACTCATGCCGGTGTCGATCTTGATGTGAACCTGCGCGGGTCGACCGGTGGCGCGGCCGGCTGCATCCAAGGCCTCGGCCATCTCGCGCGATGCCACCGCGATGGTGAGATCGAGCCGAACCGCGCGCGGTGCCTCAGTCACGGGAACGAACCCGAGGATCAAGACCGGAAGGTCGATACCCGCGGTGCGGAGCTCGATCCCCTCCTCGACGCACGCAACACCGAACGCGGTGGCCCCGCCCCGCACCATGGCGCTGGCGATCCCGGCGATGCCGTGACCGTAGGCATTCGCCTTCACGACGGCCATCAGCGCGGCGCCCGGGGTGAGACGGCGGCGCAGGGCCGCGGTGTTCGCCTCGATCACATCGAGGTCGATCTCCGCCCAGCAGGCTCGTCCTCCCCAGGCGTGGCCGGGCACGCTGACCGCCGCGGCAGTCTGGGTGGGGCGGGAGAGCATCGGCCCCTCGAGTATACTGGCGCCCAGGTCGCGTTTTCGGGAGACGCCCGTGAAAGCTGTAGTCATGGCGGGTGGCGAGGGTTCCCGGCTCCGACCTCTCACGATCAACCGCCCGAAGCCGATGGTTCCGATCGTGAACAAGCCGTGCATGCAGCACGTTCTGGACCTGCTCCAGCGTCACGGGATCACCGAGGTCATCGTCACCGTTCAGTACCTCGCGTCGGTGATCCAGGACGCCTTCGGAGATGGGTCAAGCCTTGGCATGAAGATCCACTACTCGGTGGAGGAGGTTCCGCTCGGCACGGCGGGGTCGGTGAAACTGGCCCAAGAGCTTCTAGACGAGACGTTCCTCGTGATATCGGGCGATGCACTGACGGACTTTGACCTCGGTAAGGTGATCGCCTATCACCGCGAGAAGAAGGCAAAGGCCACGCTGGCGCTCTATCAAGTGGAGAATCCGCTCGAGTATGGGGTGGTCATCGTCGACGAAGGTGGGCGCGTTCGGCAGTTCCTGGAGAAGCCAGGCTGGGGCGAGGTCTTCTCCGATACCGTGAATACCGGCATCTACGTTCTCGAGCCCTCTGTGTTCGACTACTACGAGGGCGGCAAACCAGTCGACTTCTCGCAGGATGTCTTTCCGCAGCTCCTCGAGCGAGGCGATGCACTGTTCGGTTATGTGGCGGACGGTTACTGGTGTGATGTCGGCAACATTCCCGAGTTCCTCCGCGCGAATGGCGATGTTCTTTCCGGCAAGGTCAAGGTCGAATCGCTCGGCAAAGAGATCGGACCGGGGATCTGGCTGGAGACCGACTCGGTCGAGATCGCGCCCGATGCCCAGTTGTTGGGGCCCGTATGGCTGGGCGACGGCTGCAAGATCAAGGGAGGCGTGGTCGTCCGTGGGCCGACGGTCATCCGAGATGACTCGATCGTCGACACGCGGGCACAGATCGACCGGTCCATCATCTGGCGGAATAGCTACGTGGGCGAGCGGGCGGAGGTCCGCGGTGCGATCGTCGGTCGGCAGTGCTCGATCAAGGCCAAGGTGATGCTGTTCGAGGGCACCGTTCTCGGCGATGGGACGACGGTGGGCGATTCGGCAATCATTCAGCCCAACGTCAAGATCTGGCCGAACAAGGAGATCGAGGCCGGGGCGACCATCAATCGGAGCATCATCTGGGGCAGCCAGGGACGGCGTGCGATCTTCGGACGATGGGGCGTCTCCGGTCTCGTCAACATTGAGATCGTTCCCGAATTCGCGGCCAAACTCGGCGCCGCGTATGCGTCCACATTACCCAGGGGCGCGACGATCGTCTTGAGTCGGGACTCGCACCGGGCCTCGCGCATGATCAAGCGCGCCATGGTGTCCGGACTGCCGTCATCGGGGGTCAACGTCCTTGACATAAAGTCTCAGCCCGTGCCCGTCTCCCGATGGATTGCCCGATCCGGTGCGTATGCCGGCGGGGCGCACGTGCGGGTGTCGCCCTTCGACGACCGGGTGATCGACATCACCTTCTTCGATCGCAGCGGAATGGACCTCGACCGCAACGCGGAGCGGAAGATCGAGGGGTCCTTTTTCCGTGAGGACTACCGACGAGCGTATCTCGATGAGATCGGCTGGATCGGAGAGGAACCGGGCCTCGCCGACAGCTACGTCGAGGCGATGAGCAAGGTCCTGGCCATCTCGCAGGCGAACGGCCACCGATTCGTGCTCGACTACGGCCACTCGGCGGTATCGACCGTGCTCCCTCGGGTACTGAATCGCTTCAGCGTCAGTCCGGTGACCCTCAATGGATCGATCGATGAGTCGCGGCTGGCGCACTCACCAGACCAGTTCGAACAGATCCTCCGACAGTTGGCCCGGATCGCGACCGCGGTCGAGGCGTCGATCGCGATCCGCATCGATGCCGGTGGAGAGAAGATCTATGTGATCGACGACCGAGGCCATTTGGTTCCGGGTTGGTGGCTTCTCGGTGCGCTCATCGACCTGCACTGGCGCCAGAACCCGGGCGGAACGCTCGCGGTACCGGTGACCGCGCCGAATCTCTTCGAGACCCTCGCGGCGCGCCACGGCGGTTCGGTCCTCCGAACACGGGTGAGCTCGCAGGCGCTTGTCGCCGCCTCGGTCCGCAAGGGCGTAGTCATGGCGGGCGATGGCGATGGGGGCATCGTATTCCCGGAGTTCCACGCGGCAATGGACGGCATGTTCGCCGCGTGCAAACTGTACGAGGCGCTCGCAAATCAGGGCGTGCGCCTGTCGGAGGTCCTGAACGGGCTTCCCGCTTACCACACCGCGCAGACGCGCGTGAACTGCTCGTGGGAGGACAAGGGGCGTGTGATGCGTAAGCTCGCCCAGCAGTTCCAGGACGGGCGCGCCCAGATGATCGATGGCGTCAGGATCGACCTCGGGCAAGAGTGGGTTCTCGTCCTTCCGGATGTCGAGCGGCCGGTCTTCCACGTGATCGCCGAATCCGTGTCTCCCGAAGGCGCCCGTGTCCTGATGGATAAGTACGCGAGTCTGGTAGGGTCATTGCAGCGCTGATCGGCGCGGCGATTATCCAGGTTTTCGGGAGTTCACGTGCAGACGCAGGCAAACCCCGCCCGGACGGGCGCTGACCTCGACACGATCGTGGCGCTCTGCAAGCGCCGCGGCTTCGTATTCCCCTCCAGTGAGATCTACGGTGGGTTTGGCGGCTTCTGGGACTTTGGCCCCCTCGGCGTCGAGTTGAGGCGCAACATCAAAGACGCGTGGTGGCATGCCAATGTCCAGTGCCGCGAAGATATGGTCGGACTCGACAGTTCGGTCATCGCGTCGCCGCGCCTGTGGCAGGCATCTGGCCACGTTGAGACGTTTACCGACCCGCTCGTCGATTGTCGGGCTTGTCACCGGCGCAGTCGCAGCGACGAACTCGATGCCGGTCGCTGCCCGTACTGCGGCGGAGAGGTCACCGCCGAGCGGCAGTTCAACCTGATGTTCCGTACCAGCATCGGTCCGGTGGAAGACACTGCCGCCACCGCGTATCTGCGGCCGGAAACGGCGGGGAGCATCTTCGTCAATTTCCGGAATGTCCTCAACACCACGCGGCGCAAGCTGCCGTTCGGCATCGCGCAGGTAGGGAAGGCGTTTCGGAACGAGATCACTCCGGGGAAGTTCATCTTTCGCGATCGGGAGTTCGAGCAGATGGAGATCGAGTACTTCGTGCGGCCCGAGCACGCCGAGACCGCGTACCGGGAGTGGATTCAGGCACGCCTGGAGTGGTATGTCGGGCTTGGTATCCGACGCGAGAATCTCTCGCTCTACGAGCAACCCGCCAGCGAACTGGCGCACTATTCGCGGGGTACGACCGACATCCTCTACGCGTTCCCCTTCGGAGTTTCCGAACTCGAAGGGATCGCCATGCGGGGCGACTTCGATCTCGCGCAGCATCAGCAGCATAGTGGCGAGGACCTCGCCTATTACGACGATGTGCGGAACGAGCGCTTTTTTCCCCACGTCGTCGAGCCATCGGCCGGCGTGGACCGATCTGTGCTCGCCTTTCTTCTCGATGCGTATCGCGAGGAGGCGGACCGCGACGGCACGCGGACCGTGCTGGGTCTCCACCCTCGCCTGGCCCCCTACAAGGTCGCGGTGCTGCCGCTCTCCAAGAAGGAGCCGCTCACGGACCTCTCGCGTCAGGTCAGCCGCGAACTGCGCGAGCATTGGATGGTCACCTACGACGAATCGCAGTCCATCGGACGGCGCTACCGCCGTCAGGACGAGATTGGCACACCGTTCTGCGTGACGATCGACTTCGCGTCGCTCGAAGACCGCAGCGCTACGGTTCGCGACCGCGACAGCATGCACCAGGAGCGCGTCCCAATCGCGGATCTTCGGCGCGTTCTCCACGAGAAACTGGCTGGATAGGAGCAGGGACAACGATGGCCAAGAAGTGGGTCTATCTGTTCGCCGAGGGGGACGCGTCGATGCGATCGCTCCTCGGAGGCAAGGGCGCGGGCGTGGCGGAGATGACGCGGGCTGGACTCCCGGTTCCTCCCGGCTTCACGATCACGACGGAGGCCTGCAACGAGTACTACGCGGTAGGGCGGACGTTCCCGGAGGGGCTCTGGGACCAGGTTCTCACAGCCCTCAAGGCCGTGGAGGAGACCACAGGAAAGAGGTTTGGATCGCCCGAGGATCCGCTGCTGGTGAGCGTCCGGTCCGGCGCCCGTGAATCGATGCCCGGAATGATGGACACGGTTCTCAACCTCGGTCTCAACACGGAGACGTTGCGCGGCGTCGTGCGGGCGACGGGTAACGAGAGGTTCGCGTACGACTCGCTACGCCGATTCATCCAGATGTTCTCGAAGATCGTGCTCGACGTCGAAGCGGAGGCCTTCGAGCACGAGCTGCAGGCGGCTAAAGATCGCTATGGAGCGCGGCTCGACACCGATCTGACGGCCGAGCAGATGAAGGAGGTCGCCGAATCCTACCTTCGCCTCGTCGAGCGGACTGCCGGGCGCCCGTTTCCCACCGATCCGCTGGATCAACTGCGGCTGGCGATTGAGGCGGTCTTTCGATCGTGGAACAACGGCCGGGCGATCGCGTACCGGAACTTCCACCGCATCCCGCACGACCTTGGCACGGGCGTCAACGTTCAGACGATGGCGTTTGGCAATATGGGCTCGGACTCCGGCACCGGGGTCGCTTTCACCCGCGACCCGAACACCGGCGAGCGCGTGCTGTTCGGTGAGTATCTCATCAACGCGCAGGGCGAGGATGTCGTCGCGGGCATCCGCACGCCTCAGCCCATCGCGGCCATGCGGCGCGATCTCCCGGAGGTCTTCGATCAGTTTGTCGCCATCGCCGAGCAGATGGAGCGTCACTACCGCGATATGCAGGACCTGGAGTTCACGGTCGAGCGTGGGCGGCTCTACATGCTCCAGACTCGATCGGGGAAGCGATCGGCGATGGCTGCCGTGCGCATCGCCGTGGAGATGGCCGACGAGGGGCTGATTGATCGTGCCGAGGCGGTGCGCAGGGTGGAGCCCGCCCATATCGAAGCGCTGCTGCACCGGCAGATCGATCCTGCCGCGCGCCTTCAGGTAGTTGCCCGGGGCCTCAATGCGTCTCCCGGCGCCGCGACCGGGAAGGCGGTCTTCGACTCGGACCGTGCCGAGGTGATTGCGAAGACAGGCGAACGGGTCCTGTTGGTTCGGCAGGAGACCAATCCAGACGACGTGCACGGGATGATCGTTGCGCAGGGGGTACTGACGTCTCGCGGTGGCGCGACCAGTCACGCGGCGGTTGTGGCCCGGCAAATCGGCAAGCCGTGCGTGGCCGGGTGCGAGGGGATCAAGGTAAATCTCGAAGCGCGCCTTTTCACCGCGGGTGAGACCGTTGTTCGCGAAGGCGATCTGGTGACCATCAACGGCACAACCGGCGAGGTGATACTGGGCGAGGTACCGCTCATCGAGCCGAGCATGTCGGGCGACCTGAGGAGACTGCTCTCGTGGGCTGATGAGGTGCGGCGCCTTCAGGTTTGGGCCAACGCCGATTACCCGCGTGATGCCGAGAAGGCGCGTGAGAATGGGGCGCAGGGGATCGGCCTTTGCCGTACGGAGCACATGTTCTTCGAGGCGGAGCGGTTGCCGGTCGTGCGGCGAATGATCCTGGCCGCGACCGAAGCCGAGCGCGAAGCCGCGCTCGCCGAACTCCTGCCCATCCAGCGAAAGGATTTCCAGGGCATTTTCCGAGCGATGGCCGGGTGCCCCGTGGTGATTCGCTTGATCGACCCGCCGCTGCACGAGTTCCTGCCGCACCGCGATGATCTCCTGGTCGATGTCGCCGAGGCCCGCGCCCGCGGCACGCCTGATGCGGCCAAAGAAGCCCTGCTACGCACGGTGACGGCGATGCACGAGGCGAATCCGATGCTCGGTCTGCGGGGCTGCCGTCTTGGCATCCTCTTCCCGGGAATCGTTCGGATGCAAGTGCGTGCGATCCTGGAGGCGGCTGCCGACATCGCCGCCGAAGGGCACGTCGTCTACCCGGAGATCATGATCCCGCTTGTCGGCCACGTGAACGAGCTTCGAGTGACGCGCGAGGAACTGGAGGCGGAGGCGAACAGGGTTCAGGAGGAGCGCGGGCGTCTGACCTACAAGTTCGGCACGATGATCGAGGTGCCCCGCGCCGCATTGACTGCCGCCGAGATCGCCGAGTACGCCGAGTTCTTCTCGTTCGGCACCAACGACCTCACGCAGACCACCTTCGCGATCAGTCGTGACGACGCCGAGGGGAAGTTCCTGCTCCAGTATGTCGAGCGCAAGGTTTTGCCGGTCAACCCGTTCCAGGCCCTGGATCGGGCGGGCGTCGGTAAGCTGATGCGCATGGCAGTCGAGGATGGGCGTCGGGCGAGGCCCGATCTCGAGGTCGGGATCTGTGGCGAGCACGGCGGTGAGCCAAGTTCCGTGGAGTTCTGCCACCAGATCGGCCTCAACTACGTCTCGTGTTCACCCTACCGGGTGCCGATCGCCCGGCTCGCGGCGGCGCAGGCCGCGCTGGCTCCGGCGGTCCGCGATCGCTAGGCCTGGTTCCAAAGCGGGGGATCGGGCGCCGAGTGGCGCCCGATCCCCGTGACGTGACGAAGATCGCGGGCCAGTCGGGAGCGGCTGCGGCGCGATCCCTATAGTGGGCACCGTGACCGCGTGGGGGTCCGATGCGGTGCGCCACAGGATCGAGCGTCGAGAGTTCGGCCTCTCGCGGTTGGCCGCGAAGAGTATGCATTCTCGCGGCCGAGCCCGATCCGAGCCGGAGTCACCGATCCGGACCTGCTTCCAGCGCGATCGCGATCGTGTGATCCACTGCAAGGCGTTTCGGCGCCTGAAGGACAAGACGCAGGTCTTCATCGCGCCGCGGGGAGACCATTATGTCACCCGGCTTACCCATACCATCGAACTCAGTCAGATCGCCCGGACGATCGCGCGTGCGCTCAACCTGAACGAGGATCTGACTGAGGCGATCGCGCTCGCCCACGATCTCGGCCATCCACCGTTCGGGCATGCCGGAGAGGAGGCGCTGGATGGCCTCGTCGAAGGTGGCTTTCGCCATAACTTCCAGTCGCTGCGGGTCGTCGACGTCCTCGAAGGGGACGGCGTCGGGCTCAACCTCACCTGGGAGACGCGTGAGAGCATCCCCACGCATTCCAAGGTCCGCGAGGGTGTCACCGCGCCTGGGTGGGGCGTCGCGGCAATGCTCGAAGGGCAGGTGTGCAAACTCGCCGACGCCATCGCGTATCTCAACCACGATATCGGCGACGCCGTGCGCGCCGGCTTGATTGGCGAAGAGGACCTGCCGTCCCGGGCGCGTGAGGTGTTGGGTCCGAACCACTCGGTGCGGATCGATACGATGGTGCGGGATGTCGTCTCGGCGAGTTGGCACGCGGCCCAGGCCGAAGGCGACAGCGCCGATCAGGATGCGGAGGCTTTTACCCGGGTGCGTGACCTCTTGATCGCATCGGCATC
>VGOZ01000115.1 GCA_016875715.1 Chloroflexota bacterium | reverse complement strand
GCTGACCGAGCAGGACCACTCCGTTCGGCAGTTCCTCACGGGCGATCGCGAACGCGGTTCGGCTCATCCGCCCTGTCCACTCGTGACTGGATGAAGCCAACCCACCGTGCGGCGCTCTCGCGTCAGGTAGTGATTCGCCACGCGCTGGACGTCCTCGGGCGTCACCGCGGCGATGGCCCCGGGGAGTCGGTCGAGCATCTCGCTTTCAGCAACGACCTCGAGCGCGCCCAGCCAGTACCCCTGACTTGACATCGACTCCGTGCCATAAGCGAACTGCGCCTCTAATTGCTTGCGTGCCCGCGCGGTCTCCTCCTCGGTAGGGCCTCCACGGGCGAGATCCTCGATCTGCTCGAAAGCGACCGCTTCGACCTGGGTCGGCTCGGTGTTGGGACGCAGGGTCGCATGCAGCTCGAAGAGAAAGGGATCGCGCGTGAGCGCGAACGACGTGCGCGCGGAGGTTGTGAGGCCGGCGGCGACCAGCGCGCGGTAGAGGCGCGAGCTCCGCCCCATCGGCGACCGGCCCCCGCCCATCCCCATCGAGCGAGCGCCCGAGAGGATCGCATCGGTCACGAGCATGGCCGGGGCATCCAGACTCGATGCCGCCGGTGCCTGGTACGCGACCTGCAGGTGTCGGTGCGGTGCGGGACGATGGATCTCGAGCCGCCGCTCGCCGCGTTGCTCACCTTCGCGCGAACGAACCTGCGGCACCGGCGGACCGGGCGGGATCGCACCAAAGAAGTGCTCGATGCGCTCGATCATTTCAGCCGTCGCGAAGTCACCGACTACGGCGACGATCGCGTTTCCGGGATGGTAGAAGCGGCGGTAGTGTTCGTAGAGATCGTCTCGGGTCATCGTCTCGAGGTCGCACCTCCAGCCGATCACGCCGTTGCCGTACGGATGGACCTTGAACGCGGCGGCGGTGACCTCCTCATCGAGGTGCCAGGTCGGTTCGTTCTCGTGCCCCTCCCGCTCCGCGATGATGACGCTGCGTTCGGATTCGACCTCCGCCGGGTCGAACCGTGCGTTTACCATCCGGTCGGCCTCAATTCGAAGGGCGAGATCGGCCCGATCCGCTGGCAGGGTCTCGAAGTACGTCGTGTAGTCGATCCAGGTGAAGCCATTGAGTGTGCCGCCGTTCGCCGTCACCTGGCGGAAGATGTCACCGGCCCGAAACGTCTCTGTCCCTTTGAACAGCATGTGCTCGACCCAGTGCGAGATGCCGGTCCTCCCGGCGACCTCGTCCCGCCCACCGACGCTATACCAGACCCAGACGGTAATAATCGGCGCGTGGCGCACCTCACGGCCGAGCACGGTGAGGCCATTCGAGAGGCGGGTGCGAGTGGTCGTCACGAGCGAGATAGCCAGTGTAGAGCACGTGGTAAGCTCGCACCTGTGTCGGCCGCGCCCGCATCTACGCTGGTCGACCTGATCTGTTCGGCATGCGGCCTGACGGATACCGCGGATGAGCCGCGAAACGTGTGTCGCGATTGCGGCAAGGTCCTCTTCGCCCGGTACGATCTCGATCGAGCGCGCGACTCGATGCGGCCGGAGAATCTCCGCGCGCGTGAGCCGACCCTCTGGCGTTACATGGAACTGCTTCCGTTACGCAACGGCGCGGCCCGCGTGAGTCTGGGTGAGGGGTTCACTCCGCTCCTCAGCCTTCCGCGTCTGGCGCGCACGCTTGGCATGGCCTCACTCCTTCTCAAGGATGAGTCACTCAATCCGACCGCTTCGTTCAAGGCCCGCGGTATGGCCGTGGCGGTCAGTCGCGCCCGCGAACTGGGATTGCGCCGCCTGGCAGCACCGTCGGCGGGAAATGCAGGCGCGGCCCTCGCCGTCTACGCGGCGCGCGCAGGACTCCGCGCCTGGACGGTGATGCCGCGCGATACGCCGCGGGTTCCGCTGATCGAGGCGCGACTGGCTGGAGCTCACGTCCACCTCATCGACGGACTCATCCACGATGCTGGCCGGGTCGTCCGTCGGCATGGCGACTGGTTCGACATGTCCACCCTGCGCGAGCCGTACCGCGTGGAAGGTAAGAAGACGATGGGATTCGAGATTGTGGAGCAGATGGGCGGCCGCCTGCCCGACGCGATCGTCTATCCGGCGGGCGGTGGCACGGGCCTCATCGGTATGGCGAAGTCGTTCGACGAGATGCAGTCGATGGGCTGGATCGGGATCGAACGGCCGCGGATGTACGTCGTCCAGTCCGCGGGCTGCGCGCCGATCGTCCGAGCCTATGAGTCTGGCGCGGAGACTGCCGTTTTCTGGCGCGATGCCTCGACGATCGCGAGCGGGCTTCGGGTGCCTGCCGCCCTAGGCGACTACCTCATGTTGCGTACCCTGCGCTCGACCGGTGGTGGCGCTCTCGCCGTATCGGATGACGCCATTCGCCGAGCGACCGATCTTGCCGCGGGGCGCGAAGGGATCTGGCTATCGCCTGAGGGTGCTGCGACGGTGGCCGCGGCGGGACTCCTTCGGGATTGCGACGCGCTGCGGCGCGATGAGACTGTGGTGCTCTTCAACACGGGCGCGGGGATGCTGTATCCGGACCTCCAGCCGCTCCCATCGGCGGAGGTTCATCCGGACGCCTTGGTGATACCCGGTCTCGATATCGACACCGATGCTTGACCCGCGGGCCGCGATCGCGCGGAAGCGCGACGGCTATCCGCTGACCCGTGGTGAGATGGAAGAGTTCCTCGGCGCCGCACTGCGAGGCGAGGTCCCCGATTACCAGGTGTCGGCCTGGCTCATGGCGGTCTGTTGCCGAGGCATGACCGTTGCCGAGACGGTGGATCTCACCGATGTCCTGGCCGAGAGTGGCCAGAGGCTCGACCTGAGTCGATTCGGGCGGATGGCCGTCGACAAGCACTCAACCGGAGGCGTGGGCGACAAGATCACGCTCGTCGCAGCGCCGCTCGCTGCGGCCTGCGGCCTGGTCGTGGGAAAGATGTCCGGCCGAAGCCTCGGTCACACCGGGGGCACCATCGATAAGCTCGAGTCGATCCGCGGTTTCCGCACGTCGCTCGACCCCGATGACTTCCAGAGGCAGCTCGACCGGATCGGCCTCGCCATCGCCGGGCAGGGCAGTGCGCTCGCCCCGCTTGATGGTCTGCTATACGCGCTGCGCGACGCCACGGCGACGGTCCCGTCGCAGCCTCTGATCGCCAGTTCGATCATGAGCAAGAAGATCGCGGGGGGCGCGAGCGCGATCTGCCTCGATGTAAAGGTCGGCCGCGGAGCGCTGATGCAGTCTCTCGATGATGCGCGTCAGCTTGCCCGCACCATGGTCAACATCGGTAGCGGACTCGGTAGACGCATCGTCGCCCTCGTTACCGATATGGATGCGCCACTTGGCCATGCGATTGGAAACGCGCTAGAAGTTGGCGAGGCCGTAGACACTCTCGCGGGAAGGGGCCCCGACGATGTCCGCGAACTCTCCCTGCGGATCGTCGCGGAGCTGCTCGTCCTGGCCGGCGCCGAACCCGACCTCCGGGGCGGCACCGCGCGCGCCAACGAGGCACTGCGCGCCGGCAGTGGGCTGGAGAAGCTCCGAGAGATGGTCGCGGCTCAGGGCGGCGATCCGAGGCAGATCGACGATCCACGGGAGTTGCCGCGTGCGCCTCTCGCCGCCGAGCTTCCGGCACCGCACGCCGGCTATCTGCGCTCAATCGATACAGCGCGTCTCGGGTCGCTCGCGATGGACCTCGGCGGTGGCCGACGCGAGAAGGGTGACGCGATCGACCACCGTGTGGGATTGGTGATTCTGCCGAGAGTGGGCGATCTCGTCCGTGCGGGTGAGCCACTGGCGATCGTACATTGCCGGGACCGGTCCCAGCTCGAGGGCCTCGACCGGGACCTGCTGGCGGCTTTCACCTGGTCCGACCTACCGTCGCCACGGACTCAGCTCGTCCGCGAGGTCGTCAGGACGGGATGAGCACGCCGCGCGTGGCGCGTCGAGGTCCCGCACTGATGCGGCTCTTGCTCGGCCTCACGTCTGAGGAGCGCGTGGCGCTCGGGCACGCCCTGGGCGTAGCGGCTCGCCCGACAGACCTGTATCGGGCCGTGCAGAGCGGTTCGGCCTACACGCGGGCGCGCTGCGCCGCTCCCGCCGCGAGCGCGCTCATCCGCGTCCTGCAGCGGCCGACCACGCTGAGCGATGTTCTGTCGCGGCTTCCGCTCTCGGCGCAGGAGATCGGGCGAGGGCTGATCGCGCTCGCCGATCACGGGTTGCTTGCGGAGCGCCCTGGACCGGGACAACCGATCCGCCGTGCCCGGCCACCATTCGGCGGTGTCCTCAGCGTGCCGCGCGATCTCGATCCTCATTCAGCGCCGGGTATCGCCGGATGATGGCGGGGAGGAATCCGTTTGTGCGGCTTCGGCGCACGGTCCCGCTCTGGCTTGCGCTCGGCGTGGCGGTGATGATCGGTTTCGGCGTGGCCGGGGACCTCCCGCGTGTCGTCGAGGCGATGCAGCGGTTCGACGCGCGATTGGCCCCCGCGATCCTCGGCCTGACGCTGCTCAACTACCTCCTGCGCTTTGTGAAGTGGGGGTACTACCTCCGGCTGATCGGTGCACCATCCATTCCTCCTTTCGAGAACGGGGCGATCTTCTTCTCCGGCCTGGCAATGACGATCACACCGGCGAAGCTCGGGGAGTGGCTCAAGTCTTATCTGCTGTTGCGCCGCCACGGGGTGCCGTTTGGCGTCTCCGCGCCGGTGATCCTCGCTGAACGGCTCACCGACGGACTTGCGATGCTACTGCTCGCTCTCGGTGGGCTCTATGTCTACGGACTTGGCCTCGAACTGGCGATGATCGTGGCGATCGGCTCCGCAACCCTTGTCATTGGCGTACGCGCGCGCGGGCCGGTCGAATATCTGCTCGGTCGCCTTGGCGGGCTCCCCTTCGTCGGAAGGGTGGCCCATCACGCCCACGACTTCTATCGCACGTCTCGCAGGCTCCTGGAGGTCAGACCGCTCTTCATCGCGGTGGGGCTCGGTGTCGTATCGTGGGCGGGGGAGTGCGTCGCATTCTCCTTCGTCCTGGTTGGGCTTGGCATCGCGCCCACGGCGGATCTGCTGTTGACCGCCACATTCATCCTGGCGGTCGCGACACTCGTCGGCAGCCTCTCGATGGTCCCCGGTGGCTTGGCAGTGGCGGATGGCAGCATCGCCGGGCTCCTGATGATCCTCACCGTGACGGACGACGCCGCGCTCGCGGTCGCGGCGACTCTCCTGATCCGTCTGGCAACTCTCTGGTTCGGCGTTCTGGTGGGCCTGATTGCGATCTCCGTCCTGGTGCGGTCGGGACGAGGGTCGGAGCTCTCCGCGGCCGGTGGATGAACGTGCTGATAGCGATCGTCGGGCAGACCGCTACAGGAAAGAGCCGCCTGGCGGTCGAGCTTGCGCGTCGCACCGATGGTGCGATCCTCTCCGTCGACTCCCGCTGCATCTATCGCTTCATGGACATCGGCACGGCGAAACCGACACTGAGCGATCGTTCGCTCGTTGTGCACCACGGGCTTGATCTCTGCGATCCGACTGCGGCGTGGAGTGTCGATCGTTTCGTGGCCTACGGCCAGCAGGTCATCGAGTCGGCCCGTCGCCGCAGCGAGTCGCTCATCCTGGTCGGCGGCACCGGCTACTGGATGCGCGCGCTGCTTGGCGGTGGATTCAGCCAGGCGGTTCCGCCGGATCGCTCCCTGCGCTCGCGACTGGCCAGTACAAGCCCGCATGAACTGGCGAGACACCTGGAGAGGCTGGATCCGGCGGCCTTGGCCCGCATCGATCGTCGGAACCCTCGACGGCTCATCAGGGCCATAGAGGTGGTCGAGTTCTCGGGCCGCCCGTACGCCGAGGCAGTACGCTCCTGGACAACGACAGACTGCCGCGTGATCGGACTTGCCATGGACTGGGAAACGCTCCGCGAGCGCATTGCGGCCCGGAACCGGGCGATGATCGAACTCGGCTGGGTCGAGGAGGTTCGATGGCTCGTCGGGCGTGGTTACGAGCCATCGCTGCCAGCGATGAGCAGTATCGGCTATCGTGAGATGGTGCCGCACGTGCAGGGCAGTGAGAGTCTCGACCGGACCCTCACGGCGATCGACGCGCGCTGTCGTCGCCTTGCGCGAGGGCAGCGAAGCTGGTTTCGCCGCGATGACCCAGCGATCGAATGGTTCGACGCCGCGACTGTGGCGGCCGAGGACATCCTGTGAAGTTCACCAAGATGCACGGCACCGGGAATGACTTCATCCTGCTCGACGGGCGGGACAGCCGGCTGCGAGGTATCGATCTGAAGGCACTCTCACGGGCTATGTGCGACCGCCATTACGGGATCGGCTCCGACGGGCTGGTTCTGGTCGAGGAGTCGAGCGTCGCGCCCTTTCGGATGAGGATGTTCAATCCCGATGGGTCCGAATCGGAGATGTGCGGTAACGGCATTCGATGCTTCGGCAAGTACGTCTTCGATCGCGGCCTCGTGCGTGAATCGCGGCAGGTCGTCGAAACCGGTGCCGGCGTCCTCACTCTCGATCTGACCGTCGAGGGAGGGGAGACAGTCCGAGTTCGGGTCGATATGGGAAGGCCGCGGTTTCGGCCAGCGGAGATTCCGATCGCGGTAGCGGGAGAGGCAGCCGTCGATGTCGCGGTCGACGGTGTGGGTGCCGCGGTGCGCGTCGATGCGGTATCGATGGGAAATCCTCACGCGGTCATGTTCCTCGACACACCGGTCGCCGAGTTCCCGCTGGCGGAGATCGGTCCGCGCGTCGAGCGGCACCCCCTGTTCCCACGGCGTGTCAACTTCGAGATCGCCCGGATGCTGGAGTCGGATTGCATCGAGGCTCGCGTCTGGGAGCGGGGCGTGGGTCTGACTCTGGCATGTGGGACCGGGGCCTGCGCGATCATGGCTGCGGTGGCGCGGCGCGGTCTGGTTGGCCGACACGCGCGCGTGCGTCTACCGGGTGGCGAACTTCTCCTCGAATGGGACGGCGTGGGTTCGATCTTCTTGACGGGGCCCGCGACGCAGGTTTTCGAAGGTGTCTGGCCGCACGCGGCCTGATTCGGAGGAGGACCGACCGCGGCGAAAGCTCACGCCGAAGACGGTTCGACCTCCGACCGGAGCGAAAGAGGATGGGCTCTGGCCGACCGTTCGCGGCCTGGAGGTCGCGCACCTCGTGGGGGTGTCTCTTGCCGCGACCGAGTCGTCGTGGTCGCCAGCGGATTCGCTTGCCGAACTGCGGCAGCTCGCCGCGACGGCGGGGGCACGCGTGACCGGATCGACGATCCAGGCGTTGCGCGCGCCGAACCCGCGGTCGTACCTCGGCGCTGGCAAGGTGGCTGAACTCGCGATGCGCCGGAAGGAGGAGGGAGTCGACCTCTTCATCTTCGACGATGAACTCTCACCGTCTCAGGCGCGCAACCTCGAGCAGGAGCTCGGCGCGAAGGTGATCGACCGGACCGGTCTGGTGCTCGACATCTTCGGCCAGCGTGCCCATACCTACGAGGGCCGTCTCCAGGTGCAGCTCGCGCAGTACGAGTATCTGTTGCCGCGACTGGCCGGGCAGTGGACTCACCTCTCGCGCCAGGAGGGTGGCGTGGGCGCGCGTGGCGGGCCGGGCGAGACGCAGCTCGAGATCGACCGGCGTCGTGTGAGGGAGCGAATCGCTGACATCAAGCGCGATCTCGAGCGCGTCCGCCGCTCACGGAGCCTGCATCGCGCGCGGCGCCTCGACCAATCGATCGCGGTTGTACCGCTCGTCGGCTACACGAACGCGGGCAAGTCGACGCTGCTCAATAGCGTGACGTCCGCAGGCGTGCTCGCTGAGGACAAGCTGTTTGCGACCCTCGACCCAACCAACCGGAGAATCCGACTTCCGTCCGGCCGGCAGGTCATCCTCACCGACACCGTGGGTTTCATTCAGCGATTGCCACCGTCCGTGGTCGCCGCGTTTCGCGCCACGCTGGAGGAACTCGATGTGGCCGACCTGCTCGTTCAGGTGGTGGATGTCTCCCATCCGGACTGTCCGGCACAGGCTGCCGAGGTCGCCGGGGTGCTGGCCAGCCTCCATCTCGGCGAGAAGCCGTGTGTGACGGTTCTCAACAAGGTCGATCGGCTCACCG
>VGOZ01000114.1 GCA_016875715.1 Chloroflexota bacterium | reverse complement strand
TGCTCGCGCACGAGCCGCACCGCCCGCTCCCGTACTTCCGCTGGGTACCCGCCTCGGTGTGTCATCGCTCCATCCTCGCAAGGATTGGAGCCTCCGACATTCCCGGGGCGATTCAGGGATCCCCTGGATGTAGAGGACGGATCGACCCCTCGGGGGAACGAGCACAGCTCTCCGGGTGATGCGTCAAACAGGCCCACAATCCAGCAGGTGATCAGGTGAAGGAGGCAATACAGGGACGCGAGACGAACGAGAACAGACAAGTCGGCATCAATGAGCAGACAGAGTGACAGCAGGACCTGGACGCGTTCAGGTCAAGTGGTTGCCACGCTCCAGCGGGCGAGCATCATCTTCACGCTCATGCCCTCGTGGCGGATGAACCGCGACCTGGAGTTGCTCACGAGGCGGCTGGTCGTCAGTGTCGTCGTGTCGGTCGCCGGGGCCGTGCTCCTCGTGGTTGCGAGCACCGGCTAGCCTCGCGCGCCTGCCCTGCCGCCCGACGACGCCTCTGTCGGACAGTGATCGCATCGCCCGTAGATCTCAAGCCTGTGCCCGGTGACCTGGTAGCCATGGGCCGCACCGGCATGGGCGAGGGCCGCCTCGAGGAACTCGGACGAGAACTCCTCGACGAGGTCACAGTCGATGCACACGAGGTGGTGGTGGTGGGCACCGTCGTCGGCGACGCGGTACACGATGGTCCCGTCCTCAAGTACGACCTGGCACAGGGCGCCAGTGCGCAGGAATACGTGCAGGGAACGAAAGACCGTGGCCCGGCCGACGGACGGCTCGCCGACTGACAGCGAGTCGGACGAGAAGTATGTCTCGAAGGCGAGCATCTTCTCGATGAGACGCCGCCGCGGCTGGGTCACCCGGTAGCCGAGGCGGGCGAGCCGTCGTTCGATCCGCTGGGCGGCCTGTTCTCGTGCGATCGTGTCCATCGGCGGCGATCCTCTCCCGCTTCAGGCGCTGGCTGGCTTCCGTCCCGTATCGACCGTGAGGCCGGCGCGAAGGTGGAGGTCCGTCCGGCGGAAGAGGTGGTGTGGCGAGTCCGGGTCGAGCAGCTGCTCCATGACCTCGATGTCCTCCGGACCCAGCAGGGCGCGCCAGTCCTCCCGGGTCAGCCAGCGCCGCCAGTGGTGTGTGACCCACGCCTCTTCATCCGCCGACAGCGGACTGAGCGAGTCGAAGCCGAAGGTCTTTGTTTCGACGTCGACGAGGCAGGCGTCGGCGAGCAGCTGCGACCAGCCGAAGGGGTACGGCACGCTTCCCGCTTCCGGCTCACGCGGGCGGCCGAACCGGCCCACACCCGCCGCCGAGAGGCGGTCCTCGAGCCAGCGCTCCCCGAGCCCGATGTCGTCCGGGAGCACCCGGAACGGGAAGCCGCCTTCACGGATAGCGATCGTGCCGCCGGGGCGGGTGACGCGCACCAGCTCGCGGACCGCGGCCACCGTGTCCGGTACGTGGTGGATCACCCGGCTGCACCAGACGAGGTCGAACGTGGCGTCCTCGTAGGCCAGTGCGGTGAGGTCGCCCGTGGCTACCCGGACGTCGCGGGTGCCGGCGGTCGCATTCACGCGGATCCAGGTCTCAGCCACGTTCTGCTCGTCCAGGTCGATGGCCTCGAGGGACGCGGCGAGTTGCGTGAACACCGCGGTCATCCCACCGACGCCGCATCCCGCGTCAAGGACCCGGTGCTCGCGGCCGACCTCGAGCCAGGACGCGATCTCCTGGTGACTGCGCTTGAACACGCGGTCGTGGATCAGGAGTGAGCGCCGGATCTCCTCCGGACTGGTCGCATCGCCACTGTGGCCGGAGTGGCCGTCAGCGCCAGAGTGACGGCCGTGGCCAGTGTGGCCCGGGCGCCCATCATGCACCGGATCAGCTGCTTCACTTCGCTCATCACGCACCTCGACCTGCATCTGGGCCAGCATCGGCCTGCTACTTGTTGAGACAGTATCTCATCTGATACAAGTGAGACCACGTCTCATTCAAGCCTTGAGTTGCGGGTCTTGAACCGGTGGTCCACATGACTGGCGTCGACGCGACAGCCCACGGGGTGACAACGGTCCTCTCGGACGCATGGGTGCGTCGCGCGGAGCGACTGTTGCATGACCAGTGCTGGTGCTGGGGGCGTGACGTTGAGCGGGCGGACGGCAACCTGTTGCTCGAGTTCGGCTTCCGGCGGATCCGAACGCCCGAGGGCAGGACGTTCGCCTATGAGCTCGATCGTGCAGGTGAGCACGTCGTCCTGGCGGGCGCCGGCCTCTGCTACGCCGCGGCGGGCATGGGGTGCGCGGCGCTGCTCGGGAGGTATGACGTCAGGCCGCGACTGATCCCGCGCTGCGAGGTCGACACCGCGCAGTGGGCCCAGGTGGGGGCGAGCATCTTCCAGAGCGCCGGCCGGCGCGACGAGGAGTCCCCGGCGGGCCGGCTGGTTGTCGCCGGAGCGATGCGGTGGATTGTCGGCTACGAGGCGTGGGTGCGGGAGGTGGCCGGAGTGGACTACCGCGCCCAGTGCCTCTCTTCCTGGCTCAGCGCAAGCGTCTCCGCCGACCGGATGGTCGAGGAGTGGGAGGCGCTCCTCGATGAACTCCAGGAAGGCGAGCGACCTGACCACACACCAAACACGAGCCCAGGTATCCGACGAGATGTGAGGAACTGATGTCTGACGCGGGAACTGATCAGCGGATGCACGACGTGATCATCGTCGGTGCCGGTCCGGCCGGGATCGGGGTCGCCGTCGCGCTGCGGGAGGTTGGCGTCGACAACATCCTCGTGCTCGACCGGCACGAGGTAGGCGCGTCGTTCAAGCGCTGGCCTCGCGAGATGCGCTTCATCACGCCGTCGTTCACGAGCAACGCGTTCGGCCTCTTGGACCTCAATGCGATCGTCGCGGGGACATCGCCGGCGTACACGCTCGACCAGGAGCATCCCTCCGGAGAGGCGTACGCCGCCTATCTCGCAACGGTCGCCGAACACTTCGAGGTGCCGGTGCAGGCCGGCATCAACGTCCGCATGCTCCTCCCGCAGCCGGACGGGACGTTCGAGGTACAGACGGACGAGCGGCGGATCCGCGCGCAGCACGTGATCTGGGCCGCCGGTGAGTTCCAGTACCCGAGCCGGCTGCCCTTCCCGGGCGCCGAGCACTGCCGCCACAACGCCGACGTGACGGCCTGGGCGGACCTCGAAGGGGACCGGTTCACCGTGATCGGAGGCTACGAGAGCGCGATCGACGCGGCGGTCGCCCTGGCCCGGCACCAGCGGAGCGTGACGGTGCTCTCGCGCACCCCCACCTGGGACAACGACCACCCCGACCCCAGCATCTCCCTCTCGCCCTTCACGCGGGAGCGCCTCGCCTGGGCCGTCGAGTCCGGCATGGTCGACCTCGTCGGAGATGCCGGGGTCACCGGTGTCGCGGAGTGTGAGGCGGGCTACGCCGTCACGGCGGCCGACGGCCGGTTCTGGGAGTCTCCGACGAAGCCGATCATCGCGACCGGATTCGTGGGCTCGCTCGGATACCTAGACGGCCTGGTGGAGCGTGACGACGAGGGAGCGCTGGTGCTCTCCGAAGAGGCGGACGAGTCGACGCTGGTCCCCGGACTGTTCGTGGTCGGCTCGCAGCTCGTCCACCGCGGCGTCCGCTTCTGCTTCATCTACAAGTTCCGTCAGCGCTTCGGCATCGTCGCGGCCGCGATCGCGGAGCGCCTCGGTCACGAGACCGAGGAGGCGATCGCCGCATGGCGGAGCGCCGGCATGTACCTGGACGACCTCTCCTGCTGCGAGGAATCCTGTGCCTGCTGACGTCACTCCGTACGAGTGGCCCGACGCGCCCGCCACCGCTCCGTCCGTGCTCCTGGTGGGCAAGGAGAGCGTGGGGAAGTCCGCGCTCGTGCGTGCGCTCGGGGGCGGGAACGCCACCAGCCAGAACTTCCGCGGCACCACCGTCGCCTGCGAGACATACGACACCGGCAGGTACACCCTCGTCGACGCGCCGGGGATCCTCCGCGCGTCCGACTCGGAGACGACCCGGCTCGCCCTCGACGCGCTCCAGGACGCCGACCGCCTCCTCCTGGTCGTGCAGGCAACACACCTCGACGAAGACCTGGACGAGTTCCTCCCCCTCGTCGCCGGGCATCGGGCTGTCGTCGCCGTGACCTTCTGGGATCGCGTCGAGGACCATGGCCCGGCGCGTGAGGTGGTGGCGCGGCTCTCGCTCAGTCTCGGCGCCCCCGTGATCCCCGTCGACGCGCGTTCCGTGCCAGAGGATGTGTCGCGCTCGCTGATCGACGCACTCGACGACCCGGGTGTGATCGAGCACACGAGCGCCCCTGTGCGGGCTGGCTGGCGGATCGAGCCGCGGCGAACGCTGCTCGAACGCCGGCTCCTCGGGCCGGTACTCGCGACCCTCCTGCTGCTGGGGCCAGCCGTGCTGGCGGTCTTGAGTGCCAACGCTGTTGCCGGCTGGTTGGAGCCGCTCGTGGAGTGGCTGACCGGGCCGGCGAGCGAGCCGATCGCCGCGTGGCCCGCGCCGCTGCGTGACGTTCTCGCCGGCGACTACGGCTTCATGACGATGGGTCCATTGCTGTTCGTCTGGGCGGTACCCACGGTGGTCGTCTATGCACTGGTGATCGCCGCGTACAAGGCGAGTGGACTCGTCGACCACATCGGGACGGCGCTGCACCCGCTGCTGCGGCCGGTGGGGCTGCATGGCCGCGACGTCACGCGCGTGCTGATGGGCTTCGGCTGCAACGTCCCGGCCGTGATCTCGACGCGACCGTGCTCCGGCTGCACCCGGCCGACGACGGTCGGCGCGATCGCCTTCGGCTCGGCGTGCTCGTACCAGCTGGGGGCGACGCTCGCGGTCTTCGCCGCAGCCGGACGGAGCGGCCTCGTCGTCCCGTATCTCGTGATCCTCGTGCTCGCGACCCTCGTCTACGCGCGCCTCACCTCGCCGGCGATCGCCCGCTCGCCGCTGAATGCGCTTGTCGTCGAGCATCGGACCTTCCTGGCGAGACCGGCGATGGGCGCAGTCTGGCACGAGGCGAGCGGGACGGTGCGCGAGTTCGTCCAGAAGGCGTTGCCGATCTTCTCTGGGATCACCCTGGTCGCATCGCTCCTCGCCTGGGCCGGTGCGCTCGACCTCGCCGCACGGGGGCTGGGCCCGGTGATGGCGATGTTCAACCTCCCGGCGGACTCGGCGCTCCCGGCCATCCTCGCCTCGGTCCGGAAGGACGGACTGCTGCTGCTGGCCGAGGAGGGGACGGTGGAGTCGATGACGGCGGTGCAGACGCTAGCGGCCGTCTTCCTCGCGGGACTCATGCTGCCGTGCCTGGTGACCGCACTGACGGTGGCGCGGGAACTTGGCGCCCGGTTCGCGGCTGCGATGGTGGCGCGGCAGGCACTGGCCGCGATGGTGGTCACCCTGACCGTCGCGTGGGGCGGAGCGCTGATGATGGAGGTGATCTGATGCGGGTCTCCGCGTCCGTGAAGAAGCGGTGCGATGACTGCCAGATCGTGCGGCGCAAGGGCGTGATCCGGGTGATCTGCGCCACACGTCCGCGCTGCAAGCAACGACAGGGGTAGCACGATGCCGGAGAACGAACCGCGCCGACGGTCCCCGTCACGCCGAGGCCGCCCGATGCGCGGGCGTGGCTGTAAACGCTGCGCCGACCGCAGGCCAATCGATTACAAGGACACGGCGTTCATGGGCCGCTTCATCGAGCCCACGGGGAAGCTCATCCCCGCGCGGAAGAGCGGCTGCTCGGGCCCGTGCCAGCGGCGGATCGCCTTGGCCACAAAGCGCGCTCGCCACCTCGCGCTACTCCCGTACGTGGCGGCGCACGTGCGGGTTGGTGACTGGCTGTCGCTGCTCGAAGCCGCGGGCGTGCCGGTCTGGAATCCGCCTGCACTCGTCCGGTGGAACCTTGACAAGCGCTACCTGCTGGAACTCGGACGGCTGGGGATACCCGTCGTGCCGACGGTGGCGCTGAACACTCCATCCGCGGAGGGCGGGGCAGCAGTGATGAGGGAGCGTGGATGGACGGAGGCTGTCGTGAAGCCCGCCTGGGATGCGCGCGGGTTCGCCGTGGGGCGTGTGCATCTCTCGGAGCTCACGGAGGATCCACTAGGCCCCGGCATGCTGGATCGTCCGCTTCTCGTGCAGGAGTACGTACCCGCAATCAGCGAACAGGGTGAGGTCGCGTTCGTGTTCTGCGGCGGGACGTTCTCCCACGCGCTGCTGAAGCGGCCCTCTGCTGGCGAGTTTCGCGTGAACGCCCAGTACGGAGGAAGCGTGACCGCTATGGAGCCTCGGACGATCTCCGAAGGGCTGCAGCAGGCGTCATCACAGCACTTCCTTCGTCACCGCTGTACGCGCGGGTCGATGGAGTCGTGACTGACCACGGATTCGTCGTCATGGAGGTGGAATTGATCGAGCCCGGCCTCTGGATGGACCGTGCGGATGGCGCAGCGGGACGGTTCGCGGATGCCATGCTGGCAGCGTTAGCAGGCGGATCAGTCGCACCCCCCGACGCCTACCCCGGGGTAGAGATACGAGCGGACGCACCATGATCGCGATCAACGGCAACTTCAGAGTCCGTGACGAGCGGCGTGAGCGCCTTATCGAGACAGTGCGTGACCTGGGGCGGCGCCACGCCGCCGGAGCCGCTCTGCACGATCAGACCGGCACGGTGCACCGCGCACTCCTCGATGACCTCTGTGCCGTGGGGTACCACGCGGCACCCATCAACTATCGCCACGGGGGCGGGTCGCACCGCCTGGTGGATGTGGTGCTCGCCCAGGCTGCGCTGGCGGAGTCTGACCCGGCGACTGCGCTCGGGATTGGTATGCACCTGATGGTCGTCGGGTCGGAAAGTCTCGCCAGGACGTGGCCGGAATGGCGTCGCCAGGAACTGTTCCGCGAGGTCTCCGGGGACGCGGCGCTCTTCAACGTCCTTGCTACGGAGCCGGTTATGGGCGCTCCGCAGGGGGACGCTCCCCCGGCGACGAACGCCGCTCCGGATGGTGAGGGCCGCTGGCGGTTGTACGGCGAGAAGGCCTACTCGACGTTCGCCCCGGTGCTCACCTACGCGGTGGTCTATGCATCGATGGGCGACGGATCTGGTGATGTCGCGCGGATCCTCGTGCGGATGGCCGATAGCCACGTCGGGATCGAAGAGACGTGGGATACCGCGGGGATGCGCGCCACGGCGTCTCACACCGTCCACTTCGCCGGCGTGCCCATCTCGGACCGTGACATCCTCGCGCGATTCCCCTTCTCGCGTCGGGCCAGCCGCCCGGCGATGAGTCCCTGGTTCGCCCTCCCGGTGGCTGCCGTCTATTTGGGCATCGCGCGAGCGGCACGGGATGAAGCGGTGCGCGCGATCCAGCGCCCCCGAGGTGGACAGACGAGCGCAGCCGCTAGCGAGGTGAGACGGCTGCTCGCAGAGATCGAGCGCCGCCTCCTCGTCTCGGAGGCGATCCTCGTGTCAGCCGCGGCGGAAGCCGACGGCGAGCAGCGCACCGCCCCGGGCCTCTCCCCTCTGGAGGCTGCGGCCAAGGTGGAGGTCACGCAGTCGGCCATCACTGTCGTTGACCTGGCGGTGCGCATCGCCGGCGGGGGTGCGCTCAAGCGTGGAAGCCGCCTTGAGCGTGCATGGCGGGATGTCCGCTGCGGATCGGTGCACCCACCGACGGAGGCGGGCGCCAACGCACTCTTGGCCGAGCACGCGCTCGCCCGGCATCTCCCATGAGGGCGATGCGCCTCGGTAGGGACCGGAACTCTCGCAATACAGCGGGTTGACGGCCCTGCTGGGATTGTCGAGAAGCTGAACACTGACGTAGCGCCAGATACCTAGGAGCCTGACCCGATTCGCCGGACAATTCGCTTCTAGAGGTCATTCCGCATCGGTGGTCGGGATAGCCACACGGATGAGAACCCTCTCATGCAGCATTCATCGTTCCTTCACCAGCATTACTGACCCTCAACCCATGACGCCGACCTCACTTGCTCCTCCAACCCTCGCGGATCCGGCACTCGCGGCGCTGCCCCTCCTCCTGGGCTCCGAGGCACTCAATCTCATCGATGCTGCCGCCCCGGCGCTCCTTGCTGGTGGGATGCAGGACGCCGTCGGCTTGAAGAACCCGGTCACGCCTCCACGCGTGACCTCCGTCCGCACGGTGCAGACCAGCTGGCGGCCGGGGGGGCGCTTGCTGTCCGCTACAGCGCTGACCTGGAGACTCACCACGGTTCGAGCGAGGAGGCGCTGGTCGCCTATGCCGGTGACCTGACCCCCCTGAAACGGATCCAGCACGAGCGTGAGAATCGTGCTGGTCTGCAGGAAGGGGCGAGATGGTGGCAACGGCGAAGCGGAAGCGGTTTGGGGCCGAGGAGATCATCGGCAAGCTGCGTGAGGCCG
>VGOZ01000113.1 GCA_016875715.1 Chloroflexota bacterium | reverse complement strand
AAAGAGAAGCGAGATCAGCAACACCCCTGTCCAGAAGGCGCTCGTCGCCCGCGTCCCGGAACCGCGCAGCAGGAGGAGCACAGCGCCCATACAGGCTAGGACGGTCGGGATGAGCGCAGCCTGGAACCGAGGACGGTCCGGACCGAGCGGATGGGTCGCGCGCATTTCGACGACCTCAGCCAGCGGGAGCAGATTCGCGGTCAGGTCGTACCCGCGGCCGGTCAGTTCTCCCGCGCGCACCAGGCCGAGATCGAGGATCGCGGGGAGCCAGAACGAGGCACCGAGGACGACTCCTATCAGTCCGCAGGCCCCGAGTCGGCGGAGCAGCGCGCGATCTTTCGCCGCGGCGAGCAGCAGACGCACGCCGACAACGGGTGCAGCGAGGAGCAGGATCACTAGATGCGTGACCGTGAGGGCTGCGATTCCTGCGATGACCGCGGCCCGTCGGAGGGGGGTGTCGCGCGCCACGGCGGTCTCTACGGCGAGCACGATCCACGGCAGCAGCGCGAGGGAGAGCGATTCGGCGATCGCACCACGGGCGTAAATGTCCGCCAGGACATAGGGCCCGGTGCCGTAGAACAGAGCGCCGCACCAGCCGGCGACGGGACCATAGGTCCGTCGGACGAGCAGGTACGCGCCCGCGGCGCTCGCGACCAGGCAGGCCAGGTACACCGCGCGGACGGCCGCGACGACGTCCAATCCTCCCTGCATACCGAGCGCGGTGAGGACGCTCGCGGCGGGCGGGTAGTAGTGGAAGACGGCGTAGCCGAGGCCGGCAGGCATGTCAGCAACCCAGCGCGCGGTGAGGTCTCCGTCGCGCAGCGCCTCGAACCGCTGCACGGCCCGAAACGTCTGATCGAGCGTATCGTGACCGCGCGGCAGGCCGGGCTGGAGCAATGGCACCCACGCGAACGCCGTCACCGCGGTGAAGAGGAGCAGCGCGCTCGATTCGATGGAAAAGCGCCTGATTCGCTCCGGCATCGGATTCGGTCGCACTCTAGTGGGCACGCATCACAGCCCGGCCGATTGACCCCGGCCGGCCGCCTCCCTAGACTGCCGAAGTGCGCCGCCCGCCCTGGCTGAGCCGGCGGGTGAGTGGCTGGACGGCGCTAGGTGTGGCAGCACTCCTGCTGCTCGCCAGTCTGATGGCCGGGCGTGCCAGCGTCTCGCTCTTCACGGATCGGGCTCCGCGACCCCTGCGCACCGTCCCTCACACGGACGTGAATCCGTACGGCGCGAACTTCTTCCTCCAACTCGAGGCCGAGTCCTGGAAGATCGACAAATCGCTCGAACTCGCGCGCGAGGCGGGCCTCGGCTGGGTAAAGCAGCACTTCCCCTGGGAGGACATCGAACTCCGCAAGGGAAAGTTCTTCGACGATCGCCTGAACAAGTCGACCTGGGAGAAGTACGACCGCATCGTCGAGACGGCGCGGAAATACAACCTGCAGATCATCGCCCGGCTGGACCGGCCACCGCCGTGGACGCGGCAGGATAACCGCGTCGCCGAGGCGCCGCCAGACAACTTCGACGATTACGGCGACTTCGTGGCCGCGTTCGTCGAGCGGTATCGCGCCGATATCCGGTACTACCAGATCTGGAACGAGCCGAACATCTACCCGGAGTGGGGCGATCGTCCGGTCGACCCCGCCGCGTACACGCGCCTGCTGCGGGTCGCGGCAACACGCGCTCGGGCGGTCGATCCCGGTGTGCGGATCCTCGCGGCGCCTCTGGCGCAGACGCTGGAGCGCTCCCCTCGCAACCTGACGGAACTGGAGTACCTCGATGCGATGTACCGCGCCGGCGCGCGCGATTGGTTCGATATCGCCCTAGCGAACGGCTACGGCTTCGAGCGCCCGCCGGAAGACCCGCCCGATCCGGGGGTACTCAACTTCCAGCGGATCCTCCTCCTTCGCGAGGTGATGGAGCGCCACGGCGACACCGAGAAGCCAGTCTGGTTCAATGAGTTCGGTTGGAACGCGGCTCCGGAGGACTTCGGGTCGGATCGGCTCCCCTGGCGCCGGGTTCCCGAGGCACTGCAGGCAGAATGGTCGGTCCGCGCGATCCAGCTCGCCCGAAGTCAGTGGGCCTGGGTCGGTGTCGTCAACATCTGGTACTTCCGGCAGCCGGGAAACATCCCGCCCGGTCGGGCGGACTACTACTTCCGGATGGTCGATGTCGGGTTCACCCCGCGTCCCCTCTTCGCGGCGGTGAAGCGCGCGACCGCGGGTATGGCGATCGCCCAGCCCGGGAGCTACCAGGAGTCACACCCGGCGGTGACCTATCAGGGTGCGTGGCTAACGAGGGCGAGAAACCTCTACAGCGGCCACCAGGCAATCGCCAGCAACATCGAAGGAGATAACGCGACGATCACGTTTCGCGGAACTGGAGTCCACATCATCATCAGCCGCGATCCCGAAGCGCCGTTGATGTACGTCACACTGGACGGACGGGAGGCAAATCGGCTCCCACGCGACCGCGAGGGTCGTTCCTATGCCGACCTCTTCAGCGCCTCCACGAGGCCGCGGGACCTGCTCACCATCGCTCAAGGTCTCGCCGATACTGAGCACGTCGTGCGGTTGACCGTCGGCCGGGGAACTGCGCCGCCCGGACGCGCGCCTCACCTCGTCCTCGATGGCTTCATCGTCGAGGGCGGCACGGGCAACGATCTCCTGGACTTGCTGACTCTGTATGGACCGGCCGCGGCCGCGGTGCTCCTCGCCTCGGTGGGACTGCGACTCCTTCTGCGGCGCCCGGCCAGCGCCTGATCGTGTCCGCCATCGCGCGGTTGCTCCTGCTTGGCGCGATCGCCGCCGCGCCGTTCCACCTCCTCACTTTTCGGATCGGGGAGAGGGCGCTGCCCGCCAGCGAGATGCTTCTGATCGCGGCAACCCTCGCGGCAATCCCCCTCGTGCGCGGGAACCTTGCCACGTGGCTGAGGCCACGCGCTCTCGATGGTGAGGTGCTGGCGCTTCTTCTCCTGGGCGCCCTGGCGCTGGCCATTCAACCATGGCTGGGCGATAGCGGCCGGGTGTTTCGCCGTGTCATCGCCGAACCGGCGCTCTTCTACTTCGTCGTGACGCGAACAATCCACGATGATGCGAGAAGGCGCCTCGTCGTTAGCGCGCTTCTCGTCGGCGCGGCCGCGGCCGCGCTCCACGGCATCGCCCAGATCGTCTTCCAATTCGACCTGATCACCGCGGAGGGGTCGTGGCGGGTGCGAGGACCGTACCTCTCGCCGAACAATCTGGCGCTGGTCCTGGACAGGGCGATCCCGCTCGCGGTGGGAACCGTCGGGGGACCACTGGTGTGGCCCGGCCTGGCGATCCTCCTCGCGGCTCAGGAATTGACCCTCTCCATCGGCGGCTGGCTGGGAACCGGCGTCGGACTCGCGGTTGTCGCCCTGGGGTTCCTGCGGCGCCGATACGCGATCGCGCTGGCGTTCGCCGGTGTCGTCGCGCTCATTGGTGTGGCGCTCGCCTCTCCGGAGCGGGTGCTCGACCAGTTCGCGGTCCGGGGCGATACCACGACCGGGATCCGCGCGCTTCTCTGGCAGTCCTCGTTGCGGATGGCGCTGGACCATCCGGTCCTAGGCGTCGGGCTGGATAACTTCCTTGGGGTCTACAGCCCGGAGCGCGCGGAACGACCCTACATGCATCCCGAGGCGTGGCGCGAACCGAATCTGTCCCACCCCCACAACCTCTACCTGGACGCATGGTTGTCGTTGGGCATCGGCGGGCTCGCGCTCGCGATCTGGCTCACCGCGAAGTGCACCGTTCTCGCCCGCCGAGCGATTCGGCAGGCGCCGGATCGGCGGTCGCGGATCTTTGCTCTCGGCGTGGCCGGGGCACTCGCGGCCGGCCTGACCCACGGTCTACTCGACAACAGCTACTTCATGCCCGACCTCGCCCTCCTCTGGATGCTCCTGTTCGCCCTCCTTGCCGGGCTCGTCGACCGGTCCGCCAGCGGCCCAGTGTCGCCAACGCCGCATCGAGCCTGAGCCGGCGCTTCGGCCGTGTGGACGCCGACAGTCCGTTGGAGCCGGGATCGCCGTGGCGGCGCAAGGCGGGGTGTATCCTCCGCGTGAACAAAGAAGCGCGGGGGGCACTGCGAGATGACCGATACCCTGTACGATGTCGTCCTGGCCGGCGGAACGATCGTCGATCCCGATCGCGAGGAAACCTATCGGGCCGACATCGGGATCGATGGAGGGACGATCCGGGCGATCTCCCGCGCCGGGATATTGCGCGGCCGCGAATCGGTCGACTGCGCGGGGACGCTCGTCACCCCCGGTATCGTCGATAGCCACGTCCACGTCTATCAGCACGTCTCGCCTGGCTCGCTCGACCCCGATGACATCGGCGTCCGACAAGCGGTCTGCGCGGTGGTCGACGCGGGATCGTTCGGTCCGCACAACGCGGGCGGGTTCGGCGAGTTCATCGTCAAGCGGGCGCAGACGAAGGTCTATGGCCTTGTCAACATCTCGCGCAATGGGAACTCGACGAATCCGGGCGAAGGGGAGGTCATCGGCTTTCTCAATCCGTCGAATACCGCGCGCGCGGTCGCGGACCACCGTGCCTGGGTAGTCGGCGTCAAGGCCCGGGCCTCGAATACAGCATCGGGTCTCCTCGGCGCGATGTCGACCCAGCTCGCCAAGGTCGCGGCGCGCGAGGCTGGCGTGGCGCTCATGGTCCATGTCGGGCACGGACCGCCGACGCTCGAAGAGGTCTGCGCGATCCTCACCGCGGGGGATCTCATCACGCACTGCTACCACGGCAAGATCGGCGGCGCGGTGACTCGCCAGGGTGAGATGCTTCCGGCCGTCGTCGATGCGGTGCGTCGCGGCGTGTTGCTGGACATCGGCCATGGCTCGGCATCGTTTGCCTGGAAAACGGGCGAGATCGCGATCCAGCGGCATGGGTACAAGCCGCATATCATCTCGACCGACCTGCACCGCGGCTGCATCAACGGCCCGACCTACTCGATGGTCAAGACGATGTCGAAGTTCCTCCACCTCGGCATGTCGATGCTTGAGGTCGTGCGGGCGTCGTCGCCGGCTCCCGCGTGCGCGCTCGGGTTAGGCGATCGGTTCGGGAAGGTTGAGGTCGGCTTCCCGGCGAATCTCTCCGTCATCGAACTGGTCGACCGCAAGGAGACGATGTTCGATGTCGAGAAGCAGAGCCGCGAGGTCACGGGCGTGATTGAGGGTCGGTTCGCGATCGTCGACGGCAAAGTACATCGCGCGCTGCCGGACGCAACCGCGCCGAAGGCGAAAGCCGCGGTCTGAGTCATCCGCGCGGTGATTGGCACGGCTCCGTCCGCCCCATCCGGCGGGCGGTTCGCGGCGCTTCGCTCGCGCAACTTCCGCATCCTCTGGCTGGGGCTGTTCTCCAGCAACGCCGGAGCACAGGTGCAGTTGGTCGCGCAGGCGTGGCTCGTCCTTCAGATGACCGACTCGGCCCTCTCGCTGGGCATCCTCGCGGCGAGTTTCGCCGCGCCGATGATCGCGCTGCCCTTGTTCGGTGGCGCGCTTGCCGACCATTTCGACCGCATCACCATTCTCAAGGTCACTCAGACCGCCCAGGTCCTCCTGCGGGGATCGCTCGCCGGACTGGTTGCCCTGGGAGTGGCGGACGTCGCCACGATGTATCTCTTCCAGTTCGCCAGCGCGGCGATCCTGGCGTTCGACAACCCACCACGTCAGGCGATCCTGCCCGGGATCGTCCCCCGCGCCGATCTCCTCAGTGCGACATCGCTCATGTCGGTGATCTGGACCGGCGCGCAGTTGGTCGGACCGGCGCTGGGTGGCTGGTTGCTCCCGATCGTGGGGCCAGCCTGGCTATTCGCGATCGGTGGCGCGACCGCATTCGCATCTCTGGCCGCGACGTTCGCTCTGCGCGACGTGCCAAACCGCCTCGAACGTCGCCCCGAACCGCTCGCGGAACATCTCTTCGGCGGAGTGCGTTTCGCATGGGCGGAGTGCGTTTCGCATGGGCCGACCGCGCCTCGCTGGCGCTGCTCGTACAGTCGGCCGCGGTCAGCGGCGCTATCAGCTGCTACTACACGCTCCTGCCGATCTTCGCCCGCGACCTCTGGAGGGCTGGGCCGGAAACGTACGGTCTCCTTGCGGCCATGCCCGGGCTCGGCTCGCTGGTGGGTGGAGTCGCGGTCGCGATGCTCGGCGACCTCCGACGCAAGGACCTCCTCGCCCTGGGGGCCAGCGTGGCGTTCGGCGCAGCACTGGGGCTGTACACGAGCATCCCGCCCGTCGCCGTCGGCGCCGCGCTCCTGGTGGTCGCGGGGATCGCCAGCGCCACCTTCGCCGCCTGCGTGGGCACGCTCTTGCAGTTACGCGCGCTCGGCCCGATCCGCGGTCGTGTCATGAGCCTGTACGCGATCACGCACGTCGGACTCTCGTCGCTGGGCGGTCTCGGTGGCGGCGCGCTCGCCGAGCGTATCGGGCCTCCAGATGCGGTGCGGGTCGCTGTGCTGCTGGCAGTCGTGGTTGTCGCGGCGCTCTCCATCATCGTCGCGCGCCGAATGCCCGCTTCTGTTCCGCATACGTAGGTCCCCGAAGGACTCCGCATTTCCTGTCCCGTCGCGTCGAACGAGGAATCCGTCTTGAGAGTCAGGTGTAACCCCGGATGTCTCGAGAGTCGACCGATCCGAAGGTGCCTTGCGCAGCCCATCGCGTGCGCTGAGATGAAATGGTGACCGAGAACCCCTCTTCGACGCGTTGCTTCCCGCCGAGATGGCGCGCCGTGCCGAACAGATCGGCGTGCGTAAGGCCGGAGCAGACACGGTCACCGTGCTGCTGCTCTCCGTTCTTGCCGGCGCGTTCATCGCCCTGGGCGCGCTGTTCGCGACGACGACGCTGACCGGATCGAGCGCGCCCCCCTACGGAGTGGCGCGCCTGCTCGGCGGCCTCGCCTTCACGCTGGGGTTGACCCTCGTGATCGTCGGCGGCGCGGAGTTGTTCACCGGCAACAACCTGATCGTCATGGCCTGGCCGAGCCGCAAGATGACCACCCTCGCGCTCTTGCGGAACTGGGCGCTCGTGTACCTCGGGAACTTCACCGGGTCAGTGGCGACCGCCGCCCGCGCCTACGGCAGCGGTCAGTACACCTTCGCGAACGGCCAGGTTGGCGCGACCACGCTCGCAATCGCCAGTGCCAGGCCGGTCGCGCCGATCGACTACACGAAGAACCTGACAGCGCCGGTGCTGGGCATCTTCGGCACCGAGGACCAGAACCCGTCGCCGGCGCAAGTCGACCAGCACGAGGCCGAACCGAAGAAGCACGGCAAAGCGTACGAGTTCCACCGTCACGATGGAGCCGGCCACGGCTTCTTCCATTACGACCGGCCGCCGTACCGGCAGCAGCAGGCGATGGACGGCTGGGAGAACGTGTTCACCTTCTTCGCAACTCACCTGGCGTAGGAGTTTCGGCTTATGTGCACCACCATCCTGCACGTCGCACAGATCAACGGCAGCGGTAAGGGGGGCGGCCGGCTGGTTCCCGGTCATCCAGGCGAACGTTGGCTTCGATCACCCCGTCCACGCGCAGTTCGGCCACTGCCTCCTGCTCGACTTAGTGAACCCGGAGCTGGGCGCCGGAGCGCGTGTCGCGGTCGAGATGAGTGTGGGGTCCGGGAGGGCGCTCTTAGAGCAGCTGAAGGTTGCAATCGAGGAGGCGGAGCAGAGCGGCGTCGCCGAGTAGGACGCTAGGCGGCGGCCCACTCAGCGCGAAGGAGGTCCCGGACACCGGCCAGCATCGCCATGCGGTCCTCAGCCAGGACGCGGCACTCGAGCGATGTGTAGCCCGGATAGCCAATGCGCATGAGGCCGCGAAAGAGCGGCTTCAGGTCGGCGTGGCCGGTGCCCGGCTCGCATCGGTTTGAATCACACACGTGTACAAACCCGATATGTGGCCCGGCGGCGAGGACTGCGGCCTCCAAGTCCGATTCCTCCAGATTCATGTGGTAGAAGTCGGCCAGGATCTTGAGCGTGCCGCCGCCGACGGCCTCGCAGAGTTCCGCCGCGTCTGCAAGTGTCTGGATGTAGGTTGACTCGTACCGATTCAGCGGCTCGACCAGGACGGATACGCCGAGGTCCCGCGCCAGGGGCGCGACGCGGCGCAGGCCGTCGACCACCATCTCGCTGGCCAGCTCGTTGGCGCTCCAGCGAGGTGACAGGTCCGGCATCGCGTGCGACCGTGCCAGCGGCGAGCCGATGGCACCGATCTCGGCGGCGATGCGCAGCCCCCGCTCGAGCGCTCGCACACCTTCGGCCCGCTCGGCCGGCGTCGCCGCGGCCAGGCTCGGCCCTCCAACGCCCGCGACCGCCGGGCGGATCGTCGACGCACGGAAGGCGGACTTGACGGCCTGCACGACCGCGTCATCGACGCCCGTGACGCCTTGAAAGGTATTACGGGCCAGCTGAATCAGCTCGTATCCGAGCGACTCCAGGTTCGCCAGTTTCTCAAACAGCGTCGCACCTGGGACGACCGGCTGGTCCTGCCACCAGCGCTCGTAGGCGCCAAGCCGGAGCGCGGCGGTCACAGAGTGACGCCGGCCGCGCGCAGGAGCGCCTCCA
>VGOZ01000112.1 GCA_016875715.1 Chloroflexota bacterium | reverse complement strand
ACGCCGCGGGGTGGGACATGAGCAGACGGTTATCGGTATAGATGGGGCTGCGCAGACCCGAGGTGTAGGTGTACGGCTCGGCCAGGTTCAGGGCGACCGCACCGATATCGAGGAGCGCCGCGGCGACATCGCGGGCGATCGTCGCGGGGGACGATGCCGTGGTGGCGACGTTTTCGCCCCGGGGGCCGGACGCACCGGCAGGTGGACTGGCGCTCGGTACGGCCTCGACCGCCCCGGTGGTCGCGGCGAGGGACAGGATCTCCGTCACCGGCAGGATGCAGATGCTTCCCGCGCCGGCCTCACGGAGCGCGCCCTCGGCGATGCGGGTCTGCTCCGCGGCAACGTCCTCCACGAGGAGGAGCACCGCCCCACCCGGCGGCACCCGCCCTTCGATCTGGCGGCGCAGGCCGTGGCCCCTGGCCTGCTGACGCACGTAGGCCATGGGTATGCCCCGCGCGTGGGCGAGCAGGCTGGCCAGGTGGAGCGTGTCGGTCGAGGATGCCGCGACGGCGTCGATGGGCGAACGCAGGGCAGGGGCGGCGGACGCCGCGTCGACCGCACCGCGGGCCAGCGCCGGGCGGGCCGCCAGGTCCAGGAGGGCGACGATCACGTCCGCGTTCGCATCGGTCGTCGCGGGTCGGGCGCCGCCGTGGGTCCGATCGTCGCTCATCTCGCGCGCTCCGTGGGGCAGGCCGCCGCGCGGGCGATTCTAGTGAGACGGGCGTCGCCGGGGATGCTCGCGCTGCGAGGCCCTCCCCCTCCACTTCGCTCCATCCTCCCGCTCCGCGGGCGAGGGCTCGGTGCATCCGCCGCTGCGAGTGCCCCTGGGGCTTCGACGGTCGCCGCGGATGGGGAGTTTTCCCAGGGCGACCAACCGTGCGAGCACCTGCCCGGGACGATCGGGCGAGACTCCCAGAAGCTCGACCACATCGCGCCGCGGGATGCACCACCGCGCCGCGGCGAGATCGAGGAGCGCGTTCTCCCCGGGGCGGAGTGACGGTCGCACGACCGCTCGTGCTGAGGTGAGTTGTGCGCCCGGGAAACCGGGCGTACCGAGTTACCGTCGCTCGCTCACGGGTCGCGCTTCAGATCCGCGCGTGCACCCGCTCCACCGTCATATGGATTCCGACGCGGTCCGACCCCTGGATCACCTCCCATCGCCGGGCGCCGAGGCGCTGGCCGATGTAACGGGGCGCGATGCGATCGTTCACGTCACGCTCCTGCTGGGCGCGATCCTCGACGATCGTCGCCCGGCCGGTGAGAGTCACGTACCGTATGCCGTCCTCGATGCAGAGCGACATCCGGGGGTCGCGCCGCAGGTTCCGCTCTTTCAGGAGGCCACGCGCCGCGTTGAGGAAGACCAGATCCTCCTCAGGATGGAGCGCGTACCACATCACGGTCTGCTGCGGCATGCCGTCGCGGTTGATCGTCGCCATCACGCAGAAGCGGGGAGCCTCCAGGAATGCGCGGACCTCGGGGGTGATAAGCATGGCCGAAATCGTAGACGAGCGATCCCGCGCCCATAGTCGAGCTCGGTGTCGCCCGGCACCTCAGGTCTCGGGCAGCAGACACAGAGCGTCCATGTGGCGCGGGCGCAGGATGCCGCAATGGCGGCGATCCAGCGACGCGATCTTCTCCTCACGCAGACGCTCCGCGAGCGCCAGGACCGTTGCGTCGACGAATCCAATGTCGGCGGCGCCGCTCCGGAGGGGAACAGACGCCTGCCGCCTCCGGCGCCCGTCGCGCCGTGTTTGCCACCGCCCTCAGTCAGCGCACCGCGAGCCGATCCGCTCCTCGGGCGGGCGAAGCCCGCGAAAGGCGCGCAGCATCTCCAGGTCGTAGGCGATCTTGATCGCGCCGGCGGCGTAGAAGGGCACCGCCACCAGTCCCACCGCGAACAGAAGACCCGAGAGCGCCGGCGCGGCTGCGCTCCCCATCGTCCGGCCCATCGTCGTCACGCCCGAAGCGGCGGCGCGCTCGTCCGGATCGACGACCGCGACGAGGTATGACTGGCGTGTGGGTACATCCATCTGCGAGAGGGTCGCACGGAGGAGGAGCACCACGATCGCGAGCGGCAGCGTCGGCATGAGCGGGACGAGGATGAGCAGCACGTTCGAGGGGATATGGGTGTAGACCATGGTCTCGAGGAGGCCGATCCACGCGGCGATACGCGCGGCCAGCAGGGCCGAGAAGGCAGCGAGCAGGTTCGTGCCGAAGAAAATCGCACCCAGCGCCGCGGGCGCGACGCCGAACTGGAGGTGGAGCCAGTAGGCCATCAGAGACTGCAACACCAGGCCGCCGCCGAAGGAATCGACCATCGAGAGCCCGGCGAACCGCAACACGACGTTCCGCGAGCGGTGGAGGCCGAGCCACCCGGTGGCAGGACGAGTGTTGGTGCGTGAGGCCTCGACGCGCTCGGTGAGAGACAGGAACACGAGGGCGAGAACCCCACCGCACGCCGCGTAGGCCAGGACGATGGCGCGATAGCTCTCCAGCGGCGTCGCGCCGGTTGCCAACATGATCTGGGCGATCGTCCCGCCGACGAACGAGCCGATCGCGGTTGCGAGCGAGCCGACGAGGTTGTACCAGGCGAAGACCTGCGTGCGCAGTTCGTCGGGCGCGGTTTCGGGCAGCGCGGCGTGCTCCACGGCCTGGAACGGGCCCACCTCGCTGCCGCTCGGACTGATAACCCCGAGGATCGCCGCGACGATCAGGATCGCCAGGTTGTCGGTCAGCGCGAACACGACCGCGCCAGAGACCATCAGGCCGCAGCCGATCAAGAGGGTCCGGCGCCGCCCGAACCGATCCGCCCGGGTGGTGAGCAGCAAGGTGATCGCCGCGTCGCCCGCCAGAGTCGCGGAGAGGACCAGACCGATCTGCTCCGCGCTCAGGCTGCGTTCGACCAGATAGAGCGCGAGGATGACCGCGAGCAGCCCGTACGCGAACAGGCGGATGGCCCGGGTGAGAAACAATCGGCGGCCATCGGGCGTTAGCGCGCGGAGTGCACCAATCTCAGGCGAGCGGGTGACCTTGCGCCGCATGGGCCGGTCCAGTGTACGGGCCCACACTCTCCGCCTCACGCGACACGATCGTGGACCCTCACCCTCCGCATCGCTCCACCCTCTCCCGCGATCGGGCGGCCGCGGGAGAGGGTGGATGAGGCACGGTCGGCATCGTGGCCGTCGACCTGGATACGCGCGGCACGCCCGCGGTCCTGCAGGAGACTCTGCCCAACGCGCGCGGGGTCAGGCGGTGGCTTCGCCGCTCCCCGT
Organism: Chloroflexota bacterium; assembly: GCA_016875715.1. Lineage (GTDB taxonomy): Bacteria > Chloroflexota > UBA6077 > FW602-bin22 > FW602-bin22 > VGOZ01. The sequence goes on along the minus strand of VGOZ01000112.1, from coordinate 5,339 downwards.
CGACCGATGGCGATCGTTCCGCCACGAGTGCTGATACTTCGTCTTCCGGCGGATCTCTCGCCAGGCGCGGGAGTTGCGATAGGCGGTGATCACCGTATCGTCCGCGCCGACGAGCAGGACCGTGCCGATCAACCGCTCGCCGAACAGACGGTCGGCGCCATCGGGAATGTCGCACTCCCGGAGCATGACGAAGGTGACACCGGTGCGCTGGAGGCGCACCCCGTAAGCGGCCACGAAGGCGATCGCCTCGGGATCGAGCGCGCGCTGGCGCAGGCGGGCCGCGGCATGGCGAGTCAGTTCAATCGCGTCGTCAAGCAGCACCGACGCTCCCCTCCACCACCGTTATGTCCGTGACCATTATGAATGGAATATGACAGTCGTGCGGACCGAGTTTGTGACAATTTCGTGAAATTCGCATTCTTCCTTAACGGGTGCGACGGCTGTGCGCCCGGGGAGGCGCGCGATGTTCGGCGGCCAGCCTTGCCTACACTCCGGCCGTGAGCGCCGAGGGCACGATCGTCGCCGCCGATGGGATGCCGGTCCGCCCCCTCGCGAGCGGCGAAGCCGGGCTCATGGGCGCAGCGATCGGCTACCTCGCGCCCGGCGCCCGGTACGCGGTGCACTTCCACGGCGCGCTGGAGCAACTGACCTTCGTGATCGCCGGCACAGTCGACGTGACGATGCTTCTGCCTGGCGCGGTGCAACCGACCATCACCCGCCTGACCCGTGGCGAGGCGCTCACGAACCCCCCGCTCGCCACGCTCGACTTCGCGAACCCGGGTCCGGAGGCGGCCGAGGTCCTCTTCGTCTGCGCCCCTCCGTTCCCGATCGACGGGTCAGACGTCGCTCTCGCCGAGACTCATCGCCCGCTGACCGCTGCGGAGTGGGATGGTGCGGCCGATCGAGCCTCCTGGGCGATGGGCGTCTTCCGGCAGAAGATCGCCGCACGTCTGGCCATTCGCCCACGGGGATGATCGATCCGACCGATCGCGCCGTGGCTCGTCGGGTCGCGGTCCACGCGCTCGGCGCGATCGACGGTGAGATGGCCGAGCTCACCGGGGGAGAGTTCTCGCGCGCCTACGCTTTCACACACGCGCATCGGCCTCTCGTCCTCCGCATCTCGGTCACGCAGCACGCCGCCGAGGGGTACGCGAAGGATCAGTACGCGGCGGAGCGGTTCGCAGCGACGGGGGTTCCCATCCCTCGCGTGCTCGTCCGCGGGCAGATCGATGGCGGCCACTACGCGATCTCGGAGCGCGCGTCGGGGCGACGCATCGCGCAACTGGAGGATGGAGCGCGCCGTGCGCTGCTGCCTGGCTTGCTGGATACGGTCGACGCGATTGCGGCGGCGGATCTCTCCGGCGCTATCGGCTTCGGCGCCTGGGACGCCGAAGGCCACGGGACCTCCACGACCTGGCGATCCTTCCTCGAAGAGGTGATCGAGGATCGAACCGATGGGTTCTACGCGCACTGGCATCGCCTGTTCGCCACGACCTTTCTCGAACGCGCGCCGTTCGAGCGCCTTTACCGCGCGATGCTCGACCTCGCGCCAGATCGGGCGGGCGCGCGACATCTCATCCACCAGGACCTCCACTTCGACAACCTCATCGCCGACCAGGGTCGCGTCACCGGCGTGCTCGACTGGGCGAACGCGTGCTATGGCGATCCGCTCTTCGACCTTGCCTGGATCGGGTGGATCTACGCCAAGGATTACGGCCTTAACCTCGAAGACACGCTCCGCAATCGGTACGGCGACCGGCCCGATTACGACCGGCGGATGGCCTGCTATCGCCTGCGGATCATCCTCGACGACCTCCGCTTCTTCGCCCGGACCGGGCGGGAGGAGGCGTACCGCTGGTCGCGCGATCGCGCGTTGGCATTGCTCGACTGAAGGGTCCTTCGGGGCAAAAGAGAAGAGGCCGGTGACTCTCCCCGAGAGCCCCGGCCTCCATTCGCAGTTCCATAGCCAGGCGGTGCGTGCCGCGCGTCTCTGTGACGCTACGTCCGGGCGCGGATCCTCGCAAGATCCCTGAGCATCGCCCGAAGGGTTTGGCCGCTACCTCCGGTGTCGACCCGGCCCCACCTGCGCGCGGGGCCCCTCTCCCCCCGCCTGGGTGACCGCCCCCGTCACGAGGAGGTAGATGCGGTGGATTCTGTCACTCATCGTCCTCGACCTTTTCGGTGCAAGGAGCGTAGTCCTGGGCTGGAGGAGCGCCATCAGGTGAAACCCTGATCGTGACATTGGTTCGGCGTGAGAACCTCTGGCCGCGGGCGGCGGCTGACCCTACCGGAACGCGCTCAGTCCGGTGAGGTCGGCGCCGAGGATGAGCGTGTGGATTTCGTCGGTCCCCTCGTAGGTCGCGACCGATTCGAGATTGGCCATGTGCCGCATCACGTGGCGGTCGGTGATGATCCCCTCGGCACCGAGCAGCGCGCGGGCTCGGGCCGCGATCCGCTGCGCCGCGGCCACGTTGTGCCGTTTGGCAAAGCTGATGTGTGGGTGACGGAGCGCGCCTCTCACTTTGAGCTCGGCGAGCCGTCGCGCGACGAGCTGGGCCGAGATGAGGTCGTCGAGCATCGCGACCAGTCGCTCCTGAACGAGCTGGAAGCCGGCTAGGGGTCGGCCGAACTGGACCCGACGGCCGGTGTGTTCGCGTGCCATGTCGAGACAGGCCTCCGCCGCGCCGACCGCGCCCCACGCGATGGAGGTACGCGCTTCATTCAGGCAGGCGAGCGCGGCGCCCAGACCTTCCGCGCCGGGCAGACGAGCCGATTCGGGCAGGCGGACATCCTTCAGGAGCACCTCGCCTGATGGCGAGACTCGCAGCGACTGCTTCCGGGTGAGCGGACGGACCTCGACTCCCGGCCACGGCAGCGGGACGAGAAAGCCGCGGATGTCGCCCGTCGCCGCGCTCGATTCGCTCTTCGCCCAGATCACCGCCACGCGCGCGATCGGGCTGTTCGAGACCCAGCGCTTGTGGCCATCCAGCCTCCAGCCCTCGGCGGTACGCTGGGCGCGGGTCTCCATCCCGGAGGGGTCGGAGCCGTGCTCCGGTTCGGTGAGGCCGAAGCAGCCAATCGCCACGCCGCGCCGCATCGCGGGTAGCCATTCGGCGCGCTGATCGGCCGATCCCGACCGTTCGATCGCGGTCATCGCCAGGCAGGACTGGACCGAGACCAGACTGCGCAGGCCCGAATCGCAGCGCTCCAGTTCGCGCTGGGCGAGCCCCCAGGCGAGCGGGCCGGGCCGTGCCTCATCGTGCTCGGGCCCGTGGCCGACGAACAGACCGATCTCCGCCAGCGCTGGAATGATGTCACTCGGAAATGCGCTTGACTCGTAGAGATCGGCGATGCGAGGCATCACCGATCTCTCGAGCAACTCGCGCGTCGCCGCGGCGAGCCGTCGCTCTCCTTCGGGAACATCCGCGAACGCGCCGAGGTAGTCGATCAGTTCCGTCACCGCGGGCAGGATATCAGCCCACAGGCCAGGCGCCCGCTGCCCGCCACACGGGACTCACGCGGCGAACAGGCGCTCCCACGCGTTACCGAGATGCCGGGTCGCCCGACCGTTCACGCAGAACAGACCCTCCCCCCGGCCCACTCCCGCCGCGACGGGAGAGGGTGCTCCTCTCTCTTCTTACGGAAGGAGAGGGTTGGGGTGAGGATGGTCAGCCTGCCCCGAGAGTGTACCCTCCAGGCATTGGAGGGCGCGGGATGAGCCGGCTGGGCGACCAGGATCTCCACCTCTTCAACGAGGGCACCCACCGCCGCCTCTACAGCTGCCTGGGCGCGCACCCCGGCCACGACGGCACCTGGTTCGGAGTCTGGGCGCCCAATGCGCGCGGTGTTTCGGTCATCGGCGATTTCAACGCCTGGGATAGCGAGCGCGACTGGCTCCAGCCGCGCGGAATCTCCGGTATCTGGGAGGGCACGATCGCCGCGGCTCGCCCTGGCCATCAGTACAAGTTCCGCATCCTGCCCCGGGAGGGACCGGAGATCCTCAAGGCCGACCCGTTCGCGTTTCAGGCGGCGATGCCACCGGATACGCCCTCGGTGATCTGGTCCGGCGACCACACGTGGGGCGACGACCACTGGATGGCCGAGCGGCAGAAGCGGCTCTGGGGCACCGACCCGGTGGCGATCTACGAGGTCCACCTCGGCTCCTGGCGCCGCGTGCCAGAGGAGGAGAACCGCTGGCTCACGTATCGGGAGATCGCCGCGCCGCTGGCCGACTACGTCACGGCGCGGGGATTCACGCACGTGGAGTTCCTTCCCCTCACCGAGCATCCCTTCTACGGCTCCTGGGGGTACCAGCCGCTGTGCCTCTACGCGCCAACCGCGCGGTACGGCCTGCCGGAAGACCTGATGTACCTCATCGACTACCTCCACCAACGCGGCATCGGCGTGATCCTGGACTGGGTTCCCTCCCACTTCCCGAGCGACTGGCACGGGCTGGGCGCCTTCGACGGCACCCACCTCTACGAGCACGCCGACCCGCGCCAGGGATTCCATCCGGATTGGCTGAGCCTGATCTACAACTTCAGCCGATTCGAGGTCCGTTCCTTCCTCCTCAGCAATGCCGCCTTCTGGCTCGAACGATTTCACGTCGACGGCCTGCGCGTGGACGCGGTCGCCTCAATGCTCTACCTGGACTATTCGCGCCGCGAGAGTGACTGGATCCCCAACGAATACGGCGGCCGCGAGAACATCGGCGCGATCCACTTTCTGCGGGACTTGAATCGCTTCGTGGCGGCGGAGTTCGCCGGAGCGATCACCATCGCCGAAGAGTCGACCGCCTGGCCGATGGTGACCCGCCCGACCGAGATCGGCGGTCTCGGGTTCTCGCTGAAATGGGACATGGGCTGGATGCACGATACGCTGAAGTACTTCCAGACCGACCCGATCTACCGCCGGTACCACCATCATCAACTCACCTTCCGGTCGCTCTACGCCAACTCGGAGGCGTTCGTCGTCGCTCTCTCCCACGACGAAGTCGTACACGGCAAGGGCTCGCTCCTCGGGCGGCTGCCGGGGGATCCCTGGCAGAAGTTCGCCAATCTGCGCTTGCTCCTCGCCTGGATGTACGCCACCCCCGGGAAGAAGTCGCTCTTCATGGGTGGCGAGTTCGGTCAGTGGCGAGAGTGGAACCACGATGCGAGCCTGGACTGGCACCTGCTCGATCACGAGCCCCACCAGGGCGCGCTCCGCCTCGTCGACGATCTCAATCGGATGTACCGGACCGAGGGCGCGCTCCACCTGCAGGAACTCGCGCGCGAGGGAACGGCCTGGATCGACTGCAACGACGTCGAATCGAGCGTGGTCAGCCTCGTTCGCTGGGA
>VGOZ01000111.1 GCA_016875715.1 Chloroflexota bacterium | reverse complement strand
GGCCGCGGCGGCCGCGCAGGCAGCAGGCGACCTCCCTGCGGTCGGTATCACCGACGCTCATCTCGAGCGGACGACGGCAAGCGGTCGAGGCGACTACGCGAGTTCGCTCGCGCTGCGTCTGGCGCGGGCGGCGGGAATGCCGCCACTGGCGATCGCGCAGCAAGTGGCGGCTCGCATGTCACCCCACCCCGCGATCGAACGGGTCGAGGTGGCGGCTCCCGGGTTCCTCAACCTCCATATCAGCGCGGCGTGGCTTCAGTCTCAGGTGGACGGCATCCTGGAACGTGACGCCAATTTCGGTCGTGTGGATATCGGCGCCGGCAAGCGCCTCCAGGTCGAGTTCGTCTCGGCGAATCCCACGGGCTATCTGACTGCGGTCGCCGGCCGAGCCGGTGCGCTGGGCGACGCGCTCGCCCACCTCCTGGCGTTTGCAGGCTATCGCGTCGAGCGCGAGTTCTACATCAACGACGCCGGCAATCAGTTGCAGGCCTTCACTCGCAGCATCCGGGCGCGCTTCCTCCAGAGTCTGGGCATCGCCGAGGCAGTGCCCGATGACGGGTACCACGGCCCGGCCATCATCGAGATCGCGAATCAGATTCGCGCGGTTGAGGGCGATCGCTTCGCGCACATGGCGGCGGCCGACGCCGAACGCGAATTGGGCAGGTTAGGACTGGCGATCGTCCTCCGATCGATCAAGGAAGATGCCGAACGTTTCGGGATCCGGTTCGACGTCTGGTTCAGCGAGCAATCTCTCCACGACAGGGGCGCGACCCTCTCCGCGATCGAACACATCGAGCGTCGCGGGTTCGTCGCACAGCGCGAGGGCGCCGTGTGGTTCACCTCGACCGAACTGGGAGACGAGCGCGATCACGTCCTCATCCGTTCGAACGGTGCGCCCACGTACCTGGCCGCCGACATCGCCTATCACCACGACAAGTTCGTGATCCGCGGATTCGATCGGGTCATCGACGTCTGGGGCGCGGATCACCACGGTCACGTCCCGGCAATGAAGGCGGGCGTACGGGCCCTGGGCATAGAACCCGAACAGTTCACCGTTCTACTTCACCAGATGGTCACGATCAAGCGGGGCACTGAGATTGTGCGGATGTCCAAGCGTGCGGGAGACTACGTCGCCCTGCGCGACGTCATCGACGAGGTCGGAACCGACGCGGCGCGGTATTTCTTCCTGTCTCGCTCCACAAGTGCCCACATCGACTTTGATCTCGAACTCGCGGCACGACAATCAGACGATAACCCGGTCTACTACGTGCAGTACGGCCACGCGCGCACGTCGAGCATCCTGAGGCGCGCAGCGGAACTGGGGTACGAGAGCCTGCGTGGAGAGGTTGGGCTCCTCAGCACCGAGGAGGACCTGGCCTTGATCCGGAAGATCCTCCAGTTTCCGGAGGTCGTCGACCTCGCAGCACGAAGCCTCGAACCCCACCACCTCACCTACTACGCGCGAGAACTCGCGTCTGCGTTCAGCCAGTTCTACGAGAACTGTCGCGTTCTCACCGACGATCGGGACCTCTCGGCGGCTCGACTCAAACTCGTCCGCGCGACCAGGATCGCCCTGCGCAACTGCCTCGCGCTGATGGGCATGTCGGCACCGGATCGAATGGATCGCGACTGAAGCTGGTCGGGACCTACACTAACCGCGACGCCGAACCACCGCAGAACGAGGCGAGGGATTGGAGACCGTCCGAGACATCGCGATCATTTTTCTGGCGACGCTGCATATCGTCTGGATGCTGCTCGTCTGCGCAATCGCCTTCGTTGTCTGGCGCATGTTCGTTCTCGTGAAGAGGCGCGCCCCGCATCTTCTGGATCAGGTCAATGAGATAGCCGAAACGGGCAAGTCGATCGCGGACACAGGCCTCCAAACGGCGCGGAGTGCTCGCGGGACCATCGACTTCGCGGGCGAAACGGCTGTGATGCCGCTGATTCGCTTCGTGAGCTTCCTGGCAGCGGTGGGTCGCTTCCTCGGCGTGCTTATCCAGGGGGAGCGGAACCGATTGTGATGCGGTTTCTGATCTCCTGCGTCCTCTTCGCGCTCGGTCTCGGCTGCGGCCTTGCGGTCGGCTCTCTGGTCGCATTCCTGTTCGCGCCGTCACCGGGAGATGAGACCCGCGACAGCCTTTGCCGGCTTCTGGTCGCGAACCGCGCTCCCGGCGGGATCGCGCGGCAGCGATGGCGCCAGGCACAGGAAGCCGGCGCGACCGAGTTCGCCCGCTCGCAGGATCTGCTTGTCACGCGAATGCGCGCCGCCCGCCAGGCCGGGCGCCTGGAGAACCACAACTGAGCCGGGATAGGAAGAAAGGGCCGACCACCCTCCACCTCTACATCCGCACAGCCACCGGATGGTCGACCTCTGGGAACAAGTATCCGCTCGCCTTAGGACCGCCGGAATAGCCCGTTTGGACTACCCGGACTGACCCGGTAGTCATGGGCGTCCGGCGCGTTCGCCGCGCCGGATGGTGCAGGCGTACGTCGAACGACCTCGGTCCGGTGATGACGCGTGCATCGGGCAGCACGCTCATCACGGGCGTGTGCGGTGCGGACCGTGCGGTCCGCGTCACTTACCCGACTCCCATTGTTGGTTGGTAACGCCCCGCGTCCGACCGGGGCGGCACGGTCGTCCGTAGAATTAACCCGATGCTGTCGTTTGCCCGGGCGCCGCTTGTCGAAGCCGTTTTCAGATCCGCGGAAATGCAGGCGCTGTGGGCGAAGTCTGATCGCGGGGTACCGGTGCTCGTCCATTCCCTGGATGTTGCCCTTCACGCCGGCGAGCGGGCACGGCACCTGGATGGCGATTGCGTGGCCCTTGGTTCGTTGGTTCACGACGTGGACAAGGCGACCGACGCGGGGAATGAGCGTGAGTCTCACAGCCGGCGGATGCGCACCTCGCCTCACGGGGGTGCGGCGCGCGCCACCGACGTCCTGCGCGCCGCGGCCAATAAGGTCGGAATCGCTCTTTCGCCAGAATGTCTAGATCACGTCGAGCACATCGTCGCGTCCCATCACGGAGAATTCGGCGGCGTGCCGCCGATGACGCCTGAGGCGCGGCTTGTGGCAGCCAGCGATGCCTACTGCGCACGACTCCATCGCCTGCCGCCCGTGGACGCAAACGACATTCTGCCCCTCCTCATCGCGGGCTACTCCTGGCCGGGCGCCGCGCGTCGGCTCGGAACTACGCGCCACGTCGTCGCACAGCGACTGGTCGACGCAACCCGCGCCCACTCAGTACGCGCGTGGACTGACCTGCTGCCGATCTACCGCGCGCACGGTCGCGTGGTCGCCGGGCCCATCGATCTCGTGGGCCGCATCGACCGCGTGCGGAGCGTCTGGCGAATGGCCGCCGCGGGGCCGCGCATCTGCGCGGAGGCGCTGTGCGGCACCGTGCCGGCTGCGGCGTGACGACACTACGCGTCGACCTCCACTGCCACACGCATCGGTCGGAAGACTCCCAGCTCTCCTTTGCGGGCCTGAAGCGGGCCCTCGAGAAACGGGCGATCGACGTGATCGCGATCACCGATCACAACCGCATCGACGGGGCGCTCGAACTCGCCGATCGCTGGGTTACCCCTCGCGTGATCGTGGGCGAGGAGATTCGGACGATAGAGGGAGAGATCGTGGGGCTCTTCCTCACGAGTTTCATCCCGCCACGCCTATCGCCCGAGGAGACCTTGAGCGAGATTCGGCGACAGGGCGGATTCGTCTACGTACCCCACCCCTTTGATCGCATCCGGCGTTCGGTTCTCCGCGAATCGGCCTTAAGGCGCATCGCGCACGCGATCGATGCGGTGGAGGTCCTGAACGGTCGCCTCCACAGTTCTGCCCTGAACGCGCGTGCCGCGGACTTTGCCCGCGAACGCCATCTCCTGGCAACCGCGGGCAGCGACGCGCACATCGGCGCCGAGGCCGGCCGGGTGGGTCTCGAGATGGAGTCGTTCACCTCGCGCGAGGAGTTTGCCCGCGCGCTCGTCGGCGCCCGTGTGTTCGGTTCGCCTTCCCATCCCATCGTCCACGTCGCGTCCGCATTCGCCAAGTACCGCAAGCGGTACCTCCCCGGCTGGCGCTCTATCTAGCGTCCAGAAGCCGCTGAATCGCCGCGACGAGTCCAGTGACCGCGCGGGGATTCAGCGCGCCAGATTCTCCAAGCGGATTTGGCACGATCAGGTCGGCGGCCCATCGCAGCGGATTGGTGAAACGGGGGAAACTGTTCATCACGTCGTGGCGATACCACGCGGTCGCTCCGACCAGATCCGAACCTCTCTCGCTGATATCGCGGTTGATGCGGCGGAGCAACCGCTCATCGTCGGGGGAATCGACAAAGACGGTGAGGTCGTAGCGGGCTCGCAGTTCTTCATCCCACAGCGCGAACAAACCCTCGACAATCAACAGATCGTTGGCCCGAACGGTTGTGGGATCGAGGCGGCGTGCCGCGCCCCGAGTGCCCGGCACGGGGAATGTGGCGGCGCCGCCTCCGCGAATCGCGTCGACCGCATCCACCAGATGAGGCCAGAGGACGGAATCCGGCCGATTCGCGGTCCGAAGCCGATCGCGTTGCTCGTCGCCCATCCGGTTGGACCAGTCGCGGAAGTACTGATCCTGATTGAGAATTGCACACGAACGATCGGCGAAGGCATCCACAATGAGCCGCGAGAGAGTTGATTTGCCAGACGCAGACCCGCCCGTGATCCCGATCGTTACCGGAGCCATTGAGCCGCGGATGATAGTGCCGCCACGATCCCCGATGAGGGCCATCATCGGCCTTCCCGCGGCGGATCTCGGCGACGCTCTGCGACAACTGAACGAACCCGCATACCGCGCCGACCAGATACTGGCGTGGATCTACCAGCGAGGTGCGGCCAACTGGGGGGCGATGACCGACCTCTCACTTTCGCTCAGGGCACGCCTTGCCGCCGATTTCACTATCGCCCCGCTGAGACCAGTCAGTGCGCAGCAGACCGACGGCGGGCAGACACGGAAGATGCTGTTCGCACTACCAGAGATCCCTGAGGGAGCCGGTACCACCGGACGTGCACCACGCCTCGCCCACCTGAGCACCGTCGAGGCCGTCTCGATGATCTACCCGCACCGTCACACCGTATGCATCTCGTCCCAGGTCGGTTGCGCGATGGGATGTGTGTTCTGCGCCACAGGCCAGGTCGGGTTCGTCCGCGATCTGACGGCGGGGGAGATCGTGGCCCAGGTTCTGGCCTTCGCCGGAGGGGGCGAGCGCGAGCAGCGCCGTCAGCCACCGAACCGCGTCGTCTTGATGGGTCAGGGGGAACCGATGGCCAACTACGACGCGGTCTGGTCCGCGATCCAGATCCTCACCGATCGCCGCTACTACGGTCTCGGCGCGCGCCACATCACCGTCTCGACGGTGGGGATCGTGCCTGGAATCAAACGGTTGGCGAGGGAACCTCTACCGGTGAACCTCGCGGTGTCCCTCCACGCAACAGATGACGCGCTGCGCAGCAGCCTCGTGCCGTCCAATCGCCGCTACCCCATCGCCGACATCCTTGGGGCCTGCCGATCGTACGTCCAGCAAACGCGTCGCCGGGTCAGTTTCGAATACACCGCCATCGCCGGTGTGAACGACTCGCTCGCCGAGATGCGCGCGCTCGCCTCGCTTCTGCGCGGCATCCTCGCGCATGTGAACCTCATCCCCGTAAATCCATCGCTCGACGGAAGGTGGCGCCCTCCACCCGGCATCCACATCCAGGCGATGGCCACCGCACTGAACGACTTCGGAGTACCTGCCACCGTGCGGGACACCCGCGGCCGTCAGATCGCCGCAGCCTGTGGGCAGTTGCGTGCGCGAGCGGTCGCAGGGGCCACGCCCTAGTCGTTCCGGCGCGACATCCCCATCACCTGCAATGCGAAGTACAGCACCATCAGGATGCTCGAAACGAATCCGGCCACGTACGTCCACGCCGCCGCGTTGAGGACATCCTTCGCGCCACCGTATTCGGAGCGACTGACGAGGCCGCCACGCTCCAGGGCGAGCAACGCCCGCCGACTCGCGTCGAACTCGACGGGGAGGGTGATCAGCGCGAACACCGCGCCGGCGGCGAAGAGGACGAGTCCAACGACCGCCAGGCCCATAATGTTCAGCACCAGACCGCCGAGCAGCGCGAAGTACCCGATTTGCGAACCGAACTGCGCGACCGGAACGAAACCGGATCGGGCCCGGAGCGGGGCGTACCCCTGGGCGTGCTGAAGCGCGTGCCCTACCTCATGCGCCGCGATACCCATCGCCGCGACGGACGGGATCCGTCCCACCCCGGGCGACAGGCGCAGTACCCGCTGTGACGGGTCGTAGTGGTCGGTCAACTCCCCTTCGACCTCCTCGACTCTGACGTCGTACAGGCCGTTCCCGTCGAGAATCGTGCGCGCGACCTGAGAGCCGGTAATGCCCTGCATGTTCCGGAACTCGGAATACTTGTTGTATGCACCCCGTGTCCGGGCCTGAGCCCACAAGGCGAGGAGAAGGCCTGGCACCATGAAGACGAAATACAGAGGATCAAAGATCATCCCGCGTCACCTCCATGCAAAAAGGTACCAGCGCGGCAGGAGCATCATCAATCAGCAATAGTGCCTACGCGAGGGGTTGGCACGCTCGCGGCAGCGATGGACGCGCCAACGATTGCCGGCGCGCCCCGGACGTACTCCTCTGCGGTGACCAGGCGCCTCCCAGCCTCCCGAATGCGCCCCACCTCGATCGCTCCGCTCCCGCAACCGATCCGGATCTTCCCCACCGCGAGACCGATCTGTCCGACGCGTAGACCGCCGCGGTCGCTTCGGGCGGCGACATCGAACAACTCGATCTGGCGGTCGCCCCACACCGCCGTCAGACCGGGCCACGGCTGGAGGGCACGCCAACGCCGCCAGATTTCGATGGCGGGGGCACTGATGTCGAGCGCGGCGTCGGAGCGGGTCAACTTTCGGCTGTAGGTTGCGAGACGCTCCTCTTGCGTCTCGGGATGGACTTGGCCAAGAGCCAGCGCGGCGATCGTCTCCCGCAGCAGAACCGCGCCGCGGACTGCCAGGCGACTGAGCAGCGATTCCGCTGTATCACCGGCGCTGATCGGCTCGGGCATTTGGCCGAGGATCGGGCCCGAATCCAGCCGTGCTGTGACTTGCATCACGGTTGCCCCGGTATAGGAGTCGCCTGCAAGTAATGCAGAGGCAACAGGTGCGGGACCGCGATGGCGGGGAAGAAGCGATGGGTGGAGGTTCACGGCGCCGAACCGACCCAGCGCCCGAACGTCTCTTCCCAGAATCGCGCCGTACGCCACGACGACGACGACATCCGGATTGCACGCCCGAAGGTGCTCGAAGGCAACTCTCGCAAGCGTCTCCGGCTGCGCTACCGGGAGATCGTACGAGGCTGCGACCCGTTTCACCGGAGACTCTCGAAGCGCGTTCCCACGACCCGCGGGCCGATCGGGCTGCGACACGACCAGCACGATCTCGTGGCCGGCGTTGTAAAGCGTTCGCAATGCTGGCACGGCGAATTCCGGCGTGCCGAGAAAGACGATCCGCATCGCACCCCCGGTATAATTGCGTGCTCGCATTATGTCGATCGCAGAGAGGCCGATCGCAAAGCTCGACGCCGAGAACCTGCGCCGACGGCTGGGTACGCTGCCCGAGAGCCCGGGCGTGTACGTGTACCGATCGGCATCCGGAGAAGTCCTCTACGTCGGCAAGGCGATCAATCTCCGCAATCGCGTTCGATCGTACTTCGCGCGATCCGGCCTGGCGCGAAAAACGCGCCAGATGGTCGCCCAGATCGTCGACTGGGAGATCTTCGTCGTCGGGACAGAACTCGAGGCGCTCGTCCTCGAGTGCAACCTCATCAAGAAGCATCGCCCGCGATACAATGTTCGGCTTCGCGACGACAAGAACTACCCCTACATCAAGGTGAGCATCGACGAAGCGTGGCCGCGCGTCTTCATTACCAGACGGATCGCGCGAGACGGTGCAAAGTACTTCGGCCCGTTCACGAACTCCCGCTCCGTATGGAAGACCCTCGATCTACTCAACAAGCTTTTCCCCTACCGGACCTGCCATATCGCGATCACGGGCAAGGACGCGCGCCCCTGTCTTCAGTACCACATCCATCGCTGCCTGGGCCCGTGCATCGGTGCTACGGACGCCGACGAGTATCGCGCCGTGATCGACCAGGTCGTCCTGTTTCTCGAGGGAAAGCACGATCTGATCGTGCGTCAACTGCGGCAACGCATGGAAGAAGCTGCAACCCGGTTGCAGTTCGAGCGCGCCGCTTTCGTCCGCGATCAGATGCAGGCTGTCGAGCGGATCACCCAGCGGCAGCGAGTGGTTGACGCGTCGATGAAGGACCAGGACGTCATTGCATTTGCACGAGCGAATGGCGATGCGTGCGTCGAAGTGTTCTTCATTCGAGGCGGAAAACTCGTCGGGCGCGAGGACTTCCTCCTCGAGGGCACGCGCGACGGGGACGCGCGCGACATCATGACGTCGTTCGTCACGCAGTTCTATGACTCGGCAGCATTCATTCCGCCCGAAATCGTGCTCCAGAACGCGGTCGCTGAAGCGCAGATCATCGAGACGTGGCTGAAGCAGCGTCGCGGTGGTCTCAAGGTAGCGCTGACCGTCCCGCGCCGTGGAAAGGTGCGGCAACTGGTCGAACTGGTCGCCTCGAACGCGGCCGAAGTCTTGAGCCAGATGCGCGCCCGCTGGCTCGCCGACGAGCAGAAGACGTCAGGCGCACTCGTCGAACTCGCCGATCGCCTGGACCTCCAGGATGCACCCAGGCGCATCGAGTGCTTCGACGTCTCGACCGTTCAGGGGACGTCTACTGTGGGCGCGATGGTGGTGTTCGAGAACGGGCAACCGATGAACCGTGCTTATCGGCGCTTCCAGGTCAAGGGTGTGGAGGGTCAGAACGACTTTGCTTCCCTGGCGGAGATCCTGCGGCGCCGATTCGCAAGGGCAGGGCGCAGCGAGCCCGGTGAGACCGGTCATCCGCAACGCGCTACGTGGTCACGACTCCCCGATCTCCTGATCATCGACGGCGGCCGCGGCCAATTGAACGCGGCCCTCGAGACCCTGCAGAAGATGGGACTG
>VGOZ01000110.1 GCA_016875715.1 Chloroflexota bacterium | reverse complement strand
ACGGTCGATCCGATCGGGCCGCGGACTTTCGGGCCATCGACTACGCGCGCGAGTCACCGCATTTCTCCGCGAGGAGGTCGGACGCCCGAAGGTCCTGGTCGGTCACTCCCTCGGCGCCATCGTGGCCGTCGCCGTCGCGGCGCGCGGTGGCCGCTGGGGCGGTGGTGGTCGTCGGCATCACCCTTTGGCTGCGCGATCCTCTCCTGCGCGCGCCCTGTTTGCGCGAGACGGGGTACTTCTGCATCAAGGTGATCGAGATCGACCGCGATACCGCGGCTGGCCCGACCTACGGACTCGTGCTCGACCACCTCTTCCACAGCCAGGTCACGCCGCTCGAGCCGCGGTGGCTCAGCTACAGCTACCTCCGCGTCTACGCCGACATGACCGCGCTGAAAGCGGCCGAGCTGCCCGACTTCCGCGCGCTCATGATCGGCGGCGGCGGCTACGCGCTGCCCCGCTACCTCGATGCCGTCTACCCGCGCAGCGAGGTCCACGTCGTCGAGATCGACCCAGTGGTCACCGAGATTACCCACGAACTGCTCGGGCTAGACCGCGCGACGCGCATCCGTTCGCACAACCACGACGCCCGCATTTTCCTGCAGGCGTGGCACGACGCACCGCGCTTCGACCTGGTGTACGGCGACGCCTTCAACGACCTGGCAATGCCTTACCACCTGACGACGGTCGAGTTCGCCCGGACGGTGCACGGCCTGCTGAACGACGACGGCGTCTACCTGGCCAACGTGATCGATGTTTACGACCGCGGTGCGGTCGTCCGCGCCTTCCTGGCGACGATCGGCGAGGTGTTCCCGCATGTTTATCTCTTGCGTTGGGGCGACCACCGACCAGAGGAGATCGAGACGCTGGTCGTGGCCGGCGCAAAGGGGCCGCTCGACCTGACTGCCTTCCGTGACCCGGCCGTATCCCACCGAAGGCTCGGCCGCCGTGTCTCGACGACCACCGTGGAGGGCGAAGCGCTCCGGGAGTTCCTGGCCGCCGGGCAGGCCAGGATCCTCCGGGACGACCATGCGCCGATCGATCAGCTCACCGCGCCGCTCTTCGCGTTACGAGGTGACGACTGCGCGGCTGGCTGCGCGCAGCCCGAGCGGCGGTAGCGGGATCGGGCGCCATGCCATGCTGCGCGGCTCCGCCACTGAATCGACGAACCGAGACGATCGCGTGGGAGGCAGACCGATGCGGGTGATCCAGGTCGGGATGGGACGCACGAGAGACGCCTGGATGGGGCCGGCGCCCGACTCGGACGAGTCGCGGCACGTCGGGTTCGTCGAGGTCGTGCCGGAGGTCCCGCAGGCGAAACTCGCGCAGCGCGGGCTCCAAGGCGTGCGCGTTTTCGGCACCCTCGACGAGCCGCTCCTCTCGATCGAGGCCGACGCGGTACTCAACGTCACGCCGGCGCACTTCCACCGCGACGTCTCGATCATGGCGCTCAAGACAGTCTTCCGAACGACCGAGTCGAGCCAGCAAGGCCGACCCGTGATCATCGGGGCTGCGACGAGCCAGGCCCGATGACGGCCGGCGCAGGCACGGCCGAGCACGCCGCCGCTTCGCGCGTTCACAGCCGGCCGTGCCGACCACGCGGGCACGGCGCCCGCGCGCCGTGCCTCAGCACGCGGCCGCTTCGCGGCCCCGTTGGGCGGCGTGTTCCCAAACCCAGTTCGTTTGAGGAGAGCAGCAGATGGCGCAGAAGCTGAAGCTGGCGGTTGTCACCGGGGGGCATCCATTCCCCGTTCCGGCGTTCCGTACCCTGTTCGGCCGCATGGACGGCATCGACCCGTACCCTCAGGATCTGGACAACCTCGCGGTCGGCCGCGAATGGTACGACGCCTACATCTTCTACAACATGCACTACTGGGGCACGCTCTCGGTTCGCAAAGACATGGACGGACCGATCGCGAAGGCGCTCGACCGTCTCGGCGAGACGGAAGCCGGCGTCTTCGTGTGGCACCATGCATTGCTCAGCTTCCACGACACCCCGGTGTCGGACGCGTGGACCGCGATCACCGGGCTGAGCAACCGAAAGCTCCGTGGCTGCGCTCTCGCCGAGATCGACACCCACGTCGCCGTCGGCGACCACCCGATCACGCAGGGGCTGAGCGACTTCGCGATCGCGGATGAGTTCTTCAAGCTCGATGAGCCGGGCGAGGGCAGCCAAGTGCTGTTGACCACCGACAACCCCCAGAGTACCCGAGCGCTGGCTTGGACGCGGCAGCACAAGAACGCGCGCATCTTCTGCTACCAGTCCGGCCACGCCGAGTCCGCTTATTCCGACCCCAACTTCAGCCGTCCTCACCCGCGGGATCGAGTGGGTAGGCCGGAAGATCTAGCTTAGTTAAGCTTGCCGCCGGCCGACCCTCCGGGCGCCCTCCGATCGATCGCGAACCTGGTAGCGCCCCCGCCCCCCCCCCGACGCGCCGGTGCGCAGACGTCAGACAGGCGATCCGTCCATCGGTCACCGGAGACGCCGGCGTCGGGGTCTCCAGCGCCAGCGTCCGGTGCGGGCGGGAGTCGTTGTCGTAGCGCTCGAACTCGGTCAGGTCCGCGCGCAGGTGCGCCTCGTCCACGATGATCAGCCGGTCGAGGCACTCTCGCCGCAGCGTCCCCACGAGCCGCTCGGCAATCGCGCTCGCCTTCGGCGCCCGGATGGGCGTGAGGAGCGTTTCGATGCCGAGGTCTCGCGCCCGCCGGACGGAGTCGCGACCGTAGACCGCATCCCGGTCCCGCACCAGGTACCGAGGCGCGCACCCCCACGGGGTGGCCGCGATCAGCTGGCGCCAGACCCAAGCGGCGGTCGGGTGCGCCGTGACGTTCAGGTGGACGAGCTCGCGCCGGGCGTGCTCGATGAAGACGAGCACGTACAGCCTCCGGAACGTGAGCGCCTGCACGGTCAGTAGCTCCACGGCTCAGATGCACTGGCGGTGGTTGCGGAGGAACGTCCGCCAGCTCTGGCTCGACGGGCGGGCTGGGCCGCGATGCCGGTACCGCTGGACGGAGCTCTTGCTGACCACGATGCTCAGCTTGAGCAAATCGCCGCGGATGCGCTCGGCGCCCCAGGACGGGTTCTCCGGGCGATGTGGGCGATCAGCTCGCGGACCTCCGCGCTCGGGCGCGGCTGCGCAGCCCGGGCGTGAGACCGCCACCGCCAGAAGAGCCGCCAGCCTCGGCGGTGCCAGCGAACGACCGTCTCGGGCGTGACCAGGGTAGGGTGTCGGCGCCGATCGCGCCGAACCATACGGGCCATCGTCCAGAAGAGCCTGTCGTGGGCGCACAGGCGCGGGCGCTTGCACGTGGGCCGAGTCAGGACGGCGAGTTGCTGGCGCAGCAGGAGATCCTCGGCGACCAAATCGCCGCGGGCTCGGACGGTCGCGCCGAGCAGCGCGACGAGGAGCAGGATGTAGTCGGTCATCGCCGCCATGATCGCCGGCTCGGACCGGAACGTCCCGACCGAATACTCCGCACTCACAAGTGTTGGCGGACGCCCGCGACGGGGCTCAGTCTGTCGGAACGGCCACGCTTTCGAACCGCCGGCTGCTTACCGACTTCATCGCCGCCTCGATCACGGCGGTCGAACGCAGCGCCTCCGCCACACCGCTGCGCGGTGCCCGGTCGCCCTCGATCGCGCTGATCCAGTCGCTTCGATTGCCGGCACGAGGCGTGTCCGTCGGAGATCCGGACATTCGTGGGGTCCACCCTCGCTCGCGGCGCCCGGGCGCTGCCGCGCAAGAAGGGGTAGTCTCAGGCCACCGCAGTTCAGCGCGCGACCATGTAGACTCGCCGCCCGTTGGATACGCTCATCCGTGGCGGGCGTCTGATCGACGGATCGGGGAACCCGTGGCGCTACGCCGACATCGCGATCGCAGACCAGCGGATCAGGGCGATTGCCCCGCCAGGCTTGCTCGATCCGGCGGGTGCGAGAACGGTGATCGACGCCACCGGGCACATCGTCTGCCCGGGTTTCATCGATATCCAGAGCCACTCGATCATCCCCTTCCTCTCCGATGGCCGGGCCATCTCGAAGGTCACCCAGGGCGTCACCACCGAGATCATGGGCGAACTCTGGACGCCCGGGCCGTTCGGCGGCCTCCGTCAATCGCCGTTCTTGAGCGGCTTCGGAGTCGTCTCCGCAGAACTGGAGCGAGAGGCGCGGCAGTGGACCCGCTTCGGTCACTGGATGGACGCGATGCTTGCCCGCGGCGTGTCGGTGAATGTCGGGTCGTTCCTGGGCGGTGCGACAGTGCGCGAGTTCGCCATGGGGTGGCGGGACGGCGCGCCGAGCGCCGACGAACTGAAGCTCATGCGGCGGGCGACCAGCGAAGCGATGGCGGATGGCGCCTTCGGCATTGCCCCGGCGCTCATCTATCCGCCCAGCTCCTTCTCGCCCGACGAGGAACTCATCGCCGGCGCTGCCGAGGTCGGCCGGGCCGGCGGCGTCTACATCGTGCACATGCGTTCGGAAGGAAGTCGTCTCCTCGAATCGATCGCCGATAACGTCCACCTCAGCCGCACCGCGAACTGCCCGGTCGAGATCTACCACCTCAAGGTGACGGGTGCGGCGAACTGGCCACTCATGGAGCGAGCCGTCGCGGCGATCGCGCAGGCCCGCGCCGACGGCGTCGACATCGCCGCCAACATGTACCCCTATGTCGCGTCCGGCACAGGTCTGGCCGCGGCGATGCCGGACTGGGTGCAGGCCGATGGCAAGTTCGAACAGAATCTTCGCGATCCGGCCACGCGCCAGCGGATCACCGCCGAGATGCTCGGCCCGAACGCGCGGGGGACGATGGCCGGCCCGGATGGCGTCCTCGTCGTCGGCCTGCGTCGCGCCGAGCACCAGCAATACAACGGCAAGACGCTTGACGTGGTCGCGACGATGCGAGGTGAGGCGTGGACCGACACGCTGATGAACATCGTCCTTTCCGAGGGACCATGGGCGGCCGCGATCTACTTCCTGATGAACGAGGCGAACCTGCCGCTTCAGATGCGCCAGCCGTGGGTCAAGTTCAGCACCGACGCGCCGGGCATCGACCCAAGTCGTCCGGATCGAGTCCTCGTCCACCCGCGTGCTTATGGAACCTACACGAGGATCCTGGGGCGGTACGTGCGCGAGCAGGGCGTGATGACCTGGGAGGACGCGATCCGCAAGATGACGTCATCGGTCGCAGACCGCCTCTATCTGCACGGGAGGGGCGAGATCCGCATTGGGTTCCAGGCCGATGTGGTCGTCTTCAACCCGGAGACGGTGATCGATCGGGCAACGTTCATCGAGCCGCATCAGGTATCGGTGGGCATCCGCGACGTGTGGGTCAACGGCACCAGAGTGCTCCAGAATGGGACGCACACCGGCGCGAAGCCCGGACAGGCCCTCTACGGACCGGCGCGGACCTGAGCGCGGACCCCACGGTCCGGTTCAGTAGCTCCGGGGCATACCCAGGACGCGGTGCCCCAGGTAGGCGAGGACGAGGTTGTTGGAGATCGGCGCCACCTGGTAAAGGCGCGTTTCGCGGAACTTGCGCTCGACGTCGTGCTCGGCGTTGAAGCCATTGCCGCCGAGCGCGTCCACGCAGGCGTTCGCGGCCGCCCACGAGGCGTTCGCGGCCAGCAGTTTGGCCATGTTCGCCTCGGCGCGACTTGGCTGTCCCGCGTCGTAGAGCGCGGCCGCCCGGAAGCGCATCAGGTCGGCGGCCTCGGTCTGCGCGTACGCCGCCGCGATCGGGAACTGGATGCTCTGATTCGCGCCCAGTTTGCGATCGAACACCTCCCGTCCCGAGGCGTACCGGGCCGCACGCTCGACGAACCAGCGCGCATCGCCGACGCATTCCGCGGCGATCAGAATCCGCTCGGCATTCCAGGAATCGACGATGCAGCGAAAGCCACCCCCCTCCGGGCCAATGAGGTTCTCCGCCGGTACTCGCAGGTCGTGCATCCGGAGTTCGTTCACGTGGTTGTTCATCATCATCCGCAGCGGCCGGACCTCGATCGCACCCCTCGTCTCGCGGAGATCGACCAGAAAGACGCTCATACCGTCGGTGCGGCGCGCCTCATCGGCTCGCGGCGCGGTCCGAGCCAGGAGCAGCATCAGGTCCGATTGAAGGACGCGGGAGATGTAGATCTTCCGCCCGGAGATGACGTACTCATCCCCGTCGCGGCGTGCGAAGGTCGCAATGCGGGTCGTGTCCACCCCGGCCTCGGGCTCGGTGACCGCGAAGGCCTGGAGGCGGAGGTCGCCGCGCGCGAGGGGTGGTAGCCACCGCCGCCGCTGTTCTTCGCTGGCGTGATGGAGGATCGTGCCCATCACGTACATCTGCGCGTGGGCCGGACCCACGTTGCCGCCCGAGCGGTTGACCTCCTCGAGGACGACCGAGGCCTCGGCCAGCGACATCCCCTCGCCCCCATAGGCCGCAGGGATGAGCGCGGCGAGCAGACCCGACCGGGTCATCGCCGCCACAAACTCCTCCGGGTAGGCCCGCCGCGCGTCCAGGTCGCGCCAGTAGGCATCCGGAAAGTCGGCGCACAGTGCCCGCACCCGCACCCGTAGCGCGGCATACCCTGCGGCCGGACCGACCTCGGTCACGCGGGCCTACCGGTCGGTGAGGTAAGGGCGGAGATCGACCCGCTGACCCGTCGCGGCGGAGAGGTATGCGCCGTAGGTTGTGACGACGACGTAGCGGGCCAGGCGTCCATCCGACTGGGGAGCACGACCGGTCGAGAGACAGGTCGCGAAATCATCGATCTCGGCGGGATAGCCGGTCATGAAGTCCTCGTCCGGCGCCGGGAATGTCCAGCCCGCTTTGGTCTCGATCTTCTCGGCGATGTGTTCGTTACCGAAGATTTCCGGTGCCGGCGCGTAGGCGACCACCGCGGTGTTCGGATTGATGTTCGCCTGGACGACCGCGTTCGCGCCGTAGGCGACCAGGTAGTTCTTGATGCCGCCAAGAACCGTGTCGGCTGCGGTGATCTGCGCCACGGTCTCATCATCAAACGTGACGATCATCGTGCCCCAGTCCTCGACGTCGACCCATCCCGAGCGAAGGTAGCTCTGTGGCGTGGCGGCGTGAGCCGTACTGGCGGTGAGGCGCGCCGTGGCGCCCACCACTGCCAAGGGACGGATCGGCCGCCCGAGCCGGGCCTCTCCCTCCACGCGCTTGAGATAGAGCGCCGCGCCGAGGGGATGGCACCCTTTGCCGAGCAGGGAGCCGCCCCCCGCCGTAGCCCAGCGTCGCGCATATTCGGCGTGGGAGCCCGAGTGCGACTCCTCACCCTCGATGCGGAGGATCGGACCTCTCGAGGCGGCGAACAGACGGCGAGCCTTCTGGATCGGTGGTGCGTAGACCCAGTTCTCGGCGTACATGAGGCGCACACCGGCGGCATCGCAACTATCGAGGATCGCGTCGCAGTTCGCGATCGCCTCGTGGAGGAGACCCGTGGGATCGCCGACCCGCTCGAACGCGCCCGTGAGCGGCTTCTCGACGATGACGTGCTTCCCGGCGCGAGCGGCCCGAACCGCGAACGGAGCATGAAGGTGATTCGGCACGCATAGATCGACGGCGTCCACCGCCGGGTCTGCCAGCAGAGAGTCGAAATCTTGCGCGACTGTCGCCACGCGATGCTCGGCTGCGAACGCCTTCGCTCGCTCGGGCCGGGCTGACGTCACTGCGTGCAGCGCGACGCCGGGACCAGGCAGGCGACGGTACGCTTCGGCATGGATCCGGGCGATGAATCCGGTCCCAACGATGCCAATCCTCGGGCGATGGGGAGGGTCAGCCACCCAGTTTCTTGAAGGCCGCCTCGTACTGCTTGGCCTGCTCGAGCGTCACCCCGCGGGGGAGACGAAAGAGCGCCTTGCTCGCCGCCTGGGCGACGAACTTCTCGTTTCCGATGGCAGCGAGCACTTTTTCGCGATCCTTGAGGGTCTTCTCATCGGCGAACAGTTCGGCGAGCCCGAAGTTGTTGTTGAGACGGGGGTCCTGCCACGAGACCTTGCCCGAGTACTGGCCGGGCTGACCGAGCAGTTTGTCCGGATCGGTCGCGGCGGTGAGCACCTGTGTGCCGCTGATGGGCAGGCCGCTGCTCTGGAGCGCGAACGCGACGAGGTTGGGATCGAGTGCTGGTTTGCCGGGCGCCGCCGGCGGTGGAGTCGGTGCGCTTGTCGGACGTGGCTGGCCGCGGGCCGCGGTCGGGACGGGTTTCGGCGTCGGTGCCGAAGTCGGCACCTCGAGCGACGTCACGACGATCACCGTCACCGGTGGGCGAGGCGGGGGCGCTGGCTGCGAGCGCGCTGCCCGCTGCACGCCAAGAGCAGGAGGCCAATCGCGGCCAGAATGGCGGGCCTCACGCAGCGCATCCTATCAGCCCGGTCAAGGGCGTGGTGCAAGAAGTAGGGAAACAGACACGATCATTGCCTACTTGACAGCGCGTGACGTGGCGATACCTTGTTAGACAATGGCGCAGGTTGCCTCACCTCAGCCCGCGACTGCCTCGCAACGATGGCAGACGCCGTGGCTGCTCATGGGTGCCGTGCTCGGCCTCCTCCTGATGGTCGGGTTCGTCGCCGCCCTCACCCGGCCGCCTCCCACCGCGGCGACGCTTCCCCTTCCCGCGATCGCGACCGTACCCGCGCCGGCCGTCGCAACGATGGGACCGTCCGGCCTTGCTCCTACGAGCCGCCGGCAGGCGGCATCGCTCTTTCCCAGACCCGACCTGAGCCGACTGCGCCAGAACAGCCCCGAACGCGCCGCCGCCGGCTTTCTCACCAGTTGGCTGGCCGGCGACTTCGGAGCGATGGCGAAGGCGGCCGCGCCGAGCTGGAAGGTCGGCAAGAGCGACCATGAGGTGGTGCAGGCGATCGAGCGGCTCTACGGCGCGCGCAAGCTCGTCGGCGCCGACGTCGCGATTCCCCCGTCGACGCTGCCGGAACTGGTCGAAATCCCCAGTACGCTCTGGACCGCCGCGACCGACGGCACCTTCGAGGAGCGCAAGCTCATCGTGGCCATGGTGCCGGAACTGACCGATGGCACGCTCGCGGCCGGCTCCGTTCCCGCGCAGTGGTCGCTGAATCCGGCTAGTCTCGCCGCCCGAATCACCGAGTCGCCAGTCCGCGTGGTGACCCCGGTCGCGGTCACGACGGATGTCATGCGCGCGGCTATGGCTGCCGCGGCGCGCGCCGCGGCTCCCGCGGCGGTCGATGTGCAGCCCCGCTACGGAT